>JAJYSL010000463.1 GCA_021793595.1 Acidobacteriota bacterium
TCAGTAAGCGCGGCGATGTCAAGGGCGACAAATCCCGCGACTGCACCGAGCCAGCCGATTGAAGAGACGAGATGCGCAGTGAGGACGAGTTTCCGGACCATGGGCCCCAGCAGGAAACCCCTCGCTCCGGTCTTCATAAGTGTTGTGCTTTCGGTGTCCACGGACATAGATTCTCTTGATCAAGACTATGCCGGACCTACGAGAGGACGGGAAGAACAGGTAACCGGAATTGTGCGAAAACGGACAACTCAGTCATTTTGTTTAGGAATTGCGCTGAGAATAGCTGAACTTCACTTAGGATTCCCGCCGGTGCGGAGCAGGCATTGATACGACACCTCGCCCACCCGGAGCAGCAAATTGTATTGAGAAGCCCGGTGCAGCACCAAGCCGGTCGTTCCTGTCTTCACCTTATATTTTTCCGATTTCATTGCATCGGTCTCCATCGCACAAAGGTTTGTAAATGGACATCTGTACGAAAATCAAGTTAGTCTTTCAAGCGTGAGGTTGGGAAGAACAGAAACTCCCCAGGTCTGCAATAGCGGACAAAGACGGGCGATTTGTTCGCAACTGTGCGGAGCCAAAGGATCAATATGAAGCCTCAAGCGAAGCGCGCTCCGGACCGGCGCATTCAGAGAACGCGAAAGCTACTGCACGACGCGCTTATATCTCTGCTCCACGAAAAAGCCTACGACGAGATCGTGGTGAAAGAGATTTTGGACCACGCCAACATCGGCCGATCGACTTTCTACATGCACTTCCGGGATAAGGACGATCTGCTCGTTAGCGGAATTCGGGACATACTCGACGCGATCCAGACAACGAAGGTGCCGGCATCATTACAGGAACCGGAAAAGATCATCTGGTTTAGCCGCCCAATCTTCGAGCACATCGACGAGCATAGGAGAACCAGGCGGCTCAGAATTGGCCCTCGCGGCCGAATTGTTATGCATGAACAGCTTCAGCGAGTCCTGGTCGAATTGGTCTCGAGCCAAATGAAAAGTGTTCTTCAAATCCGGCGAGAGCAGGCCGGCCAGGTTCCGCCGGACCTCTTGGCCCAGCACATAGCTTCGAGTTTCATTCTGGTGTTAAATTGGTGGATCGAACGCAAAGATGCGCTCCCTCCCAAGCAGGTGGATGAGCTCTTTCGCGCACTGATCTTGCCGATCCTGCCTGCCAATTGAGGCATCGTCCAACCAAGAAACTGGAAAGGGCGGCTCCCGGCAGTGCCTGCGGTAAGGGTGGAACTATGCGGAATGTTCGGCCGGTATGAACACACAGGTGAACTTCAACGATGGCTACAACGTTCCAACGGCTGTACCGGCGGGCATTTCACCGAACCGTAGGAACAGAAGACACAGCAGTCGCCCGCCTTGGGGCGCAAAATAGCATGGCACTGCATACACTCGTGAAAGAAACGGCACGAGTTGAGAGGCATCTCTTCCAAGGTCGCATGACCGCATTGCGGACAGGTCAGCGTGGATTCCAGGATGACTGTCGTGGGCGTCATTGCTTTGCTGCTCCGCTGTGCAGCGTCGAAGGGAAGCCCGCGTTTGTAGTGGCTTTCACAAGAGCTGAGGGGGCTGTTCTGGCCGGATCGTACTTCACCGTTGCAGTTTTGTGGTCGTAGTCCACCTTAGCGTCTATGACGCCGGGGACCTTTTCCAGCGCTTTGCGAATCGTGATGGCGCATGTTGCGCAGGTCATGTTCTGCATGTCCAGAGTAGCGGCTTGGGGAGTGGCCGCAAACGCCGACAACGAGAAGCAAGTGAGGAGAGCGACAACAAGAGACTTCCGCATCCGAAATTCCTTTCAATGAACGAAGAGTGCTATCAACCAGGGGGACGCGATTAGGCCAAGGGTGAGAGGCGCCAAGACCCAGAACAGCATTCGCTGCACACTGCGAGTACTGCCGGCAGCACAGCTGTCTTCGAGAGCGCAGCTCTGAGGTTTGAGATACAACTTGCGAAACGCGAGTCCGAGAAATAGCACAGCCAGCACCATGAAGATGGGGCGGTACGGTTCCAGAGCGGTCAGGTGCGCGATCCAAGCCCCTCCTATACCTAAGCTCAGCAAGAGAAGTGGTCCGACGCAACCAGCAGACGCGCCGATCCCGGCCAGCACGCCGCCAAACAAAACAGCCTTCGCATTGAGAGTAGATCGCATCTCTAAACTCTTTCCAGAATCACTATAAACTCCGTACCATAGTACGGAGTCAAAGGGGGCGAGGTGAAAGACTATCTGACCATCGGCACGCTGGCGGAACGCGGCGGAGTAAACGTCGAGACGATCCGTTATTACCAGCGGCGCGGCTTGTTGCAGGAACCGGTGAAACCGCGAGGAGGATTCCGGCACTATCCGCTGGACACGGCAAATCGAGTCCGGTTTATCAAGCGAGCGCAAGTGCTCGGCTTCACGCTGGAGGAGATTGCCGGTCTGCTCGCACTCGATCAAAAGAAAGCTTGTTCGGAAACGCGAGAAATCGCAGCTCATAAGCTGGAGCTGATTGAGCAGAAAATTGCGGACCTAATGAAGATGAAGAGGGCGCTGTCGCGACTCTTGCGTGCTTGCGATGTGTCGTCCGCAGGTGAGCCGTGCCCGATTATTCACCTTCTGAGCGATGACTGATGCTCCTCTCAACTCGTGCGTTCATGGCGAAGGCCGTTCACAGGTCATGTAAAGCCTGTTGATCCATCCAGAACATTGCTCAACGGCCGAGAGGAATCTGTATGGATGCACTGACGCTGCGTGTTCGTGGTTCGGTGACTGGGTTGATCGAGCCGATCAGTTTGCTCGCTAAATTCCTTCTGACGCCAGGACGGTACAAGGCGTGGTGATTTAGAACGTATGTGCCCGCTAGAAAGCCTATCGACTGGCCAACGAGCACATCGGAGGGGAAATGCTGGTTTGCCAGAATGCGGGAGATGCCGATTGATTCGGCAAATCCGTAGGCTGGAAGGGCAACATACCAGTGCGGGTACTCTCCGGCAATTACGCGAGCCAGGGCCATGCTGGCGGTAGCATGATCGGAAGGGAATGACGAGTCGAACTCCCAGTGGCTGGTTCCGTCGGCCCAAAAGTTCCCGCGCCCGTTGCCTTGTAGCGGCCGTTGGCGATTCGACGCCATCTTGGTCACCAGGGTCACTGTTCCAGAGGCGAGGATGGCCTCTGCTCCAAGACGTCCGGTTTCAGCCAACTTTGGATTCCTTTCTGCCAAGCCGAGGAAGTAGATTCCCGCACTTTCCGCACCGGTTGCATAATACGAACCAAAGTTCGTGATGTTGTTGGCTATATCTGTCCGATTCGCATCTACGCCCAAAGCCTTTGACGCATCGGCATCGTAGGCGAACGCCAGTCCGGTTGCGGCACCCAACGGCATCAACCAATAGGCATCTTTCGGATGAACCCGAAGCGGGCTGGTAAAGATGCCCTTTTCATCCTCGCCCAGATCCTGAATGCAACGAACCAGGTGAGTAATGCCGCAGATTGGATCGCCCTTGGAGACGGCGTTTCCCGCCATGGGCTGTGTGCTTGGCGAGGAAACATCGCTGCCAGTTCCTTGCCCGTTCATTTCCTTGTCAGGAATAGTGCTGCTCTGTGCAAAGACATGCGATGCAGAAAGGGTAAAGACGATAGATGCCACAAGAGCAAGTATCCGAATGGGCGCATTCATTCTAGAGGCCTCCAAAGAACAATTAGTTTTGCGTGGTCCATAGGCTTGAGAAGGTTCCTGTTTTCAATTGCATGAGGTCTCAAATCG
>JAJYSL010000464.1 GCA_021793595.1 Acidobacteriota bacterium
GTGGTGTGTGGCCAATAAGGGCACGCCGTACGACTTCAGCATTTGGCGGATCTGCGGTTCGCGTCGTTGGATCTCCGCGTTGAGTTGCTGCAGTAATGCGCGATCGCCGTGCCGCACGCCCATCGAAATGGCGAATGTAAATGGCATTTTGGGATCCGGCGAAACAACATCCACCGGGTTTACTGCGAGCGGAACTGAGGCGCGACGCGCAAAATATCCGGCCATCGGTCCCCAGGCGATAGCAACATCCACCTTCTTTTGCGCAACCGCTTGAATCAAGTCTGAAGGAGGATTCTTTTCAGATAATGTGCCGTAGATGCTGTAGCCGACCAGGTTTCTAACGATTCCGCGCCTCAATAATGCATTCACCGGAGGCAGGCTGCTGTCTTGATCTCCTGTAATGTGAACGCCAATTCGAAGCTGATGGAGGCGCGGATCATCCAGCGAGGTAAGGTCGAGGTGACTGGCTCGCCGAGTGACAAAAACATAGCTCGAGCGATAGTAGGGAATCGTTGTGCTGGCTACAGGGATTCCCGAAGGCACTCCCATGACGACGTCGCACTGCCCAGCGTTCAGCGTTTTGCGGAAGAAGGCGGAGCGCTGCGGGAACCAGTCGTAACTGACCCGCATGCCAAGATCCTTCGCGACCATTTGAGCAAGATGGTTTTCGAAGCCCTGCTGCGCGCGGTTCGAAAATGGCAAATTGTTGGGATCGGCGCAGACGCGAAGCGTCGTAGCGGCAGCCAAGCTGGCCGACGTCCATGCAAGAACGCTGAGCACGAGCAGTTTAGTAACCGAAGACATAGAGCACCGCTCCTGGCTGTGTAATTCCCTTAATCGGCTTCATGGCGCCGATTGCGCCGAGCGCGCCGTAGGGATCGTCGGTAGAAAGAGAAGGAAGCGCGGTGGCGCCCATCCACCCGCCAATCCCGGAAAAGATAGCAACGTATTGCTTGCCGTCAGGTCCAACAAATGTGATGGGATCTCCGATAATTCCTGAAGAAGTCTTCACTTGCCATAGGATTTTGCCGGTTCGCGCATCGACAGCTCGGAACCAGCCTTCCATGGTGCCGTAGAAGACCAAATCGCCTCCCGTGGCGAGGACCCCGGCATATACCGGCAAGACGGGATCCTTGATTCCCCAAACTTCCTTTCTCTTTGCGACGTCCCACGCAATCAACTCACCCTGATATCCGCCCGGGCCGGGATACATGCGGACGCTGGCCCCAAGGTAGGGGGTGCCCGCAATATAGTTCACGGCCGTGCCTTCGTAGTCCATACATGTGTTGTGAGAAGGGATGTACAGAAGCCCCGTTTTCGGAGAGAACGCCGAGGGTATGAAGTCCTTCCCTCCTGTGGAAGAAGGACAAATATCCATCGTGTATTTACCGAAGTGAGCGCGTTTGTCGAGATTGATATCAGGCAGACCGGTTTTTAGATCGTAACCGTTCGCCCAGTTGGTTGACGGAACGTACTTGTCGGCGGAAAGTATTTCGCCCGTTTCCCGGTCCATTACGTACATAAAGCCGGTTCGTCCCGGGTGCAGCAATAGTTTTCGTTCCTGGCCGTTCCACGGCATATCGACAAGGATGTTCTCCATGATCTCGTCGTAATCCCAGGAATCATGGGGAACGAGTTGATCCGCCCACTTCGCCATGCCGGTTTCCGGATTTCTGGCGAAGACGGTGATGGACCAGTGATTTGAGCCAGGGCGCATGTCGGGATTCCACACGCCCGGATTTCCCGTGCCGTAATAGACCAGATTGAGCTGTGGATCGTAGGAAAGCCATCCCCAGATGGTGCCGCCCCCTCGTTTCCATTGACCGGGTGTCCAACTGGTCAGGCCCAAATCCTTGCCCTGATCTTTCGCGTAGTACGCCTTGAAATCTGGGCCAATCCGGACATCGGCATCGGAACCGCTGCTCCATGCGCGCCACAGAATCTTGCCGGTTTTCAGATCCATGCCGGTAAGTCTGCCGCGGACGCCCAATTCACCGCCGCTGATGCCCGTGAGGACAACATTTTTCACGACCAGAGGAGCTATCGTGATGGTCTCGCCCAAATTCACGTCGCCCACCTGGGTCTCCCAAGCAAGCTTTCCAGTTTTGGCATCGACAGCGACCGTATGGCCGTCAAGGGTGTTGTATATGATCTTGCCGTCGGCGTAATCCGCGCCGCGATTTACCACGTCGCAGCACGCGATGCCGACGGAGCGGATATCGGGATGCGGTTGATAAATCCATTTCTGCGGAAATCCGGGTTTCGTCAGGTCCAGCGCGATCAGATTGTTTGGATAGGGCGTCACCATATAAAGGGTGTCGCCCACCACCAGCGGCTGCCCTTCAAATCCATGTGGAATTCCAACCGAATAGGAACTGACCATGTGCAGGTTTTGCACGTTGGTCGTGTTGATCTTCGACAGAGGGCTGTAGCGAGTGTTGGCATAATCTCCGGCCGGATGAGTCCATTGCCCATCGGGTACGGGAGTGACGAGATGAATGCCGGGCATCGCGCCGGGAATGTCAGTTGTCATGCCATTGCCTGGCTGGTTGCCGCCATTTTTCGATTTATTCTGGGACAGCGCGGTCGCGGCAGAGAGCAGGAGGCAGATCGCCGCGCACGTAAGTGAAAACCTCGCGGTGGCGGCCCATATTGTTTTTACTCGATCCATGTTCATCCTTTCGCTCTAGCGCAATGTATAGAGATACGCGGCAACATCGTTTGCCTGTTGATCCGTAAGTCCTAAATCCGGCATATCTGTTCCAGGCTCCACGGAAGGCGGATTCTTCAGCCAGCGCACAAGATTCTCAGGAGAGTTCGGAAGCTCGCCCGCAATCATGGTCCTGCGACTAAAGAACATCAGAGGCGGACCCACCACGCCGTTTGCATTATGGATTCCTGGAATCGTATGACACGAGCCACAACCCTTCGACTCGATGACGCGCCGACCGTGCATTGCATTTCCGCCCACGGATACCGTGTATGTGGGCAACGTTTGACCGCCGGTGCAGCCCACCGCGATAACGCATGTGGCCGCTAGCAGAAAAACGGTTGCGGAGATGCCCCGATGGGCGAACTTGTTCGTTTCTCTCATCGAATCCTCACGCACAAGCTCAAGATGAGGAGGGGAATTCCAAGCCAGATCATCCCCATGCCAAGAGTGATGCTGATAAAGACTCCGATCAACGCAAGATATTCCCGGCTTCCCGTACCTTCCGCGTGGAGCAGTTTGACCTGGCCGGCAAGTTTACGCCAATTCAGGTAAGACATGATTCCCGCGGTAACCGCGATCGCCAGCAGCAGAGCGAACAGCGCGATGTTCAGCGTGTGCAAACCGCTGCTCGAACGGGAGCCCCCAAATGCTTCCTGATGGATGCATTCGCGCCACGTGATCAGGACGTCGGAGATCCCCAGTCCGAGCCAAGCAAATCCGGCCGCACAAAACCCGAACCACAGCCGAACCGGCGAGACTTGTCCCTCCCGAGTTTCAATTTCCCTAGCCATAGATTTTTCCGTTCGGGATGATTGTCAGAATGAGGACAACGAAGAACAACACGACGGTGCAGAAGTACCAGTAGAGCGCTGCGACGTGGTACGGCCGATAGGGCGTACGAGTGACCGGCCCATAATGGGGCAGGAAGAATACGTACGCCAGAATCAGAATTCCCACGATCACGTGTGCGTCGTGGAAAAAGGAAATAGTGTAGTAGATCGACCCATAGGAGTCGCTATAGGGGGTTATGGATTTCCAGC
>JAJYSL010000465.1 GCA_021793595.1 Acidobacteriota bacterium
GATCTTGGGGCCGATGCGGACGTCGCCGGCGGGAAGGATCAGGTTGGAATCATTGACGGCCTTGTAGACGTCATTGATGCTCAGGCCGTTGGATTCCATCTTGAGCGGGTCGACATAGACCATCACCTGGCGATAGGTCCCTCCATACGGCTGTGGCACCGATGCACCTTTGACGTTGGCCACCTGATCGCGAATCTCAAACATCGCGTAGTCTTTCAACTGGATTTCGTTCAGGCCTTGGCCTTCAACGGTAATCAGGCAGACTGGCAGGTTCGCGGCGTCGAAGGAAAGTACGACCGGCGGGAAGGTCCCTGGTGGCAAACGGCGCAAATCGGCCATGGCCAGGTTGGAGATATTGCTGACGTCGGCATTTGGGTCTGTGCCCGGCGTAAAGTACACTTTAATCAGGCTGACGCCTGTCATCGACCGCGACTCGATGTGGTCGATGTTGCTTCCCAGCGTGAAGAACCGCTCAAACGTGTTGGTGATGTCGGCTTCGATCTGCTCCGGCGGCATACCGGCATAGAAGGTCGCCACGACCACCACAGGGATCTTGATAGCGGGGAAAAGATCCACCGGCATGCTCATCACATTCACCGTGCCCACTACCACGATGAACATGCAGGCCATCAGAATGAAAAACGGATAGCGAATGGCAAAGGACGACATTTACTTCTGTCCTCCCTGTGCTGGGACCGCGTGTGGCTTCTCTTGCGGACTTTGTTTCTGTTGCGACGTTTGGTTGAAGTTGGCCAAGCTCATATCGACCGGACTCGGTGTCACTAGCTGGCCCGGCTGGTAGTTGGCCTGGTTGCCCACGATCACGCGATCTCCTACGTTGACGCCGCTGACAATTTCATAAAAATTTGCGCCTTGAATCCCCAGAACCACCGGCTTCTTGACGACGTGGTTGGTCTGGTCCACTACCAGGACATAAGGTTGGTCTCCTTCCACAATGCCGTCGATGGGGACCACCATGGCATTGCTTTTGTGTTTTAAGGGAAAGGTGGTATTGGCATACATACCAGGAGACAGATGCAGATCTTTATTCGGGATGTCCACCTCGGTCAACATGGTGCGTGTATTGCGATCCATGGAGCGCGTGAAGCGGACAATCGTCGTGTGAATCACTTCGCCTGTCGCCTGCACCTGGACCACCGCAGGCCCACCCAGACGCATATAGTTCGCATCCGATTCCGGCACTGGCATGCGGAGTCGCAACAAGCCGCTTTGGGCCAGACGCACGATCGGCATGGCGTCCTTGCTCTCGCCAGTACCCGCTGCGATCAGAGCGCCGGTATCGGCATAACGGAAAGTGACGACCCCATCGAAGGGCGCGCGCACATAGGAATACGCCTGTAGCGCCCTGTAATGCTCCAGATCGGCTGCGTCTTCACTCGCTTTTTGCTGGGCCGCCGCATACGCGGACTTCGCAGCATCGATCTGCGCTTCTGAGGATAGGTCAGCGGCCTGCTTATCGTCCAGGTCCTGCTGCGCAATCAAACCCGGCAGCTTGGCCGCGGCATTGCTCAAACGAACGTATTCGGAGTGCAAGGCAGCGTGGATGGCGACAGCGCGGGCAACATCGTGGTTCGTACGTTCCACTTCCGAGCTATCACGGACCACCGCAGCCTGGGCCGCTCTCACCTGCGCATCCAGTTCCGGAATTTCGAGGATGGCCAGAACTTCGTTGGTGTGTACACGGTCTCCAATATCGACAAAGATGTCCTTGACATAGCCCGACACTTTGCCGTGGACCAGAATGTCCTGATATGCCTGAAACACCCCAGGGACCGTTACAGAACTCACCGCGGGCCCGAGCTGTACGCTTGCTACCGCAGCCGCGAGAGGTTGATTTTCGGAGGCCCGGTTGGACTCCTCTTTTGCGCCCACAGACCTTTCATGCATCATGAAGAGGGCGCCAATGGCTACGATGACGATGACAGCAACAATAATGACAGTGCGCTTGGACTTACTCATGGGAAAAGTTTCCTACCTGTGCCAAAAGGCATAGTTTGAGCCACCTATGGATTCCTACCGTGCAGGGACCACTATATTTAGAAACATGGGGTGCATGCCTGCGCTGGCAAGTACTCTTACAACGCTGCGAAGACAACGGGAGGCGGTAAGAAGAAGAAATGAGTCAGGCAGGACCTGCTTCGCTTGAAGCGAAAGCGTTGCTGCGAGTCGCGAACCAGCAGCGAAGAGCCAAACTTGCCTAACCCAAGAACCACAGTCGCGAAAGCAAAGACCACCCAAAAAATCATCGATCCCAGAGACCCATGGGAGCTATCTCTCGATTGCCGGGATGGAGCCACCATCCGATTGCGCTCGGTCAAGCACATTTTGGCGGCAGGCACATGACCACCCGCCTGTTGCGTGGATTCGTACTGCGCCAATCGGTAGTGAAGGGCCCAGATAAACACCGCCAACAGCACCACAAAAAGACAGACACTGAATCCGCTCCAATAAGCAAACGGCGCCTGACGATTGCCGCCCAATTGGCTGCTATTCCCTGTCTCTTTGTGCTTCATCCGTACCTTTGGGACTCCAACAATGGAAGATTGAGTTTGTACCCTTGGTTGCTGGAGAATTACTCCGTGTACCCTGTCACTGAATTTCATCTTAACGTATTCGGCGCTGGCGGCTCTGTTTCAATAAGCCTTAAATAGTAAATTTCCAGTCCTGCGGCGCAAAACGCCGAACTCCGAAACCGGCTGCAAAATTCACTAAATGTCCTATTTCAACGAAAACGCAGTCGAGCGCAACGGTGCATCCGAATTAGAGGATGTCTCCCATTGGACGCAGGCTGCTTGAAAAGGTCATGTTTCCTCTCATCCTCAAAATCGACTCCTGGCCGCTTGCTAGGGCTGGCGCCGTCTTCCGGAGATAGCATCCGGCGTGGCCTGCTTGCAAGCCCTGGAAGTAGGTTCCTGCTTGCTCGATTTATACAGGCGTTCGCTATATAAATAATACGGATAGACGATGAACTCCACGCTGACCGCGCGCAACGCGAAAAATAGAAAACTGCTTTCCCCCGCCGAGCGCAATCTGCGTCGAAAGCTCATTTTCCAGGACAGTCTTGTTCTACTCAGCCTTACTGCGATTACCATTTGCATCGCAGTATTGACGTATTTCTTTTTTCATTCCTTTCGCGAGCATCGCCGCGTACTGGAAAAACGTTGGTTCGCGCGCGGAGAAATGGCGCTTGCGGCGGCCCACCCTCAAGACGCGGTGCAGGATTTTCGTTCTGCCTTATCTCTCTCCTCCGCCAACCGGGACTATGAAATGGCCCTCGCTGAGGCACTTGCCGCCGCCGGCCAAACCGATGAGGCCTACGCGTATTTTTCCAATTTGCATGATGCGGAACCAGGGGATGGATTTCTGAATCTGCAACTTGCCCGGCTGGCCGTGCGACGGAAGGACCCGGCCCAGGCAATCGCTTTTTACCACTCCGCTTTGAACGGATCATGGCATGGGCAGGGAGCAGAACTCCGTCTACAGATCCGCCTCGAACTGGCGAAGTACCTGTTGTCGCTTGGCAAGATCAGCGCTGCGCAGGGAGACCTTCTCACAGCGGAAGGAAATTCCCTCGATAGACCGTCCGCGCTGTTTGAAATCGCCGACCTTCTGAAGCAGGCCGAGGATCCCTCCGATGCCTGGGAGGCTTATCGGCGTGTGGAGCGGCACAGCCGTGCAAACCCTTCACAGATCCAGCAGGCGTTGCTCGGAGAA
>JAJYSL010000466.1 GCA_021793595.1 Acidobacteriota bacterium
ATGTCCCCACTCGCCCCTGAGTCTAAATCCAGGCCGTCCGTCGAGAAGATCTTCCACACGCTCCAACCCGTCGATTTGTACATTCTTCGTTATCATGATTGGGCTAAGACTCCGGTTTCGATGTGATCGAGCACAGCACGGGCCTGACGCAGAAACGCCGCCATGTCGTCTGCCTGAAAAACGTTGCGGCCGAAGACTACACCAGCCGCTCCAGCCTCCGCTGCGCCCCGCACCACTTGCAGAGCTGCGGCATTCTGGCTGCCGCCCAGTACCAGCAGCGGAATTGGACACTCCTCTACGACTGACTGCATCGCCCTTGGACTCCCAGCATAATCCGTCTTGATAGCATCAGCTCCCAGTTCCACGGCCATACGCGTATGCAGCTTTAACCATTTTGGGTCGGCGGGATTGTCGATGGCCTTGCCGCGCGCCAGAGTTTCCACAATCAATGGAATGCCAATCACTTCACATTCACGAGCGACGCGGGCGTTGCGCTCCACTTCCTTGGCTTCGAAGTCGGCGTCTCCCGTACCGACCACCATGTATGTGAGCACCGCATCGGCTCCCTGGCGCAGGGCTTCTTCCGGCATCGCCAGCATACAGCTACGCAACAGTCCGCCGGCCCCTTCCGACAGCGAGTTCCATACCGTTGTCCAGTCGATTCGAGCAATGATCCCCGGGGTATTGCCTGGCGTGAGCGATTCCGCACAGTGTCGAAGCAACCCGAGATTGAGCAGAATACCATCGACGCCTGCCTGGGCAAACCTCCGGATCTGCTGCATGGGATTTTCCGTTCCGCGAATGGGCCCCAATACCAATGCGTGATCGAAGGCAACCACCAAGGATCCATGGCCGGGTTCGCGTAGTATCCGATTGAGACGGATTGTCTTACCAACGTCTCCCAAGATGCCTCCTAAGCCTGCTTTGGCGGACGATCCCTATATTTCGCCGAAACCACATGTTTCTCTAAAACTACAGTCTTTGAGATCGAATGTCAACATTTGTGTTCATATGTTATCGTTTGCAGTCCAGTCCTGAGTGAACTTCAGGCAAACATCGCCTCCAAATAGCACATTGGCGTTATGCTCAGAATCGTTCGATCGACAAGAGCCGCTTCCATTCGCTGGATGAATGCCACCGCGCCAGGTGCAGCGGCTTGATTTCATCGAGGAGATCCTTCTCCTGCTCCTTGCCCAACGCTTGAAGATTTTCCTCGGTGAAGAGTGTTGGGATGTATACACCCCACTTTCCAAATTTCTGCTCTATACGATCCAGCCACAGTTGCCAGCCGACATCCACTGTTATTCGGTCACGCTGTTTCCGATCGTCGATCTCTCGTGTTTTGAAGCGGCGTGCGACGTCGAGAATCAGCGAAGACCAGCGTCAACGGACTCTGGTTATTCGACGCTCCGGCTTAGGCGCTGCGGGGTGAAAACAATCCATGTGCAAACCGGTTCGCTTGCCCTCGATTCGGTCCAGCTCTCGTTCCACGATTTCTCGCACCTGCGGCGCGCGGCCGAGCGCTCTCAGGTTCAATAGCAACTCGTGCTTTGGAGCTGGCGAAGCATCGAGCGCGCCGTCAACTGCCGGTTCCTGACCGTTGGCGCAGATCGCAGCCTTCAAAAAACCTGTGGCAGAATCCACGATTGCCTTCAGATGCACAATCTTGATTTGCTTCGCAGTGAATTCCCGATCGAGATGATCGAGTAGCGGTCCCAGGATGACAGCCGGAGAACTGGGAACGGTGGGCTCAATCGTCACCTGCAAATTCAGCCAGACCAAAGCGGCTTCCGCACGCGCATATTGCTTATAGTCGATATTCAGGACTTCTCTTCCCACCCTCAGGCTGCCGGAGAAGATTTCATCGAGCCATGCTGCGACTCCCTGACCTGTTAGAGCACTTAGCTGACGCACATGCTGCGCCGATATCTCTGGACAATCCGGATACAGATCGGATTTGGTGAAACATAGTAGATCGGCTTCCTGCAATTGCTTGCGAAAAAGAAAACTGAGGTCTGGATCGGCATCGTCCGCAATCAGAGTCCTGGCTCGCTGTGGATCCACCAGGACCGTAAACGGGGTTAGCCGAAATTCATCGCGGTATTCCAGCAGTGGGTGAAGTATGGTTGCTGCAATGTCGGTACAGCTTCCCACAGGTTCGGCAAAGATAACGTCCGGAGAATGTGCTCGAAGTTCTGTCATCATGCGAATCAGATCAGAAAGCTTGCAGCAGAAGCATCCGCCAGTGACCTCTCCTGTCCGCATTCCGTTCCGCAACACGTAGCCAGTATCCACGAGTTTTTTACCCTGGTCATTCAGGATGATTGCGCTGCGAATGCCACGGCGCTCTAACTCTTGCGCAGCGGCGAGGATCAAAGTGGTCTTGCCGGAGCCGAGAAAACCGCCGATGATGGCGACCCAGGGCTTGTAGCTCGCCGAGTCCGTGCTCATGCTTTCAACTCAATTTGAAGATCATGGCCGTCTGACAACTGGATCGTTGACTCGAATTGAAAAACAGTTCTCCCATTGCGTCGTTCCATTGTGTGGGATGTACTGTTGCCGTTATACCTGACAAAACTGGAGGATCCAGATCCTGAAATCTCACACGAGCGACAGGGAAGAGTGCCTGCTAATACCTGGATCGTGAAGCGAGTGCCGCTGCCGGCGATGGGGCGGTAGGCAAATGTTCCCCAGCCGGTTGCTGTAGACCAGAAGCAATTGAAATTCCTATGCGTGGTTCGCGGTACCGCTGTGACAGAGGCTTTCATTCCATCGAATTGAAATCCGCTGAGCGCGACGAAACTAGTCCAAGATGCCATCGCCCGAGCGTAATGATGGCCGCACTCCGCTTCATCCCAAGGATTGCGTTTTTCTCCGTCATATCTGGCGCGGACATTGTGAATGCATTCAATCCCTTCCTGGACCATCCCGGAATAGATCATGAGTGCCGCGGTCGAGTGTTCAAACCCGGTCATCACTTCCGCGAAATACGGAAAAGGTATGCGGGGGCGCGGCGTCTTACCATAGTCGCAGATGACCATTGCAGCTTCATTGTTCAGGGCAAACGTTCGCTCGACATTGTCATGATCGATCAGCGTTCGTTTGTAGTTGTACGTATAAATGGACCGAAGCGTCGTCTGCACATTCGCTACGGAGATCAACGGGCCCAGGTTCGTTACATGAGCAAGATATTGGCCGAGCAGCTGATCGACCAGGCAGCCTTTTCCCACCTGATATTGAGGATCCTCAGTTCCTTCCGTTCCCATCCCGCCGCGCAAATGCGGAGCAATTTTGTTCGCGGGAAAACCACGAATTTGCTGGATGTAGAATTCGCCATTGAAAAGATGGGCGTCAATCCAGGAGCTGCCCTGATGGAAGATCCGGCGATATTCCGCTGCGGATGAAGTATCGCCGACCGCGCGCGCCATCTCTTCGCCAGCGCGGAGTGCGCCGAGATAATAAATGCCGCACAACGGATTTGGGCCATAGAATTCGACGTCGTAGGTATTATGCTGAACGCCTGTAAGCACGCCCGATTTATCTGGATCCCAGCCATCCGGCTCCCAGGCGAACGCAATCGCCTTTTTGATGTTCGGCCAAGTCGCCTGAAGCCAAACATTGTCGCCGGATAAGCGCCAACCCAGATATGCGTGCATGATCTGGCCCATTTGTCCGTCGGCCGCGACCAGTGGGAAGCGCGGGAGTCCTTCGGGAAGCAGTTGCCGCGC
>JAJYSL010000467.1 GCA_021793595.1 Acidobacteriota bacterium
TTCCATTCCGGCCTGATGGCCAATCAGGAGCAGGACAAAATGCCATTTCCTGTAACCATGGACGTATTGCTGCGTGGCCAGGAACGGTTCAACATCTATTGCGCTCCATGCCATTCCCGTGTGGGAAATGGCCGTGGCATGATCGTCGAGCGCGGTTATAAACCAGCGGGTAACTTTCAAGAGGCGTTGATTCTCAATAAGCCCATCAGTCATTACTTCGTCGTAATGACGAAGGGCTATGGAGCGATGCCGGATTATGCCGCGCAACTGCCAGCAAAAGATCGGTGGGCGGTTGCGGCTTATATTCGTGCCTTGCAACTAAGCCAGCACGCTACTATTCAGGATGTGCCGCAGGGAACCAATATTCAGACCCTGGCGGAAGTCTCCCAGCAGATGGGATATGCTCCGGATTTTCCCCAGGAATGGGTCCTTCCGGAGATGACCAATGTTCCGGGTGCCGGGGAGATGAAGACCGACGTTACTTCCCAAAAAAGAGCTATGCCCGGTACAACTCAAAACGCACCGAAGAACAACCGCCCTAAGAAGCTAAAAAAGTAGCCGGAACGGGATATAAGCATGGAACACGGACATAACGAAAAACACTTGCCCGCGAATCTGGGCGCCCCGGCCTCAGTCCTGCGCTGGCGCACACGCGCGATTATTGCTTCTGCAATCTTTGCAGCGCTCGCGATCATGGACCTTATCATCAGCCGTCGCTTCGACTATGTTTTGCGCGGCTGGCTTATGGGGCTGATGCTTTGTCTAAGCGTCTGTATCGGCGGTCTCGCGCTATTGATGGTGCAGTGGGTCTCTGGCGGAAAGTGGGGCCTGCTGATTCGACGCCCGCTGGAAGCCATGAGCCGCACGCTGCCGCTGGTCTTTTTGATGTTTCTGCCGATCGCGATTTTCGCCAAGCGTCTCTACCTCTGGGCGCGCATCACCGATCCTCAAGCGGCATTGCATGCGGGCGTGATCGACGCCATGCAGGCGCACGCCATCGCTTACAAGCGGCCGTATCTCAACCTGGAAGGCTTCTGGATTCGAGGCATTGCGTACTTCATCATTTTTGGAATATTTACTTATTTTCTGAATCGCTGGTCCTTGCAGCGCGACACCGACACAAAGCATGGCAACTGGTTCTGGCAGAAGCGGTTTGAAAACCTGAGCGGCCCCGGTCTTGTGGTCTACTCGCTGGTGCTCACAGGCATGTGCGTGGACTGGGTCATGTCGCTCGATCCCACCTGGTTTTCGTCGATGTACGGTTTCATGTTCATCGTTGCCCAGGGATACGCGGCACTGGCCTTTGCGGTGCTGGTGGTCTTGGCGCTGTCTCAGTACGAGCCGGTCAACGCGATTTTCCGCGTCACCGAGCAGCACGATCTCGGCAAACTGATGTTCGCCTTTGTCATGCTGAACATCTACATGGCCTTCTCGCAATACCTCATCATCTGGTCCGGCAATCTTCCCAACGAAATCCGCTGGTATATGAACCGCATTACGGGTGGATGGGGGCCTGTCGCCGGATTGGACTTTCTCTTCCACTGGGTGATTCCGTTCTCCCTGTTGCTCTCGCGCGATATCAAACGCAATAAGAGGAAGCTGGCCACGGTCTGCTGCATCATGCTGTTCGCGCGCTTTTGGGACACTTGGTGGTTGATTGCGCCCAACTTTCCCGATCAGCGGCACAATCTCCATTTCAGCTTCGGCATGCTGCAATACATCTTTGTGCCTGGTGCGATGACTGCTTTCTGGCTGGCCTACTTCTTTACCCAGTTGAAGGCGCGCCCGCTCGTGCCGCAGAACGACCCCCATCTGCCACAGATTCTGGAGCCTGAACATGCCCACGCATGACCCTAAGACGAACCACCCTGCCGAAGAAGGTCCGGGATACGAAACGACAGACGCCAACGTGTCGGGAGCGATAACATTTCTTGTCGTCCTCGGCGTCTCCGTTGCGGTCGTTTTCGTACTGGCCTTTGGCATCGGTAAACTGATCAATCTGGAACTTGCCAGGCAGGATGGCCCGGCCAGCAAGTGGAGCCAGCTCGCAGGGGCGAAACCCGGCTACACCATGAAATCCAACCCGCAGATGGAGCAGCAGCAGTTGCAGCAGATGGTGAAGAGATTCCCAACCCCACGCCTCCAGACAGACGACGGCAATATGGACGTAGCGGAAATGCATGCCCGCGAAGATATGTTCTTGAATCACTATTCTTGGGTCAATGCGCAGAGTCAGGTCGTTCGCATTCCAATCGCACGCGCCATGCAGATTCTGGCCCAAAGGGGTCTGCCAGTGGAAGGCAATCAAGGCGGCCAACAGCAGGCAATGTTTGGGGATGGCTCGAAAGCTATCACCGCGCCTTTGACCGACGGGTTTGCGCGTACCGGGCCGGAACTAAGAATGATCGAAGCCAGACAGCAACGCATGAAAACTGGATCGTCACAGCAAACACAAGCGTCATTGGAAACATCGCATTAGTCCATTGGCATCTTTGCTGCGGTAATCAGCCTTTGTTGATCACTCGCGAAGGAAACAGGATTGGCATAGAACGCGCGCTTCCTACATAGAGCTACGATAGAAGTAGGAACAGCGCAGAAGAGATCCAAGAACTTCTAATAAAACATGACAACAGTCGCTACAATACGACCGGCCAAGAGGCGAGTAGCAACCCATGTCGTGCTTGCTACCCTGTTTCTCAGTTTTGTTGGCCTCTCGACGATCTTTGTTGCATCCGCTCAAGTGGCGCCGCTCGGAGAAAAATCGATGGGGGAGCCAGCGCAGACAAAGCTCCCGGTCATTCTCCAGAAGGCAACCATTGCACAGCATCTGAATCAGCAATTGCCTCTGGCGGCGGATTTTCGCGACGAAGCAGGCAAAACCGTTCAGTTGGGTGACTATTTTGGCAAACGCCCCGCAATTCTCGCTCTTGTTTACTACCGTTGCCCCATGCTGTGTTCTGAGGAGCTAAACGGCCTGGTCGGCGCGCTGGAAATGCTGAAATTTACCCCCGGAAAAGACTTCGATGTCATTGTAGTCAGCATCGATCCAAACGAGGGTCCAGCGCTGGCGGCGTCGCAAAAGGCCCTGTACGTGAAGCGTTATGGACGTATGAATACAGCCAATGGCTGGCATTTTCTCACTGGCCCGCAGTCGTCAATCACCGCATTGACGCAGGCAGTAGGCTTTGGATACGTGAGAGTTCCGGGCCCAGATGGAAAGATGGACCAGTTCGCCCATACCAGTTCCATCGAACTGGTGACGCCAGAAGGAAAGATTTCGCAGTACTATTTAGGCGTGGAATACTCCGCGCGAGACATGCGCGCGGGGCTTGTCGAAGCGTCGCATGGCCAGATCGGCTCCCCGGTAGACTTAATTTATACGTATTGCTACCGGTACGACCCACATACGGCAAAAAACAGCATGATCGTGGTGCGAATCGTACAACTCGGCTGTTTCCTCACGGTTTTGGCTTTAGGTTCATTTATTTTGATTTCGCTCCGGCAGGATGCATTGCATGGCGGCAACGCTGGAGCAGCTAAAAAGGCGAACGGGTAAATATAAATGTCGCACATCAGTCCTGTCCTTTGGCAATTTTTAGTTCATTGGCTCAAGCAGTTCGCGATCTTCCCTCCGGAGGCTTCCACCATTGCTCCGTATGCAGATGCGTTGTATTTCGCGCTGGTCGGGATGACCATCACGGGCCTGGTCCTGGTTTCGAGCATG
>JAJYSL010000468.1 GCA_021793595.1 Acidobacteriota bacterium
TGCTGGACTACATCGTGGCCAGAATCATTCCGCATAGGCCCCAAAAACTCCTCAAAACATGTGCGCTTCTGGCTAGCGACTGCGGTTTTTAGGATGAAATCATTCCGAAAAGGAGCCGTCCGAAGCTGCCCGCCTCAAACTCGCCCTTCAGTCTCATCCTTCGATTGGAAAAGACTGTGCTGTTGTGGGCGTCTTATACGGTTCCAACTCTGAAAACAGTATTGTGAACACGGAGCCATTGGGAACTACCCCTTTGGAACTGCCACCGGACGCACTGCCATGACTCCGGGGGTCGTCCCTGGATCCCACTGCGTTCGGGGTGGGGCAGCATGAAACTCAGGTGCAGTACAAAAGTACACGCACCGACCAACTTATGGAAAGCGGTTGAGTAATATGCCGGCGCTTCTGAGAGTACGCGATGTGGATGGCCTGGTCCGGATAGGAAGACCGCGGCAGCCCCGGCGAAGCATTTGGGTTGACAACCGCCTCTGCCACCAATTTCAATTACCAAGTGAATGGGATGACCTTATCCTAAAAGTAAATTCCGCACATGGTTGCTTCGGCCGACGGCATCCATGCAGGCATGTCTCGAAGATGCAGAGGACGCACGTTTTCAGTCGAAATGCTGACCAAGTGAACCGTTGTAGCAGTGCCTGTCGATTTTGGGGACACGAAATAAGGGCCTTATATCTGACACGAGAGGTTATACAAAAGAGACCATGTCATTCAACATACGCGCACTAGTATGTGTTGCCGCGCTGCTGGCAGGTGCGAGCGTACTGCGGGCACAGGAGCCCTCCACCGAAAAATGCACAGCGTCCGAATCCGCAGACAGCACAGTTCGCATCACCTGCCCAACGGGAACAATTGAAGTGGAAATGCTGGAGCAGAATGTGCTTCGGGTGGACGTACGTCCGGGGGGCAAGGCAAGCCCCCGCACCTTGGTCATCGATCCGGGTCTGAAAACCAGCAGACCACCAGGGATCACAGTTCAGGATGAAGGCGGATACACAACGGTTCGCTCTTCGCGGATAACGGTGTCGATATCACATTTGCAGTCGGCGAAGATATCTGTAACGGATGCAGTGGGGAGGAGCCTCGTCAGCGAGGAAAACCCTCTGGAAGAGGCGCGCGCGCACCGTCCGGTCTTCCTGCATTCCTTCGGTGAAAACCTATATGGGATGCGCGGCCTTGAGCGTTGCGACAACAGCAACAGCATGCTTCGCAACAACGGAGTAGAAGAGGTGGCGGCCGGCGCGCAGGGCGATGGCGGGGCACCGTTTTTCTTTACCACACGCTACGGCGTATTGATCGATTCCGACGGCGGCTCGTTCTTTACCCAGGACGACAATATCCTGTTCGCGGACAACTCGCGCGACGAACTGGAGTATTTCGTCGTTGCCGGATCGCCGATGGAGGTAATGTCCGGGCTCGCCTACCTGACCGGTCGGCCGCCCATGCCTCCAAAATGGACATTGGGCTTCCTCAACAGCCAGTGGGGATCGAATGAGGCGGAGATCAAGCAACTCACTGCCACTTACCGGCAGAAGCATATACCGATCGATGCATTCATCCTGGATTACGACTGGAAGGCTTGGGGCGAGGACAACTATGGAGAATTCCGCTGGAACAGCACCTCGTCGCCCGAGAGCCTGCAAACCAATATATATATGGCGCCGAATAAATTCCCAGACGGCGCCAGCGGGAAGTTCGCACAAGAAATGCGTGAGCGAGGCATTAAGTTAGCTGGCATTCTTAAGCCGAAAATCTTCGTCTACAAAAAAGGCAGCACAACAGAGATGCACGAGGCGGCAGCATATGCGGAAGCGCACGACCTGTGGTATCCCGGCGAACCCAAAGTCTTCGACTTCGGACGGGAACAACGCGACCTGGATTTTTCAAAGGCCGAAACGCGCGCTTGGTACTGGAAGCACCTGGAGCCATCTTTCGATGCCGGCATGATTGCCTGGTGGAACGATGAGGCGGATCACGCGATCCCTCCCAGCGGCCATCCTTGGGATTTCAATAACTTCCAATCCTTCAACATGGGAAGAATGTTGTACGAGGGACAGCGCGGGTACTCCAATCTTCGCGTCTGGTCCATCAACCGCAATTTTTATCTCGGCGCGCAGCGGTACGGCTATGCGGAGTGGTCAGGAGACATCCAGACCGGTTTCGAGAGTATGCAGAATCAGCGTTACCGCATGCTCTCAACCCTCAATCTGGGCGAGCCGCACTGGAGCATGGATACGGGAGGATTTGAAGGGCATCCAACACCGGAGAATTATGCGCGCTGGATGGAATTTGCGGCTTTCGTACCGATCGACCGCGTGCATGGAACCTTTGGAGAGAAGCGCCAGCCCTGGGTCTATGGCCCTGTGGCAGAAGCAGCCGCAACGCACGCACTCCGGCTGCGGTATACCCTGCTGCCGTACATCTACTCTTACGAACGGACCGCGACCGAGACCGGAGTGGGTATCGTGCGGCCTCTGTTCTGGGTCTTTCCTGACGACCCGCATGTGGTGAACGACGGATCGGCCTGGATGTTTGGGGACTGGTTGCTGGTCTCGCCTGTAATCGCGCGCGGCGCATCAGTGCAATCGGTCTATCTGCCAGCCGGCACCTGGTACGACTATAACCGCGGGACGCAATTCAACGGCGGCCAGACCATCCGCTACAAGGTAGACCCGCAGACCTGGCAGGACATTCCGCTGTTCATACGCCGAGGAGCAGTTATAGCCAGCCAGCCTGTGCAGGACTACGTGGACCAGCATCCGGCCACCGAGATAACGCTCGATGTATTTCCAGACCAGGTGCCGGGCCAGTTCACCTACTACGATGATGACGGCACAACGTATGCCTATGAGCGCGGAGTATATTATCGTCAGTCGGTTCGCGCGTCGGACAACGGAACATCAACCGACCTTCAGCTTGGAACACCGGACGGGTCCTTCAATCCGGCGCTACGGTTCTATATTGTCAGGGTGCATGGGCGTAGGGCGAGTGCAGTGCTCCGGGACGGAAAGGCTCTCGCAAGGCTGCCGGCAGAGGACCAGTTGATGAGGAGTGGCAAAGCGGGCTGGACAACCGGCCGCGACCGCTTTGGCCCGGTAACGCTCCTGAGAATTCCAGCCCAGCATGCTTCGGATCTGACGCTCCGCTAACCCAAGTTCGTCGTGGGTGCGGTTGCAGATTGGCTAAGTGGTTCAGAATCAGTTCAGGCTAACGCCGAGTTTGCACTACATTCGTGTTGAAACCGGAGATGCTCGGGCAGGCTTATGCCGAGCTGCCGGAGCAACGATTTCTGCTCCGCCGTCGGTTCGGTGATGCCCCGCAGCCTGATCTCGTGGCCGCCGGTGGTGGGCAGAACGATGTCGGCGCTTTGCAGGGTCGAGAGCAGCGCGATGGCTCTGATCGGCGTCATCGGCTCGGCGTTATCGACGCCGCGGACAGATGGCTTTGGTTCAAGATGAGGCCGGCGCCTGAGCAGATGTTTGAGTGTGACCCACAAGGCGTAGCCGAGGAATGCGACCATGACATGAGCTTTCACGCGCGGCTCCAGTTGATGAAACAGCGGCCTTATTGAAAGCTCTACTACAAATGCATTGGCTCGGACAGCTGGCGAAAACTGGGTGGTCCTGTTTGTGATAACGGCCGCTTTGTCCGCCAGGACCTGCTCGATCAGATCGTTTGGGCCGAAGTCATTCGACTGCTGGAA
>JAJYSL010000469.1 GCA_021793595.1 Acidobacteriota bacterium
AACTGCGCTCGCACGCCGAACTCGCGGATGTCACACTCGAAGCCCTATCGCAAGAAGTTGTCATCGGTGTTATGGGAGTGAGTCTGATGGAGCCGCGGTAAGATCGAAGAGTTCTGAACGTTGGTTCATCGAATCTCTTGGAAAGGTCTGAGAAGATGAACGGAAATTCGGGCCGAACATGAATAAGCCAGTTATGGTTACTCATTGCAACAGGATGGCGTCGACCGGCTAGGTATCTGACGGTTAAAGATGTATCGATGTCGGCTGTCCGAGTTTTCGATTGCGAGATCTTAAAAATCACGATCTAAAGGTACAAAGGTCATGCGGGCCGAAACCGAGCTGCGGAATGTAAACATACGGCATGAATTGGCATCGAACTCGCTGATTGAGGTGGGATATCTCGGAATTCGATCGATTCATCAGCCAAAGCTTCGGCCGCTTCCTTTGCGGGTGGAGGATTCAAATGGATCTTCCGGAGTAGGTGTAACTGGATGTATCAAAGAGGACAGAAGAAAGGGATTGATGTGAATTCGTATAGCTTTGATGGTAAAGTTGCGCTCATTACCGGTGCAGCAGGCGGACTGGGCAGAGCAACAACGGAGAAATTGGCAACTGGGGGGGCACAAATCGTTGCCGTTGACCGGGATGAGGAGGCAATGTCCGAGTTGATGAAGGCGCTTCCTGGAAAGCATCACTCGCTAGTTAAAGACCTGCGCCCTGCTCGCGCGGCAAGCGAAGTGGTCGAGGAGGCGTTAGCACTTACTCGCCACGTTGACATCGTTGTCAACGCAGCAGGTGTTTGCCATTTCAACAGAATTAACGAGATATCCCAGGAAGAATGGGACGAAGTGCTCGAAATCAATGTGCGGACCATGCACTTTGTGAGCGTTGCCGCTGCGGAAGCCATGGATAGCAGTACAGGGGGCCGTATCATCAATCTCGGCTCAAATGCAGGACGCAAAGGGCGCGCCAACGGCGCTCATTACGCAGCTGCGAAAGCTGCTGTCGCCAGCCTCACGGAGTCATTGGCGCTTGCGTACGGACCAAAACAAATCACCGTTAACACAGTCTGCCCGGCAGTTGTGTTAACGGGCATGTGGGATAGAAATTTCGCCGAATTGAGGCGAATCGCGGGAAAGACGCCAGAGCAGCTGACAAAAGAGTGGAAGGAGATTACTCCGCTCAAGCGGCTCGGCACTCCCGAGGATGTCGCGAACCTGATTGCTTTCCTTGCATCCGATGATGCGTCCTTCATTACTGGGCAGACAATCAATGTGTGCGGTGGGTTTATGTTTACTTGCTAAAGCTCCTTGCACGCATACTCACAAAGTGAGTAGGAGAAGACCGAAGTGAGATTCAAAGGAAAGGTTGCCTTGGTCACCGGAGGCTCCCGCGGAATTGGTCGCGGCATAAGTGAGATGTTTGCCCGCGAAGGGGCGAAAGTGGTTGTAAATTACTCGCCCGGGGCAGACGCCGGCCGCTTTTCGTGGTCTGCGGAGCGCTTGGTGGAGATGCTAAAAAAGGCGGGCGGTGAAGCGGCAGATTACTCTGACGATGTATCAAAGTCCGCTGAAGTCAGAGAGATGATGCTCTTCACACAGAAAGAGTACGGGCGCATCGACATCCTGGTCAATAATGCGGGCATTTGCCCATTCTCTGAGTTCGTGGATCTGACTGAGGATATCTGGGATCAGGTGTTTGACGTGAATTTGAAGGGCACGTTCTTGTGCTCTCAGGCGGCAGCACGCGTGATGATGGAGCAGGGAATCAAGGGCCGCATCATTTGCATCAGCTCAATCGGTGCGGTAGCCGGCACAACATTTCAATCTCACTATTGCTCGACCAAAGCTGGTGTCAATCTCTTCGTAAAGTCAATCGCGACCGCGCTTGGTCCACATGGGATCACTGTAAACGCAGTGATGCCCGGTGCGATATTGACGGACCTGAGCAGGCCCCAATTCCTGGCTAGCGCGGAAGTTGAAAAGAGCTATGTTGAGAAGATTCCCGTCGGTCGGTTGGGCGCCCCCGAGGATGTTGCCGCAGCAGTTGGCTTTCTGGCTACGGAAGAGGCTGCGTATATCACTGGAGCGTCCCTTGTGGTTGACGGTGGCTTAATTGCGCATCTTTGATCGATGCGCTCTCTGTAGCCGGAAGTCTTGGCCAGGCTAGAAGCGGAGTTCGCGGGTCGTATTTCGGCAGATGGATGGTGCTATCCGCACCATAAGTGGAGGGTTTATGGCAATTACAAGGCGACAGTTTGTCCGCAACTCTGCATTATGTGCGGGAGGGATGAGACTCATCCCGCTTTTGGGGAGCCAGCCGATCGACGCGCAGCCCGGCGACGCCGGAACGGCCGAATCCATGGAGCGGCTATTTGTAACTCCGCCGGCAAGCGCCTGGCCATGGACCTATTGGTATGGCGAAGACGGCAATATTACCCGGGAAGCAATAACTGCGGATCTCGAGGCAATGCACCGAGTTGGAATACGCGGTGTGTTGTATATGGAGGTCGACTTACTTATTCCAAAGGGTCCTGTTCGTTCGTTAACGCCTGAATGGTGGGATCTCATGCAGTATGCGCTGCGAGAAGCAGACCGGCCGGGAATGTCCTGGAATATGAATAACGATGGGGGTTGGTGTGGCTCGGGGGGACCCTGGATCACTCCGGAACTTTCCATGCAAGTTGTCGTATGGAGCGAGACGACGGTAGAAGGGCCCAAGAATGCCAGCATTCGACTCGCTCAACCCAAAGCCACCCGAGGATACTATAACGACATCAGTGTCTTAGCGTTCCCGGTTCCGCCGGGCGATAGCAATCGGATGGTAGACAGTTCTCCCACTCTTACCTATGGTCCGAACCGACAGAAATTTGACTTTGCGAATCTACTGGACGGGAATCCCGGCACAATATCACTGATCCCATGGCCTCCCGCCGGCGAGCCTCTATACGTGAATATCGACTTCCCTCAGCCCTTTACTGCACAATCGGTGAGCATCGCGGTCGACACCTGGAACAGCGGTGAGGGCCATGTAGCAGGAGCGGTTCAAGTATCTGACGACGGCGTGACCTATCGCACGGTCCGGGAAATGAGCATCTATTGGCCGAATTGCTCTGCGAACTTTGATAAGGTAAGCGCCCGCCATTACAGGATTCTCATAACGCCGGAGCCACGAGGCCTTCTCGGGCCGTTAACAGATGGCTATCCCATTGGTGAAATACAGTTGCACGAAGCTCCAAGGATCGAGGATATTCCGGGAAAGGCCCTCTATCTCCGGCAGGGAGGCTACACGACGGAAAGCGATGCTCTCTCCGGCGAACCCGAGTTCCCCAAGGACGCAGTCATTCGCGGCGGGCAAATAGTGGATTTAAGCAAGAATGTCGATTCAACTGGAATGCTTAAGTGGGATGTGCCTCCGGGGCGATGGACGGTAATTCGATTTGGCCATACGTCAACTGGCAAAGAAAACCATCCGGCTCCGCAAGAGAGCAGGGGTCTCGAATGCGACAAATTGAGCAAGAAAGCCATCGAGGTGCAGTTCGATAGATTGGTCGGAAAGCTCCTTCAAGATCAAGCTGCAACTGGCGCCCACGCTGTCAAGATGACTCACATCGATAGTTGGGAGGTAGGTTCCCAAAACTGGACGCTGGATTTCAGGGAGCAGTTCCAGAAACAGAGAGGATACGATCCAGTACCCTA
>JAJYSL010000470.1 GCA_021793595.1 Acidobacteriota bacterium
ATCTTTGGCCCGAAAAAAATCATTATCGAAGCTCGACCGCCTGTGTCTTCGAGGGATGCTTCGGCGGAGTTTTCATGGGCCGATTTTTGCTCGAACTGACTGACTCGTTCTCCCGCTTCTCGTTTCCATGCTTCTCACTGGCGGCGATTGCTCCGCTGCGCATGGCTCCGGACAGCGATGATCCCAGCGGACGCAGGTACATGGAGGGTTGCGGCATCACAGTCTGATGCTGGGTGACGATGATGGCGGAAGATGGTTCCTTACCAGCGCAGCGGTAACTGTGCGGAGTGCTGGCGTCGAAGTAGACGGAATCTCCCGGTTCCAGAATATGGGCCTCGGCCCCATGACGAATGTCCATCTGCCCGCTCAGTACATACAGGAATTCAAAGCCTGCATGGACGTGCGAGCGCACTTCGACGTTTTTCTTGAGCGGAATAAATTCGGCAAGATAGGGGTCGAGAGTGCGGTCTGGGACGAGGTAGCCCAGGCTTTCAAAAAAATAGGTCGGATCGCTCACGCCTGTCTGAGGCAGTCGGACCCGCTCCGTTTTCTTGTGGACACGAAATAGTGTATGCGGTTCGGGATCGAAGAAATAGGAGAGGTCCTTGTTGAATACCATGGCAATCCGAGCCAGATTGCGCAAGGTCGGCACTACACGCCCGGTTTCCAGTTGCGATAGGAAACTTGCAGACAGGCCAGTGTGTTTCCCCATCTCGACCAGGCCCATGGACTTTTTCAGTCGCAGGCGTTTGATGCGTTCCCCAATTTTCTTTTCGCCGATAAAAGACTCCGCGGATGTTGGATCGATTTGTTTGGTCGATGGGGCGTGGCCTTCCATGACGTTTCTCCTAAGTCTATTAGATGCCAGGCCCAATATTTTGTGTTGATAAAACTGAAACAGTTTTATGGTGTATCAATAAAAACTCTTTAAATTGAAGTGTCGACACAACGCTAAGTGCTGTCCTTGGAACAAATGGCATCCAACTGTGTTCATGCGGGACGATATCGCCTGATTGAACTCGACTTTCAGCATTTGCGGAACCTTAAGGAACAATGGAAATTTTCCCTCAAATGCTTATCTCCGGCGCCTCCGGGCTGGTCGGGAGTGCCTTGCTGAATCATTTTGCAGGGCAAGGGCTGCCGTGCTCCACACTCGTGCGTCGTGTTCCCGAACCCGCCTCCTCAGCCTATTTCTGGGACCCCTATCACTTTGAATTTCGAGAGGGAATGCGGCGTCTCAACGGAATTCGCGCCGCGATCCACTTGTCTGGCGACAACGTGAGCGAGGGTCGCTGGACGCAAAAGAAAAAGATGCGCATCCGCCAAAGCCGAGTAAGCACGACGCAGGCCCTGGTGGAATTGCTCGCCTGCCTGGAGCAGCGCCCGGAGGTGCTGATTTGTGCCTCTGCGGTGGGCTATTACGGAAACCGTGGTGAAGAAGTTTTGAAGGAGTCGGCCGCGCCAGGCGATGGATTTTTGTCCCAGGTTTGCCAGGAGTGGGAAGCGGCAGCCGAAGCAGCGACAAGTCTCGGCATCCGTGTGGTGTATCTGCGTTTTGGCATTGTGTTGGCCTCTGCCGGAGGAGCATTGCGGAAAATGCTTCCAGTATTTCGTCTGGGAATGGGTGGCACTCTGGGCAACGGTCGGCAGTGGATGAGCTGGATCTCTTTACCGGATGTCGTGCGTGTAGTGGAATTCTGTATCAATCAGCCGGAGATACAGGGAGCCGTCAATGTGGTGGCAAATCCCGTGACCAATGCAGAGTTTACGCATACGCTGGCGCGCCATCTGCATCGTCCAGCGTTGATTCCGGCCCCTGCAACGGCATTACGGCTGGCCTTCGGAGAGATGGCGGATGCCGCGCTGCTGGCAAGCACGCGCGCGATTCCCGCCAGGCTGCTGCAAGCGGGCTTTGTCTTCGAGCACCCTACGCTGCCAGAAGCCTTTCAGTCGGTTTTGCCCTCGTAGGCGCGTGCTCTGGTGGGGGCCATTCGCGACGCAAGCCTGCCATCGTCCACAATTCTGCTAGGCTGAAAATCGCATGGGTATCTTTCTTCAGCAAGGGTTGAATCCTTTTCGGCGTCTCAATAAGGCCAGTTTCCTCAACTCCATATGCTGCATTTCCATTGTTTTTTCGGGTGCGATTTTCCCGATTGGATGTGGCATGGCAGCCGCGCCGCAGCCGCCGTCTCTCAACCTGCCGAAGCCCGTCAATGACCTTGCGGCGACACGCGCCGGAAACCAGGTGAGTCTGCACTGGAATACCCCCAAAGAAAATACTGACAAACTGAAGATTCGCGGGCGGGTACAATTTCGGATTTGCCGCCAGGACAAGACTTCTCCCTGCCAGACGATTGCGACAGTTTCAGAACAGCCGGGCAAGCCGGCGGACTACACTGACGTTTTGCCGCTGGCGCTCGTCCGTGGGCCGCTCCGCAAGATCACGTATCAGATTCTTGGAATTAACAAACATGGCCGCAGCGCCGGACCGTCCAATGGTGCCGCAGTCCTGGCGGGAGAAGCGCCGCCGCCGATTCTGGATCTTTCCGCAACCGTGTTGGAGCGTGGCGTTGTCCTGCACTGGCTGCCTGTTGCTGGCTTGCCTGCGGATACGCACATCCAGTTGGTGCGCACACTACTGACACCACAGACCCCGAAGAGCAATCAGCAGACAAAGTCGGTAAATCCAGTTCCCGCCCCGACCGAGCCGACTGAGCGGACGCTGCTGGTGAACCTGTCGTCAACCACATCTGACCCAGGTACAGCGCTCGATACCAGCGCGGAGTTCGGCCAAACGTACCGTTACGTGGCGAGCCGCATCACGGAGTACAAGATCGACAAACAGGTTTTGCAGGTTGCCAGTCCTCCCAGTGCGCCGGTTACGATCCTTACGCGCGACACATTTCCTCCCAGTGCGCCGACGGGTCTGGCTGCCGTGCCAGTCTCGGCAGCAATCAATGGCGGCGAGCCGGAAGTCGATCTCTCGTGGTCTTCCAATACTGAGCCGGACCTGGCGCAATACCGTGTGTATCGTCGAGACGTAGCTGCAAATGGTTCAGTCGCAGCAAGCAAACAGCGGATCGCGCCGGAGAACGCCACGGAATTGGTCATGTCGCCAGCCTTCCAGGATACGCATGTCCAGGCCGGCCATACCTATGCGTATTCCGTGACGGCGGTCGATAACGCGGGCAACGAAAGCGCGGAATCGAAAGCGGTCGAAGTGACGGTTCCGACCTCGTAAAGGGAGTAGACCGGATGCTGGAGGTTGCGCGGGATTGTTGTTCGTCCGCACCCTTTGCGGTGAATCTACAAAGGATGGGGCAACTTCGAACCGAGCAAACTATCCCATGTTCCCTGTCATGCGATCCGGATAGGCAACAGCTCAACCTCCTCGCCGATGGATAATATGACAAGACAGGAGAACCGCTGTGCAGTATTGTCGCTTTCAGACGGAAGATGGGCCGCAGTATGGTGAGCTGGGACAACGCAAGGGTGAGCTATGGATGGAGCGCGTCATTGCTCCGCCGCCGGAGGACTGGACGGTCATGCGCCTGGACAAAAAACTTCCCGCGCGGCCTTTCAGCCAGCTCTCACTCCTTGCGCCGGTCACGCCGTCGAAGATCGTCTGCATTGGCCGCAACTATCGTGACCATGCGGCGGAGTTGGGCAATGACGTCCCCAAGGAACCGCTGCT
>JAJYSL010000064.1 GCA_021793595.1 Acidobacteriota bacterium
GGAGGTGAAGGCGGATTATGCGCCGGGCCAGCGTGTCGGTATCGAGCACACGCCGACCATCTGGGTGGTGACGAATCAGACCTCCGGAGTGCCGTATGTTGAGGTGGTCGATCCCAACCAGTTGTATGCCATTATCGACCAGGCCATGGCGGAGACGGCGAATGAAGCTCCGGCCCACACATCACACGCGCATCACCACCGAGCCAGTCGATAGCGGGGTGGTGTTTCACATGGCGTTCGGCCGCTGATCGCCGAAGACAATCAGCGGTTGACGTGTTGCATGGCGGACTCGGGATAGCGCGGTCCAGCTGCGACTCCCTGTGGAGCCGCTTCCGCAATGTGTTTCAAGTCGGCAGCTGTCAGATGAATCGAGGCTGCGCCGACATTTTCTTCCAGGTAGCGCATTTTTTTCGTGCCCGGAATCGGGACGATATCTTCTCCCTGGGCCAACACCCAAGCCAACGCCAACTGCGATGCAGTACAACCCTTTTCGCGCGCAAGCTCCTCCACCCTCTTTACCAGGTCGAGATTGAGCGCGAAATTCTCGCCCTGGAAGCGCGGAGAATTGCGACGATAGTCGTCGGCCGGCAAGTCTTCCAACTTGCGGAAACGCCCGGTAAGGAATCCGCGTCCCAGCGGACTGTAGGCGACAAAGCCGACCCCCAGCTCGCGGCAGGTGGCGAGCACCTCGTCTTCCGGATCGCGCGTCCATAGGGAGTATTCCGTTTGCAGCGCCGCGATCGGGTGCACCGCAACCGCTCTCCGCAATGTCGACGGAGCGGCCTCCGACAGCCCAAGATGCCGGACCTTCCCCTGACGCACCAAGTCCGCCATCGCTCCCACGGTATCTTCGATGGGCACTTTGGGATCGACACGATGTTGGTAATAGAGGTCGATGGTGTCGATGTCGAGCCGCTGCAGGCTGGCCTCGCAGGCGCTCTTTACATAATCGGGATGTCCGTTGACGCCCGCTGGCGCGCCCGTGTTGGCATCGCGGAGGATACCGAATTTTGTGGCCAGCACCACTTTGTCTCGCCGGTCGCGAATTGCTTTGCCCACCAGTACTTCATTCTTGTGCGGGCCGTACATATCCGCCGTGTCAAGGAAGTTGACTCCCAACTCCAAGGCCCGATGTATTACGGCAATCGAGTCCTCGTCGCTCTCTCGACCGCTGTAGAAATCAGACATCCCCATGCAGCCCAGGCCCAGTTCAGAAACCTTCAGGTTATTTCCCAGTGTTCGTTGCTTCATTGACCGCTTCCTCCGTCGACTTCACCTGCCTATCTTATATGGATGCTGGTTATTCGCCTGAGAGTTCAGAATTCAATCTGCGGCACTCGGTCATGACGAATGCTATACCTGCGCCCTCACAATGTGAATTGAATCAATTTGGCGTACAGGAAGTCTTTCTCTTCGCAGTACACTGAACTTTCATTCCGCTCTCATGAAAAAACTGCGCGTGGGCATTCTCTTTGGCGGTCGCAGCGGCGAACATGAAGTTTCGCTGCTGTCTGCGGCGTCTGTTCTTCAGGCCATGGACCAAAGCAAGTACGACGTCCATCTCATTGGTATTACCAAGGATGGTCGTTGGCTGACTGCAGGCGACGCGGCGCATCTTCTGCCATCTTCGACTGGAGAAGTACATCATTTGCGTGCTGGCGATCCAGAGGCGACTCCAGGCGCTGCGCTGTTGGAACATGGCAAAGAAGTTTTGGTGCAGCCTGTTCCCTCATCCGCCGAACATGCCGGCAGCACCCTTGCCACGCTGCGCATTAGCGCGGAAAAATCCCTCAACGTGGATGTGATTTTCCCTGTGCTGCACGGGACGTTTGGTGAAGATGGCACGGTGCAGGGCCTGCTGGAGCTTGCGGACATCGCGTACGTCGGCTCCGGCGTTCTCGGTTCTTCGGCGGGTATGGATAAGGACGTGATGAAGCGTCTATTCGCTGCCGCGAAGCTGCCCATTCCGAAGCATGTAACGTTGCTGCGCGGTGACTGGCAGCAGAATTCCCGCCAGGCCATCCGGCGCGTCGAGGCTGCGCTTCGCTATCCGATGTTTGTCAAGCCGGCGAATCTTGGCTCGTCTGTGGGCATCAGCAAGGCGCATGATCGCAAGGAGCTGGCTGTCGCTATCGAACTGGCCGCCAGCTACGATCGCAAAGTCGTGGTTGAGGTGAGCATCGGTGGCAAGCGAGGCAAGGCACGCGAACTGGAAGTGGCCGTGCTGGGCAATGATTCGCCAGAAGCATCGGTGGTGGGCGAAGTGATCCCATGCAAGGAGTTTTACGATTACGAGGCAAAGTATCTGAGCGAAGGCTCGCAGCTGATCATTCCGGCAAAACTGACCAAGGCGGAGACAAAGCGGGTGCAACAGATGGCGATCGATGCCTTTCGCGCCTGCGACCTGGCAGGCATGGCGCGGGTGGATTTCCTGATGGAACCGGGCATCTCTACCGGGACTCGTCCGCGGAGAATCTATCTGAACGAGGTCAACACGCTGCCCGGATTTACTGCCATCAGCATGTACCCCAAGCTGTGGCAGGCAAGCGGACTCCCGTACAACCAGCTGATCGACCGACTAATTCAACTCGCGCTGGAGCGGCATGAAGAAAAAAAGAGCAACCGGTATGACCTGTAAGCGCCTTCGTCATCCACCTGTAACGTAAAGCGTAAAGCGCGCTTGAATTTCCCGCTCTCTTAAAGGGTCTCCCCATCCGGTTAGCGTTCACTCCGTGGACATTTCCGATCTTGCAAATATACTTCGGCGGTTGGGTGTTGTTTCTTTGTACACTGTTCGCAGAACATTCAGAATGTCATCCTTGCTTGCGGCATTGTCACGGCCCATGGGTGCGAGTGAGCGTGTGCCGGAAAACATGAGACGAAACATTCCCTCTTCCAATTTCCTGGACTCTACCGGGTTGCGCCCCAGTGTTTGCAGATTTTCGAGCGGCTGATGAGCATCCAGTTGCAGAACAGGTATTTCCCGCGCTGCGAGATCCTTCCTGCATACGCGGCTCGAATCGGCTGTGCTGTTTTTACTGCCGATTTTCTTACCATGCTTCTGATGAACGTTGCGCGCCTGGATACCGTCTGGTTACCCTACTTATTTTTTGGACTTTTCGGAGCCGCTGGATCTGCGATATTTCGTGTGCGGTGGATCCCCTCCATTCACCCGGCATATTTGTCCGTCTGCCAGCAGCGCCGCCTGACGTTGCTGGTTCTATTCGTCACATTTCTATTGGCTACCGCGCGACTGCCGTATTTGCTGGAAGGTCGCCTGCATCACCTGGTGGGTGCGGTTGTTTACGACGATACCTGGCATTTCCAGGAGATCAACTCACTCGTACATTCCGTTCGGTATCCTGCTCAGTGCAGCCTGGTCCCCAATCGATATTTTTCGTTGTACTATGCCCCTTGGATGATGATCGCTGCCATATATCTGGCGGTTCCTCTTCACGGATTCACCATCAAGGCGGCATTCGCGATTGGATGCGCCATCTATCAGTTTCTTCTATGTATGACTCTTTTGTACGTCGGGATTTCGCGCGGCCGAAGCCGGAAACAGCTCTATTGGGCAATCTACTTGATCGCAGCTTGGGCCGGAACGGAATCTTTTTTTTCCGCTTTGTACTATATCCGACGCGATCTCGTGTGGCTGCGTGCTTCGACGTCCCCCATTCACTTTCCTCCGCTGCTCACAGGCATTCTGTGGGCTCCCCACCATGCGGCGGCCGCAGTTGCGTTAATCCTCTGCTGGCACATTTGGGATGAGTCGCAAGATAGAGATTGGCGCTTGGCTCTCCAATGCGGCCTGCTGCTGGCGTTCGCATTCTATAGCAGCGTGTTTGTCTTTCTCGGCGCGCTGCCTTTCGGCGCGTATTATGTTCTGCGTACGTTCCGCCCAAACTACAAAGCACTTTTGGGAATAACTTGCCTGACAGCGGCTCTTGTCTGGCCGCTCCTATGGATTTATCTAGGGAAGACTAACGATGTTCGATTCGTCTTCCTGTTTATAAAGGGAATTGACGACTTATTCCCGTATCTGACCAGTCCGGAATTTACCTCGCTGCATCCGGGACTCGCTTCTGTATCTGGAATGTTCCACGGGATCGTTGCTGCCTTTGTAGTCTTTCTTGTGTATATCTTCTTCAATTTCCTGCTGCACGCGGTCGCTCTCCTTTGGCGCGGGAAGCACCTCAGCCTGGATAACATCGCATTCGCGTCCATTGCGATTGTATTCATCGTTTCCACTTATTTCATCGGATTCCCGGAAGGCGACAACTACGCGAGCCGCGGCTACCTCATCCCAATCCTCGTGCTTGGCTGGATTTGCGCACCGCTATTGCCAGAAATCCGACCCCGGTCCTGGATCGTATTGGGGCTAGTTCTGGGCTCATTTGGCCTGATTCATGAAGAATTTTCCATCTTCAGGAACGCAATCTCCACTGCACGCGCGCCAGTCAATGCAAAATACGGGGCGTCGATTCTGGCCATGAACCAGGATCGTCACACCAGCACCGTCTCCCCGGCTGTTTTTTCCCAAGCCTTCAAGGATGATCCGAATTTGATCTATTCCGTGGAGAAGTTCGTCCCCGGCGGAAAGAGTCACCTGGTCGTCGCGGATCGTCAGTTGGAATGCCTGGGGCCACGCGGGCCGTGGCGATGGCAGCAGCGGCCGATGCCGCCAGACAAATGATGATGGCGACTGGCCGGACAATCCGTGTTCGGCGCGGATGCGTTGACCGCTGCCGACAGTACTAGGCTGCGGTATGTAGAGTTTTGACTCTTGACAGGGACCGCCCCAAGTTTCCGCATCTCTGTGGTTTCCTTCCCGTGGCGTCGCGTCTTACAATGTTTTCATGACGTTGCTCGACGCACCAAGGTACGACGCGCGCAAGGCACGGATTCGACGCAACATTATTATTGGCGTTCTCATCGCTATTCCATTTGTTGCCTTCTTCACCTGGTATTGGTGGAACTGGCCGGAGGAGCACCGCGTCAATCAGTTCTTTCACTCGATTGAAGCCAAGGATTATTCGCAAGCCTATGCACTCTGGAACAGCGACCCCGATTGGCAGCAGCACCTCGATCGCTACAAGTTATATACATTTGACCAGTTCAAACAAGACTGGGGTCCCTCCGGGGATTACGGTGTCATCACCAAGGCCAAAATCGTGGTGACCAAGGAATATGGCAGCGGAGTGGTGATCGGCGTTCGTGTCAACGACAATCCCAAGACGTTGTTCCTATGGGTCGAGCGAAAGGCCAGGACCATCGGCTTTTCCCCGGTCGAACTGCGCTTCTGAATTTCGTTCACTCGATGGCGGACGTGTTTTTATTGCACGCGCTCGAAACGCGTTTCCCCTGTTCGCTGAAGAGAACTCATCGCTTCAGCCCCTCTCTCTACAATCGGATGGGGGAAGTGCGGTCAGATGACTGAAGAGCAATCCGGTGGCATCGCGTCATTGCCTAAAGCATTACAGGGATTGGCTTCCGATCCTCGCGTGACGATTCGGCGAAACGGCGCTCCGAAGGCCGACGGCGGCTGCGTCGTGTACTGGATGCAGCGCGCCCAGCGGGGCCTCAATAATGCCGCGGTCGACTGTGCCGTCAACATCGCCAATGAACTCGAGCTGCCGCTCCTTGTTTACTTTTCTGCCATCTCCAACTTTCCCAACGCGAATCTGCGGCATTACGTTTTTCTGAATCAAGGTTTGCCGGACATCGAAGCCGATCTGGCTGAGCGCAACATTGCCTTTATCGTACGGCGACCGCCGGAGAACTCGCTGGACAAATTTCTGGAAGAAGTGAATGCCGCCATTCTAATTGGCGACGAAAATCCCTGTCGCGAGCCGGAGCGATGGAGGCGCGTGATTGCGAGACGTATTCGCATCCCTTTCTGGACAGTCGACGCCGACGTGGTTGTTCCGAGCAAATTGTTCCCCAAGGCGCAGTATGGCGCATATGTGCTGCGGCCCAAACTGTATCGTGAGTTGCCAAACTATCTCCATCCATTGAAAAATCCAAATGGCCAACACGCGTGGGCGCGCCCAAAGAATTTCAATCGTTTTCCGGTGGGTGACGACATTACCGCAGGTTGGAAGAAGTTCGACCGTACGGTGGGTCCGGTTGCAGGGTTTACTGGCGGCTCGCACGCAGCGCGCAAGCGCCTGACGCATTTCGTCCAGCACTTGCTTGCCGATTACGATAAGCAGCGCAATCAGCCTACCGTCGACGGCTCAAGCCGTCTCTCGCCCTATCTCCACTTCGGTCATATTGGGCCGACAGAAATTGCACTGGCCGTGGACGCAGCGGCCAAAAAGCACGCTTCACTCAAGCAAGCCCGCGATTCCTTTTTCAACGAGCTGCTGGTCTGGCGCGAACTGGCTGTCAATTTCGTAAAGTACACGCCGAATTACGACTCCGCTGAATGCGCGGAGAATTGGGCACGCCAGTCTCTGGCCGAACATGCGCGCGATCCTCGCGAATGGACCTATACGTTAGAGCAACTAGAGCGCGGCGAAACCCACGATGAGCTATGGAACGCGTCACAATTGCAGATGGTTCATTTCGGGTGGATGCACAACTACATGCGCATGTACTGGGGAAAGAAAATTCTGGAGTGGTCGCGCGATCCAGCAACGGCATTTGCCAATGCAGTCGCGCTGAACGACAAATATGAGCTGGATGGGCGCGATCCCAGCGGGTACGCTGGGATCGCCTGGGCTATTGTGGGGAAATTCGGTCGTCCGTGGTTCGATCGCCCCATCTTCGGAAAAATTCGCTACATGTCGGCAGCGTCCACCGGCAAAAAGTTTGACTCGCAAGGCTACATCGGCATGGTTCGCGCGCACGCCGCTTCCGGCACACTTTGGTGATCGCAGTAGCTTATTTCGAAAGTCGCAGCATCACCACGCCATACCTGGGCACCACAGTTGTATATGACCCATTCAGCGTTCCCAGGTCTTTGTGCGACCACAGATCGACCGCGTGAACAGGACCATCGAAGCCCACGGATGGAAAGTCCACTGTGATTGGATATTCGGCTTCGCTGCGATTGAACAAGGCCACCGCCTTCGCACCGCCTTCGAGCGGCTTGCTCCACACTTCAAACGGTCCCACCGCGCTCACCCTGTCTCCCTGGATGCCCAGACGATCCTGATCGACGGCGATTACATCCTTGTTCATCAGGATGCTCTTGGTGGTGTCGTCCATTTTGCTCAAATCGTTTCCGGCCAGCAATGGCGCAGCCAGCATCGCCCACAGACTCATATGCGTGCGATATTCATCCGGCGTCATGTGGCCGTTGCCCACTTCCAGCATGTCGGGATCGTTCCAATGTCCGGGCGCTGCGTATTTTGAGAGCCCAGCCTGCGCAAATCCGATGACAGACATGCGGTCGTAGCTGTCGTTGATGTCACCCGTGGTCCGCCACAGATTGCCTCCGACTTTTGGTCCCCAGTTCCAAACCGCATCAAACCCGTACTGACACAGGCTGAATACGATTGGGCGATGCGTGTTAAGCAATGCCTGGTGCATTTTCTCGTAGGCCGCCTGCATCATCTCCCATTGCTTTTGCTGGTCATTGGGAGCTTCCTTCTTCATAATGGCGCCATAGCTGCACAGGTCATACTTCAAATAATCGATGCCCCATTTCGCATACGTGTCCGCATCCTGCTGCTCGTGCCCATAGCTGCCCGGAAAGCCGGCGCAGGTTTTTGGCCCGGGCGAAGAATAAATCCCAAGCTTCAGCCCCTTCGAGTGGACATAATCCGACAGCGCTTTCATATCCGGAAATTTGCTGTTGGTTGTAATGTTTCCCTGCGCGTCGCGAGGGCCTTCCCACGTGTCATCAATGTTCACGTAGACATAGCCGGCATCGCGCATGCCGCTCGAAACCATGGCATCCGCCGCGGCGCGGACATCAGCGTCCGTCACCTTGCCGGCGAAGTGATTCCAGCTATTCCATCCCATTGGAGGTGTGGCTGCCAGCGTGTCGGATTGTGCGTGGGCTGAGCCAGCGGGCAAAAAACTTAGAGATCCCAAAAGCAGCAGGCCAGAAATAGCAAGACGAAGATGATGACGCATACTGTCCTCCAAACGTAGATTCAATGATCCGGCAACCGTCCACTATGGTATCAGCGTGATTCGAATCGGTCCCGTTCGCGCTGCGCCATCCAGTTGCAAATCGCATTCAGATCCGCGACGGGCGCCTGCGTAAAGGGAATGGTATGCATGTACGGCGGCGGCCCGAACTCCGGCGTCAGCGTGGAAACTTCGCGTCCTGCAACCTCCTGCGCTTTCCATATTTGCTGCCACCATTGTTCGTGGACATCGAGATGATGACTCCACTCCGGAGCCCGCGGATCCGGCACCTGCGGGCCTTCTTCAAAACCCACGCGCGCGTGCAGGTGCCAGCAGTGCTCTGCGCTCAACTGTAAAATTTCTCCGCAGTCCGGCAGCAGTCGTTCGGCCACGCAAACCCAGTGGCTGTAATCGCAGGTCAGCTTCAGAGAAGGGAATCGTTGCAGGATCCGCTGTGTATTCCAAGGATTGGAGAAGTATCGAAGACGATGCGTCTCATGGGAGATGGGAACGCCGAACTCAGCTTCGATCTCCAGCGCTGCACCATAAAAATCCTCCGCCTGGGTATAGCTCCACGTATCGGATCCGGTATGACCGTTAATAAACAGGGGATTGTCTTCGAGGCATTCTTCAACCTGGCTCTTCAGGGAGTGCAAATGCTCTGCAACCGTTCCTCCCGGTATGAACTGATGGCTGAATACCTGAGGAATCCAGCCGAACCCTTCATCCTTCAATGTCTGTCGAAACAGCGCTCTGTCAGGCAGAAAAAACAGCGGCGTCTCGAGTGCCTCATAGCCTTCCTTGTGCCACTCCGCTATATACGGAGCGAAACCGTTCGCAAGGTCCACGCCCCACAGATGTCGAACCAACAAAAATTTCAGAACAATTCCCGCCTTTCAAGCAGATTTAAGTGCCGTCAAAACGCCGTGTCGCGCGTGCCACGCGATCCGGGTCCACTTCCGCTCCAGTCTACAATGCGAATAGGACGTCCGATCCGCTGCAAGCCGCTGTAAATAAGGTCTTGGGCTCGAGCCACCGGACGATCTGCAAATTGGATGGCCACGATCAGCACATCTCCGTTTCACGTTCTCACCAAGCCCGTCGGTCCAATCTGCAATCTCGATTGCAAGTACTGTTTTTACCTGGAAAAAGAAGTTCTCTATCCCGACACTTCCAAGTGGGCCATGCCTGCGGACGTTTTGGAATCCTACATCCAGCAGTACATTCAGCAGCAGAACACGGATGTCATCCACTTCGCATGGCAAGGCGGCGAGCCGACGCTGCTGGGAGTCGACTACTTCCGCAACGTTATCGCGCTGCAGGCAAAGTATGCGAACGGCAAGCGAATCGAAAATGCGTTTCAGACCAATGGTGTTTTGTTGAATGACGACTGGGCTAACTTTTTCGCGGAGAATAATTTTCTCATCGGGATTTCCGTCGATGGCCCTCGAGAATTGCATGATGCCTATCGGGTCGACAAAGGCGGTCAGCCGACGTTTGATCGCGTGATGCGCGGCATCAGTTTTCTCAAGAAGCATTCTGTTGCCTTCAATACCCTGACCACGGTTCATCGCAAGAATTCCTACAGTCCGCTGGAGGTTTATCGCTTCTTGAAGGAGAGCGGCAGCGGATACATGCAATTCATCCCAATCGTGGAGCGCGTCTCAACCCAGACAACGCAGGATGGCATGGTGCTGGTGTCGCCCAGCTTTTCTGACCATGCAAAAGTCTCAGATTGGTCGGTCGAGCCGGTCCAGTTCGGGCGATTTCTGTCGGCGATTTTTGACGAGTGGGTTCGCAACGACGTGGGGAAGATCTTCGTTCAGCTGTTCGACGTATCGCTGGAAACGTGGCTGGGCATGGAGCCGAGCCTCTGCGTCTTTCGTAAGACCTGCGGCTCCGCCCTCGCCATTGAGCATAACGGCGACCTGTATTCCTGCGACCACTTTGTGTATCCGGAAAATCGGCTGGGCAACATTATGCAAAAGGCAATGGGAGAGATGGCCGAATCGCCGCAGCAAATCCAGTTCGGCCAAGCCAAAAATGATTCGCTGCCGAACTACTGCCGCCAGTGCGAAGTGCGATTTGCCTGTAACGGGGAATGCCCCAAGCATCGTTTTGCGACCACGCCGGATGGCGAAGCGGGGCTGAATTATCTATGCGCGGGATACAAGAAATTCTTCACCCACATCGATCCCTATATGCAATTCATGGCCGCACAACTGCGCCAGCATCGCGCGCCGGCCAATGTGATGGAGTGGGCCCGCCTGCGCGACACGCCCGCATCCCAGGCCGGCAAGCCGGGACGGAATGACCCGTGCCCATGCGGTAGCGGTAAGAAATTCAAGCGCTGCTGCGGGCTATCTGCGTAATCGCGGCGATGGGGCTCTCGAATTGATATTGTTCTGGCTTAATTCGCAGTCTTCAAATATGATGATAAAATTAGTCAAAGTTGGAGGCTAACCCGTGGCCACCGCCTATGCGATCCCGAACATTGCCGGCTACCCATTCAATATCTTGCCGGACCTTTCCAATGCAAAAGTCCGCGAACGCCTGAGCCCCTCGGCCATTCGAGGCTTCGTGCGCATTATGGAACGCTGGGGCGTGAAAGAAGTGAGCGCGCGCAAGCTGCTGGGCGGTCCATCGGCGGGAACCTACTACGGATGGAAGGCCCATCCCCAAGGCAAAAAGCTCGATCAGGACACGCTGACGCGCGTTTCGCTAGTGATTGGTATCTACAAGGCCCTTCATATCCTGTACAGTGACAAACTTGCCGATGCGTGGATCACACTGCCGAATCGCGATCCCATGTTTCGCGGAGAAACACCGCTGGCGTACATGGTTGAGCAGGGCCAGCCAGGCATGATCCACGTGCGTCAGTTGCTGGACGCATGGCGCGGTGGGCAGTGACTCCTCCGGTCAGCCCGATTCATTTGCGCGCGACGCACCGCATGATCGCGGCGAAGTATAGCGAGAGCGGCAGCGTTTTGTCCTCCATCAGCGATAACGAATCCATGCTGGCGGACCTGGCGGAGCTGGACGGCGCGACCAACGATCGCTTGCTTGGGGAGGAGGGACTGCTGCCGGGAATCAGCGTGCATGAACTGGTCTATGGCGTGCACTACGCATCGGTTGTGAACGCCGCCTTCACCCATAAGAATCCCGCCGGCAGTCGCTTCAACGATGGAGGTCGTGGGGCCTGGTATGCGGGTGTGGAACGGGCGACTTCGATTGCGGAGGTGGCGTATCATCGCGCTCGGCAGCTCCAGAATATCGATTGGAAGGAAGAAGAGCGCTCCACGTACGATGACTATCTGGCGGATTTCAGTACTGAATTTCATGATCTGCGCGGCGCCGATCGCGCAGAAAGATCGCGCCAATTCAAGAAATTTTTGAAGCCCGAACCGGTTCCGGCCTGCTATGCAGACTCGCAGCAGCTGGCGCGAAAGCTACTCGCGTCCCGGTCAAATGGATTGATTTATCCCAGCGTTCGCAACTCCGGAGGTACCTGCGTTGTGTGTTTTCGGCCCGCGCTGGTGTATCATGTCCGGCGCGATGCGCGGATCGAACTCCGCATTCAGGTGGAGGGCCAATCAGTACGCACGCATACGAAGAAAGTGCCAATTCCGGAGGAATGAGATGTCGCGTGGATCGGTTAGCGGGATTGCCTCGCCGATGGAACTAGCCGGTGGCGAGATGGTGGCGAACATCCGCGCCGCGAACCCAGAAGATGACATCCTCAGCGATGTTGGTGGCGTGATCGCCCACCCGCTCCAGATTTCTTGCAATCAACACCACGTTTAAGGCCTGCTGCGTGTGCTCTGGCTGCGCTTTAATGTATCTCGTAAGGGTGTGGAAGATGGCGCGATTTAACTCGTCCACTTCGTCGTCCATCAGCAGCACTTTTTCCGCCAGCGCCGCATCGCCGTCAATAAAGGCCTGCAGCGCATTCCTCACCATGGTTGCCGCCAGGGTCGCCAGCCTGGGGATATCTACGGGCAATTCGACGGGGGGGACTGTTTGCAGGTCGCGCACCCGCTCGACAATTTTCACGGCTCGATCGCCGACGCGCTCCAGATCGGCATTGATCTTGATCACAGACAAAATGAATCGAAGATCGATCGCCATCGGCTGCTCCATGGCAAGCAGGTCGAGCGCCATCTGATCGATGTCCCTCTCCATGCGGTTGATCGCAGGCTCCGAACGCATCACCAGATCGCAGATGGAAGTATCGCCGACGCGATAGGCCTCGATGGCGCGCTGGATCGCTTGCTCGGCCATACCGGCCATGACCAGCAGCTTTTCCTTCAAGTCATCGAGATTTTGGTGAAACCGGGTGCGCGTCATCCGAACCTACCTGTAATGTAATCTTCTGTCCGTTTGTCTGTCGGGTTGGTGAAAATTCTGGTCGTTGCATCAAACTCGACAAGATACCCGTTCAGGAAGAACCCCGTCATCTCCGCGACGCGTGCCGCCTGTTGCATATTATGCGTCACGATGACGATCGTATAGTCCGCCTTCAGCTCAAAGATCAAATCTTCAATTTTCGCCGTTGAGACCGGGTCCAGTGCCGATGCCGGCTCATCCATCAGCAAGACTTCCGGATCAATGGCCAAAGCGCGTGCGATGCACAGGCGCTGCTGCTGTCCTCCAGAAAGGGAAGCGCCGGACTTGCTTTTCCAGACGTCTTTGACCTCATCCCACAATGCAGAACGTCGCAGACTCCGCTCCACGATTTCGTCGAGTTGCTTACGCTTGTGGATTCCACCGAGCTTCAAACCAGTCGCGACGTTGTCGTAGATCGACATGGTCGGAAATGGATTCGGCCTTTGAAAGACCATGCCGATGCGGCGGCGAATCGCTGCCGGCGGTGCGTCGCCATAAATATCCAGATCCCCAAGCTTCACCAAGCCAGTGACGCGCGCAATCGGATTGGTTTCGTGCATCCGGTTCAAGCAGCGCACGAAGGTCGACTTGCCGCAACCCGATGGGCCGATCAAGGCGGTGGCCTGATTCGCCGGAATCTTTAGCGTTATATCGTGCAGAGTATGCGTACTGCCGTACCAGGCATTCAAATTCTGCACTTCAATTCCTGCTCCCACGTACGCCCCCGACTTAGCTCTTCGACCTTACGCGACTCTGTCTTCATCCATCTGACTTCGCTCGAATCGCCTGGTTCGACGGGCGAAAAAGCGAATCTCGTCATCCCAAGGCTTTCTTCGAAGCCGGGAGCATGGGAACCTTCCTGACCTTTTGGTTGGACAGTTGCCGCGGCAACCCGAGGCGTGGTGGACGCGATCCATCGCCGACCCGTACCTGAAAGGCTAACAATCTATTGTAAACAAGCGATGAATCGCCATTGTAGATCAATTGACACAAGCCGGCGGCGCGCTTGGTTGGATGGGAAATCCCGAACGATGGCCGGGGAAAAATTTCCAGGGCTAAGCTGGCATCGGAGGACGCTCGGCCTCGGCCACTGTGATTTCCACTAAAGGATAGCCCTGTTCCTTCCAGCCGTCGAAACCTCCGCGCAATGGGCGGATGCGCTCAATGCCAAAGCGGCGCATGGTCAACGCAATCTTTGCGCTGGTGGCCTCGCTGGGGCAAGTGCAATACAGAACAATGTCGCGGTCCCGCGGAATTTCTGAATTGCGGGCAATCAGTTCATGCGGACGTAGCTGAACCGCACCCGGCAAAATCCTGGGATCGGGCAGAATGTCGAGCGGATGGCGCAGGTCGATGATGTAGGGATCCTCTCCGCGATCCATCATGGCTTTTAGCTCCGTCGGCTCAATGCGCAATGTCCGAATCTTGCGCAGAAACTGCTGCTGTCGAATCAGGCGCCCAATCAGAAGCCCAAGTACCACCAGGATGACCAACCCTATCGCAGAACGATTGAGCCAGTGCAATATGGATTCGTTGCGACGAATCACATCGCCAAAAAATCTTCCGATCAGAACCAGCGACGCGGCCCACAAAAAGGACCCGGCCATGTCATACATCAAGAACACGCGGTACTTCATCTTGCTTTGGCCGGCCAGCGGAGCGGCCATGGTATTCAGGCCGGGAATGAACTTGGAGAAAAGCAAAGCGACTGGGCCGTGTCGCGTGAGAATGTCCTCGGTCTTGCGTACGCAGGAGGCAGCTTCAAGAGAAAATTTGCAGATCCAGCGGGTCACCGGACTGCCGAATCGACTTCCCAGCCGAAACCACGTCGAGTCTGCAAGCGCACAAGCCGATATCACCGCAAGCATGATCGCCCCGATTCCCAAGTGATGGGTTGCGGTGAATGCTCCGGCAGTCAGAATGATGGGCGTACTGGGGAGAGGAACTCCCAATTGCTCCGCCAGGACCCACCCAAAAAGAATCCAATAGCTGTACTCGAGAAAAAACTCAACCGTAAAGTGCATGGAAGTCAACCGCCTCGAACAAGTGCTGAACAGCTTCACCGAGAGGGGATCAGAGTCAGGCAGGCTTTCGTCTTAGGACAAATTCCGTTGAAAATCCCTCGGCTCCGGGCAACCATTTCTGACTCTGCTCTGGAACCCTGCATACGTCAGATGCTTGAACTTAGAAAAAGAACCGGAACAATTTCAACGTGTTCCGGGCGCGGCCTCTTCCACGGCTGCCGGGGAGTTCGCCCAATAACTTGCTCTTGCCAGCACTTTTACGTCCAAAGGCTTGCGCAGCGTCACTTTCAGCACATGCAATCCCGGCGTCTGGTCGGAGGGCTGGAAGGTGATCATGTAGCGATTATGCACCTGGTTGGCCAGCATGGCTATCTGGCGATCCAGCTGCTTTCCGGTGTTGAAGCGAAGATATTCACCCCCTGTCATATGAGGAATGGCAGCGGCACTATTCTTCTTGAGAGCTGCAATTGCCATCCTCATTGGCGCCAGCAGATTGGCGCTGTTGCCTGCCGGCGGAGAAAACTCAAGCGCATCTTCTCGTCCTGGGCTGAACGCCAGGCTGTACACAATCACGTCGCTCTGGCCGATCTTGCGGAGAACTTCTTTGATGGGGGTGACGCTGCCGCTGTCTCGAGTTTCGCTGAGCAGCACGATGACCCGCTGATTCTGCGGCGGCTCGTCCCGCAGCATATCGACCGCATACCAGACAGAGTCCAAGATAGCCGCGCCGTCATCGCCGGGTTGAATACTGTAAATGGCTTGCTGAACAGCGTTGGGATTACTGGTAAAATCCTGCAGCATCCTGGGCCGGCTGTCGAACTCCACCACGGCGACACGATGATCGGTGTTGCCGGCCAGCGCATCGACCATAGTCGGCAAACCCTGGTATTTATAGAACTCGCGCACGGCGGAGCGTCCCACCTGGAGGAGCACGACAATCGAGATGGGTTGCGCGTAGGTTTCGGTGTCGAGATGGATTTTTTGCTCGACTCCGTTATCGGTGACCGCAAAATCCTTCGCGGTCAAATTGAATACCGGTTCGCCGGTTTTGGTTTCCACCAGCGTCGGAACCAGCACCAGGTTGGTGCGGGCGCGTAGTGTTGGGACCTGTTGCGCCTGGGCGACGCCAAGCGCAGTGGCGAGCAACGATAAGAAAATACACTGTGCCCGACGGACGGGAGGCCATTGCCGCATATTCCATTTCTACACTGTTGCAGCGCCCCATCAGGAGGGGTAAGGCGAAGGCGGCTTCTCATCAGCAGAAAAAGAAAACCACGCGGCTGTTTTGCGCCGCGTGGCTATCCCAAACGTTGTGTGCGGTGGAATGGGTTACTTTCCAGCGTGGACCAACGGCATATTCACCAGGTGTTCGCTGATGAACCAGACCTGCAGCTCATTGGTCCGGACAACATCGCTGACCAGCAGATCGTTGGTGCCGTCGTCTCCCTTTTCCGCGGCTTCTCGAGCCAGTGAGCGAGCGGTGACGATGATTTGCTCATGCGCTTCGAGCAGCTCAGAAATCTGAACGGGAACTTCCTGGCGTCCACGAGGCGGCCGTTTCAAGCGGGTTAACTCAGCCACATCATGGGCCATCGCAACGCTGACGCCGCCCAGGGTTTGAATGCGCTCGGCAAGCATATCCACTAACTCTGCCTGCTCCCCATAATGCTTATCGAAGAGAAGGTGAAGCTGGTAAAAGGTAGGTCCGCTCACCTGCCAATGGCTCTTTTTATATAGGTCTCGCAGCGTGATGGTGTCTGCAAGCAACAGGTTCAACTCTTCTGTGATCTGCAGCCGAACGTCGGCGCTGAGCCCAATCGACAGGTGTGGAATGACGGTTCCGAATTTTTGAATTTCACCGCCGTGTTGATTGGCGTGCGGGGTGATGTGATCGGTCGAGGATGAATTCTTTGTTGCAGTCGGCATAATATTCGCTCTCCTTGTCGGCAATTAGTTAGATGCCTTGGCGGGTCACCAGGTGCGGAAAAAGGTCGGAAAGTCTTGAGGGCTGGATCGGGAACGATGAACGCCACCCGCTACCGATCAATACGGCGCATACGTCCGCCGCTTTCCAATAGATAGATTTCATTGCGCCACAACACCTTGCGGCTGCAATAGCTGGCTGCCCAGAATAGGAGGCCGAGCAGGTCGCGAACCGGATACAGAAGGACGCTGGGCACCGCGGATTTTTCCCTCAGAACAGTGTGGCTGACAGCAAAAGCCAGCAGCATCCGCGTGCCAACGCTCCACAGCAGCGCGCCTGCTGCTAGAGCGAACCAATGAGAGGGGCGCAGGCTACAGAGCGCCACCATTGTCAGCAATCCAAAGGGAATGCTGAAGGTAAGCGCCGTGCCCAGGTGGCCTTTCGGCCGCGAGAAGCGCGTGCTTTTCATCCAGCGAGCCTGGTGCTGCATGGAGGGCCAGAAGTCCGCATGCAAGACGACGTGATCGATTACGTGCTGTGACAAGACCACCGTGTGACCCCGTTCCGCCACCCAGTTGCCCAGCAGAAAATCGTCGGCGCAATAGTCGCCCATTGGCAGAAATCCGCCGATCTCATTCAGGCACGATCGCCGAATCGCCATGGTTGGACCCAGCGCAAACTTCATCCCTTCCAGCATGTCGGCCACCAACACGCCGGCGGTCATCTCAATCGACATGGCTGCGGCTTCGATCCGCGACCAGAGTCCGCCCTGCACGGCAACGCCGCGGTACAGGCAAGTCACGGCGCCGACCTTTGCGTCGGCAAAGGGCGCCACCACGTCGCGCACGTAGTTGGAGTCCACGCGGACGTCGCTGTCGCTGATGATCAGCAAATCGTACTTCGCCGCCTGAGCCATCTTCTCCAGCGACAGAATCTTCGCATTCGGCACGGTCGGCTCGCCGCTGGAAAGAAACTGAACCGGCACATCGGGGAACCGCGCAGCGACTTTCCGGGCGGCGAGCAAGCCGGCGTCATCTGGCTGTCGCGCGCAAAAGAGAATTTCGTAGGTGGGATAATCCTGCCTGAAAAATGTCGCGAGGTGAGCTTCCAGATCAGGTTCCGCTCCGTGCAACGGCTTCAACAGGCTGACAGGCGGCTTGAATGCCTCTGGGCTCCCCCGCCGCCTAAATCGGCGAACGGCCACCAACGCCAGTGCAGAGTAAACGCTGGAGGTGACCATGCCGAACAGACCGACTCCCAAAACAAAATCAAGCAGGATTTTCATGGAGAGCAGAACAGATGATAAAAGATGGGCCACAGGATTGCGAAAGGATTTGCGCGTCGGCAGTTGCTTGGAGTGGTAGAGGAAAACGGCTACCGCTGGCTTGCCGAGTTTGGCTTGCTAGGAATGCTTTTTGGAGTCGCGTGGCTGCACCGGCACAATTACCGGACGCCGCATCGGCACCAGACCCTGCTCCACGGCGGAGCCTCTGGGTGGAACGCGCGTCAGCATTTCTGTCCGCACATAGTCGACGAAGCTTTGCATCTGGCGATTCATCTCTTCCATGCGTTCCCGCATCTGCAGGACAATGGCGATTCCGGCGATGTTGACGCCGAGATCACGCGCAAGGTTCAGGATGAACTCCAGTCGCTCCAGGTCTTCTTCCGTATAGAGGCGCGTATTGCCTTCGGTGCGCGATGGCTTCAGCAGCCCCTCGCGCTCATACAGCCGCAGCGTTTGAGGATGGATGCCGTACATCTCCGCAACGGAGGAAATCATGTAGGCGCCTTTCGATTTGCGCTTGGTAGCCATAGCTCTCTTCCCCTGCTCCTCGTCCCACGTCGGAGTTCTTGCCCGGCCGCCGCATCGGCTATGCTAGAAGCCGGTGCCATGCGAACCGCTAAAACCATCGCCGCGATTGTCGTTCTACTTTCCTTCGGCGCGCTGCCTATGCAAGCCGTTGAGCCGGTCCTATCCTTCCACCCCGGAAACTGGGAGATCAATTCCATCACCACGCAGACCGACGGTCGAACCATTACATCTCAGACATCGCTCTGCGCCAGAAAGGAGATCGACTTCTGGCAAGTTGCTCAGGAGGGGCTGAAATGCAAACCTCCCACGAGCCAACCAGAATCCGGCAATCGAGTTCGCATCCACGTTCACTGCGAATTCAACGGCGAGAACCTCCACTCCGACATCCTCTCTGACGTGGTCGAGACCCTTTCTGACCGCGGCAACAGCTTCACGCTGGAAGGTACGACCACAACCAACACCGTGTACCAGGGCGTCCAACCGAAGCAGACCCTGGTTCATTTACATGCGACCGCACACCGCACCGGTGAATGCCAATAGATCGCTTCACACCCGGCTGAACAATTCCGCCCGAGGATCTTCTGGATTCAACCGCGCCAGTTCGCGCAGGATTTCCTTCGACCGCTCATCTTGTACCTTCGGCACTGCAATCTGTACCTCGACAATCTGATCGCCGCGCTTGCCTTCCACTGACGCTGAGGGCACACCTTTTTCCCGCAGGCGCAATTTTTGGCCTGTCTGCGTTCCTGGAGGAATTTTCAGCTGGGTGCGACCATCGATCGTCGGCACTTCAATCTTCGAGCCCAGCGCAGCTTCCGCGACTGTCACTGGCACGGTTACGTATATATCATCCACGTTCCGGGTAAAGACGGGATGAGTCCCGGCGCGAACAATCAGGTACAAATCTCCGGCCGCACCGCCGTGGACACCGGCGTTTCCTTTGCCTGCCAGACGAATTCGTTGGCCATCGCGTGTCCCCGGTTTGATGCGAAATTCCGCGGTCTCCGTTCGTGCGATTGTCCCCTGTCCGTGACACGTCGCGCAGCTTTGCTGGACTTTTCCAGTCCCGCCGCAGCGTGGGCACTGGATATTGAATTTCATCCGCCCGCCCATCTGCGTCACCTGTCCTGTGCCGTCGCATTCCGGGCATACGGTTTCGCCGCCCTTCGCCGCAGTGCCGTGACAAGTAGGGCATGGCGCCTGTCGCGTGATCTGCAGCTTTAAGGAGCCGCCGCGAATCGCCGTCCAGAAATCGACATTCACCTGGTACTCCAGATCGCTGCCGGGTTGCGGGCCGGCCTCCGGCTGGTCTCCGTGGAACATGCCGGAAAAGATATCGCGAAATCCTCCCCACGATGTGGCGCCACCGCGTTGTCCAGCTCCGGTACGCTGTCCGGCTCCGGCGGCAAAGTCCGAGAAATCAAAACCTTCAAAGCCCACCGGGCCGCGCTGCTGTCCTCTCCCTTGGGCGCCGCGGAACCCATAGCCGCCCTGCGCCGCAGCTTCTGCTGCCGCCGGATCGATGTTGTCGGAGTAGAAGCCGAGCTGGTCGTAGATCTTTCGCTTCTTGGGGTCGCTCAGGATGTCGTTGGCCTCCGACATCTCCTTGAACTTCTCCTCCGCCTTCTTGTCTCCCGGATTCACGTCGGGATGATATTTGCGTGCAAGCTTGCGAAACGCCTTGCGAATATCCTCCGCCGACGCCGTCTTCTTCACCCCGAGTATGCCGTAATAATCTTTCGTCTGTGTCGCCATAGTGTTTCTTTATGAGTTTATGCGCTTCGTTTCATGCGGCTTGGGGCCTCGTCTGCCATATCGGGCCTGCGACGGACCTCCCGATGAATCTTCGGCATCAAATCGCGATGCGCAACGGCCATGTCATACGCGGTCTGCATGTTTATCCAGAAATCTGGCGTTGTGCCGAAGTAAATCCCCAGACGCATTGCCGTGTCCGTTGTGATACCCCGTCGCTCATTCACAATTTCAGAGA
>JAJYSL010000471.1 GCA_021793595.1 Acidobacteriota bacterium
ATTGTGCGATTTATTCAATAAAAGCTATATTCTTAAAATCAGTTGCAGCCGCTATCTTTCCATTCTTCGTACCATGCCATCTGAATCGCTTCCAGTTTGGCTTCATTGGACTTTTGCGGATCGTCGTCAAAACCCGGCAGCTCCGTGACGAAACGATGCAGTTCGGTAAAGCGGACCGTCAGCGGATCGGTTTCAGGAAATTTCTCCTGCAACAGAATTCCGATTTCTTCAGCATCGCTCCAAGTGATTTGCGGCACGGCAAACTCCTCTGCTGGCTGGTGTTAGGAATTGGATGAATTCGTGGGCGTTTCCGCCAGGTTCAGCGGTTTGCCCTCCGACACATAGTTGCGGTTCCACTTGGGGATTTCCACCACATAATTTCCTGGCCCCGTAATAACGGCCTGGCACCCCAGGCGAGAGTTCAACTGCACATCCGCCGCTGTCTCCATCCGGTCGAGTTCATCGTCATCCGCCTCGCTGATCCCCGACACACCCTCCTTGATCCAGAGATGGCAAGTGGTACAGGCGCAGGAACCGCCGCAGGCATGATCCAGAAAGATGCCGAAGTTTTCCGCCACGTCTAGAAAGGACATGGGCTTGCCGTGATGATCGTATGGCATGGTGCCGTACTCGAATTCCACGGTGCGACCTTCAGGAAGAAAGGTGACGCGAACCATGCCCGCAGCCGGCGGTTTGGTCAAATCAATCGGTCTCTCGATGTCCATGCTGCTCGTGTGTCCCATAGCGTACTCTCACTTATTTTGAACTTCTGGTTCTGTTGGCGAAGCTTCAAATTCCGGCGCAGCCATGGGATGAGGAGCGGTAGGGCCCTTACCCATTCTGTGGCCTGCGCCCTCCATTGTCTGACCTTTCATGGCCGACCCGAGGGCAGCTTCCATTTGCAGCTCTGCAAAATGCCTGGTTGCCTGATCCAAGGCATCGATGGCGTTGCGAATCTGCTGATAGTCGTTCCCACAGCGCGCCTCTTCGAGAGTCGTGCGCGTGTCCCGGATATGCGCTACTTCCGCAGCACTGAGCTGATTCCATGCTGGACTCAGCGGCGCTTTCTCTACCGCGATCAAAATCGTCTCGGCGTCGCTCTTGGCTTCTATGAGCTGTCGCTCGCGGAAATCATCTTCCGCATGGTCAAAGGAATCAAGAATCATTGTCTCTACCTGCTCATCGGTCAGGCCATAGGTCGGTTTCACTTCTATCTGAGCTTCTTTGCCGCTGCGCTGTTCCCGAGCCGACACATGCAGGATACCGTTCGCATCGATTAGGAATTTCACCTCAATCCGCGGCATACCTGCCGTCATCGGAGGAATCCCTTTGAGGTCGAAGCGCGCCAAAGAACGGCAATCCTTGGCCAGTTCGCGCTCTCCCTGCAATACATGAATCGCAACGTTAGTTTGGCCGTCAACGCCCGTGGTAAAGTGCTCGGTGGCAGAAGCGGGAATCGTGGAATTCCGCTGAATGATGCGCGCGACTACGCCTCCCAGAGCTTCGATACCCAATGACAATGGCGTTACATCCAGCAGCAACATGTCATTGGTTGCAGTGGAATCGCCGGCCAAAATGTTCGCCTGGACCGCTGCCCCCAGGGCCACCACTTCATCGGGATTCATTTCTGCGTGAGGCTTCTTGCCACGTGCAGGCAGCTCGAACACTTCCTCCACCAATTTGCGAACGCTGGGAATACGCGTCGAACCACCGACTAGCACAACCTCGTCAATTTTTTCCAGTCGGACACCGGCATCCGCAATCGCCTGGCGGCAGGGCGCAACCGTTCGCTCAATCACAGGACGAATCAACTGTTCAAACTGGTCGCGGGTGATCTCGCGCTGATAGCGTCTGCCACCGGGCAACGGTACATCCAAGGTGGCGGAGGACTCCGCCGACAGTGCAATTTTTGCCTCGATCACGGACTTGCGGATTGCCTGAATCACCTCCGCGTTGCGTCGCACATCCAGCCCGAGATCGCCGGCAATATCCTCAATAGCAATTGCGATGAGAAGATTATCGATGTCGTCGCCGCCCAGGTGGGTATCCCCGTTGGTCGCAATTACCTCAAAGATGCCCTCGTGCAGCTTGAGGATGGAAATATCGAAGGTACCGCCACCCAGGTCATACACCGCGACGATGCCGTCTTTTTTTTTGTCCAAACCGTAGGCCAGTGCGGCGGCGGTGGGTTCATTCACCAACCGCAAAACTTCCAGGCCCGCAATTTTTCCCGCATCTTTCGTTGCCTGACGCTGCGCGTCGTTGAAATAGGCTGGCACCGTAATCACGGCCTTTTTCACAGTGATTCCAGGCCCGAAAAAGCGCTCTGCATTCTGCTTGAGTTGGCGAAGAATGTATGCAGAAACCTCCGGCGGGGTTAGCTCTCGGTCGCCCAGCTTGATGCGAAGCACCTCGCCGGGAGCCAGATCTTCGGCCAATCGAAAGGGAAAAAACTTCAACTCCTCCTGGACGTCCTCCACCCCGCGACCCATCAATCGCTTCACCGAATACACGGCGCGGTCAGGAGTTTCGATCAGAGCCCGGCGAGCCGAGTTGCCGACGACACGGCCATCCTTTACGAAAGCCACAACGGACGGCACAAGATTGGAACCGTCGTTCCCGGGAATGACGATCGGCTGGTCGCCCTGCATGTAAGCGATCAGAGAATTAGTCGTACCGAGATCGATGCCTACTACCCGTTCGTCAACCATGCCTGCTCAATTCCATATCTAAAGATGTTTTCGCTATCCATTCAGCGCTTCTTCCACATCGCGCAAAAGATTGCGGACGTAGGTGCGGCGGTTCAGCAGATCGATCATTGCTTGCTGGGCTGCCTGTTTCGTCACTGCCTCATTTGCCTCCGCCGCGCGATCCCACTGCGACCATAGCGTTTGCAACTGCTGCTCCGATGCTTTGAGTTGAGCCGCGAAATTTTCCTTAGCCGCTTCCAGATTGCCGCGCAAGTCCGGATCGTCTGCTCCGCTGGCCTTGGCCATCCGCATCTCTTCCAATTGCATGTTCAAGTCGAAGACCTCTTCGAGAAGATCCGGCGGGATAATCTGTTGCTTGGCCACTCCGTCCGCAGTTGCCCGATCCGTTGCGTTGCGGGATTGTTCCTCCAGGCGGTTTCCCAAAAGGCCCAGCAGATATTCCGTACGCGGCAACGGCTCACGGAGAGTTCTCCATGCGTCGTTCAGCAGGGAACTCTTTTCCAGACTCCATTGTTGTTCCTGTGTACTGGCGCGCGCATATAGATCTGGGTGCAGTTTCCGGCTCAATTGATAAAACTGTTTTTCCAGTGCAGCCCGATCCAATTCAAACCGCCGCGGCAGACCGAAGAAACCAAAATAGTCTATTTCCTTTGAAGGTTGCAGCTTTCCGCAGTTGGCGCAAAACTGTTCCTCCGCAGCGATCATTTTCCCGCAGGACCAGCAGTCGAGTTTTTTCGATGATTCGGCGATAACAGTCATGAACACTCTCTGAGCTGATTGCAAGTCCAGAACCTCCGCCAGACCCCTCAAACCCCGCGGCGGTGGTTCTCGCCAGGCGCTGCATGGCTGGATCAGCCAGAGAAAGAGGAACCGCAACCGCACGATTTGGTGGAGTTTGGGTTGACGAAATTAAAGCCCTGGCGCATCAGTGTTTCCTCGTAATCCAGAGTCATGCCGTTCAAG
>JAJYSL010000065.1 GCA_021793595.1 Acidobacteriota bacterium
GATCATCGGCTACGGACTGATTGAGGTCATCGAGAAGCTTGTTCTCCATGGCAAGCACGCGCAGGTGGAACAGTTGTTTGGCCGTCTCGACCTGATTGCTCCGGCATTGGCGGCGGTGGGAATTTTGATCCTGATCGCCGGCCTGCGCCATAGCCGGGAACATGCGTCCGGGAGCCGCGAAGATCGAGTTTCCGGTTCGACCGGACTCAACATGAATCAGGCGGGCTGGATCGGCGGCGTTCAGGGGCTCTGCCTTCCGTTCCGTGGATTTTCCCGGTCCGGCGCTACTATCTCAACCGGTATGCTGCTGGGCGTTGCCAAGGCCCGCGCAGAGGAATTCAGCTTTGCGCTGGCTGTCATTCTGACGCCCCCGGCAATCGCCCGTGAAGTGTGGAGACTCCTGAAGGCGCAGCACCTGGCGGGCGCCGCTCCCATCGCCAGTGCCATGATGCCGAGCCTGCTGGGGATGGTGTTCGCCTTCTTAGCCGGTCTTCTGGCTCTGAAATGGCTTAGCCAGTGGCTGGAAAGCGGTCGCTGGTACTGGTTCGGCATCTACTGCCTGGCCGCTGCCGTGGTGGTTGGGTATCTCCACCACATCGGCTACTGAGAAGGGCAACAGCTCATTACACAGGCAGACCATCGCACAGATGATCATTATCGAGGATGAACCGTGCGAGCTCTCCCAACTGCGTCAAACCTGTCCCAACTTCCGCAGTTTGAATAGCAAGTCTTTTGTTTTCATTGTTGACATATCGAAGTCGTCACTACAAATCTGCAAATTCGATGTGGCAGGGATTTGCAGGCCGAGCCGCTGAAGCAAGATGGCTTGATGGTCGGTGGATGGCTGACGCAGCGCTTGCGGATCGAGACGCCGGTGCGTGTGGGCAGCACGACATCGACCAATGAGATTTGTTGGAGTTCGGCGAAGATCTTGCGTGGTTCGTCGCCGAGGCCGGCGCGTTGGCACCACTGGCTCAGGGTCTTCCAGAGCACATAGGCAAGGAAGCAAACCAGGATGTGTGCGACCCAGCCTTTTCCCGCAGTCACCCGAGCACGAGATTGATTTGCACTTGCCACTTTTACTCCAAACCTCTGCTCAGACCTTGCTGCTTCACTGCCATCTTGCCGGTTGTACTGCGGTTGAGGCGCAACCCATTCCGGTTGCCGGATGGGCAGCTCAGGCCGCCGCCTGGCCGCTTGCGGGAAGGGCGGGAAACGCTGGCCGTTGCGCCACATACTGTGCAGGATCACCGCCAGTTTGCGGGTGACCGATAGAATCCCGGCGTCAGGAATCTGCTTGACTATCCCCTTGGCTTTCAAAGCCTCGATGGTCATGGCTTTCGGCGCCCAGCCACTGGCGTTCAAGCCATACAGTTCTTTTGTCTTCGCATCGTAGACGATGGCGAACAGATCGCCGCCGACCCCATTCATCATCGGCTCAATCACGCCGAGCGCAGCATTGGCGGCAATGGCGGCGTCTACAGCGTTGCCGCCACGTGCCAGAATCGCCGCACCGGCCTGCGATGCGACGGCCTGGCTGGTCGCTACAATTCCATACTGCGTCATCACCATGGAGCGGGACTGCTCGCGACTAGGCTGAGCGATGGCAGGCTGCAGGTAGGTGGCCATGCAGATCAACATACACGCACAAGAAAAAGCTTTCAGTTTTGGAATCACTTTAGCTGTCCTTCAGAGAAAGTCTCAGTGCACGCAATGAGCCATGATACGACTTCGATCCACAGTCAGGCGCACGGAACGCGCAGCATCCCCGGCCCCGCGTTTTAGGGGCTGCAAAGCACGGACCAAGCATCACGTGGTAAGAATTGTAGTAACACAGGAGAACTATGGCGCAACTGATGAAGACCTCGAACCCGGCCTTAAATTCCCAGATATTTCAAGGCGAGCATGTTGCCTTCGGTGAATCCATGACGCTGGACGGCACCGTAAACAAAACCGGCATTCTGCTGGTTTGTGCAGGTGCGTCTGCAGCCTGGGCGTGGCATGTATTTATGCAGACCCGCTCCGCGGCGAGTGTGCTTCCGCTTATGTGGATCGGCCTGCTCGGCGGCTTGGTGTTTGCGATGATCACAATTTTTAAAAAGACCTGGGCTCCGGTGACCGCACCCGTCTATGCCCTGCTGGAAGGGTTGGCGCTGGGCAGCATTTCCTCGGTTCTCGAACTGCGCTATCCCGGCATCGCCATGCAATCGGTGGGTCTTACCTTCGGAACGCTTCTCGTTTTATTGGTAGCGTATCGTTCCGGATTGATTCCGGTGACACAGAAATTTCGCCTGGGCATCGTGGCGGCTACGGGCGCCATTATGCTGTTCTACATTGCGGAGATGGTGCTGGGATTTTTTGGAGTTCATTTCGCGTCCATCAACGGCAACGGTCTGATCGGCATTGGTTTCAGCGTGGTGGTTGTCATCATCGCGGCGCTGAACCTGGTACTGGATTTCGATTTCATTGAGAGCGGCGTGCGCGCCCAGGCTCCTAAGTATATGGAGTGGTACGGTGCCTTTGGGCTGATGGTGACGCTCGTGTGGTTGTACATCGAAATTTTGAATTTGTTGGCAAAAGTCCGCAGTCGCGACTGAGGTTGCGCCCGAGGATCCTTGCGTTGCAACGGCGAATAAAAAACGAATCGATCCGGTACAATCCTCAACATGCCCCCGACGCTCCAGACCGGTGCCGAGCTCGCCATTCCTGCCAGTCTCGATTGGGCGCACCGCATTACGCAGGAGTGGTTTGTTGGAAGATTCGGCACGCCCACTGAGCCGCAAATTGAAGGATGGCCCCAAATTCAGGCGGGTCATCCGACCCTGATCTCCGCGCCCACTGGGTCTGGCAAGACGCTGGCGGCGTTTCTGGTTTGCATTGATCAATTGCTACGCAAAGCGATTGCAGGCACGCTATCTCCGTATACGGAAGTGGTGTATATTTCGCCGCTGAAGGCGCTTTCGAATGACATCCAGAAGAATCTCGATCAGCCGTTGCGAGAGATTCAACAACTGGCGCTGGAACGCGGCTATCTCTACGGCGAAATTCGTACGGCGGTGCGCACCGGCGACACGCTTGCGTCAGAACGCACGACCATGCTGAAGAAGCCGCCGCACATCCTGGTGACCACGCCGGAGTCGCTGTATATTCTGTTGACCTCAAAAAACAGCCGGGAAAATCTTCGCCACGTGCGCACCGTCATCGTGGATGAAATTCATGCGGTCGCGGATGACAAGCGCGGCTCACATTTGGCGTTGTCGTTGGAGCGGCTGGAGGCGCTGGTGTGCGGTGAAAATCACGTGGCTCGGGTCGCGCGCGTGGCCACCCCAATGAAACCGCCGCAGCGGATCGGATTATCTGCCACCCAAAATCCAATCGACCTGGTAGGCCAGTTTCTTGTGGGCTGTTCGAAAGATCGACAGCCCGCAAAGATCGTTCAGGTGGGGCGTCGACGCACGATGGATCTCGCGGTCGAGGTTCCAAGCTGCGAAGAACTCGGTTCTGTGACAACGAATGCCATGTGGGATGAGATGTACGATCGGATTGCCGCGCTTGCACAGGAACATCGTTCGACGCTGGCGTTTGTAAATACGCGCCGCATGGTCGAGCGGCTCTCGCACGCAATAGGCGAACGTATCGGTGCGGAAAATGTGGCTGCGCACCATGGCAGCCTTTCGCGCAAGTTACGGCTGGACGCAGAGACGCGATTGAAGAATGGCGAAGTCAAATTGCTGGTTGCCACGGCATCGCTGGAACTAGGCATCGATATCGGCGCCATCGATCTTGTCTGCCAAGTGGGGTCCACGCGCGCGGTTGCGGCTGGAATGCAGCGAATTGGCCGCGCCGGGCATTGGCGAGGTGCGACTCCCAAAGGACGCTTCTTCGCCACCACGCGCGATGATCTGATCGAATGTGCCGCCCTGGTACAGGCGATGCGGGCGGGCGATTTGGATCAGCTTGAAATTCCGCCCCAGCCACTTGACGTTCTGATGCAGCAAATCGTCGCTGCCTGCGCTGCTGAATCGTGGAATGAGGACGCTCTTTACTCTGTGCTGCGTCGCGCCTATCCCTACCGCGAATTGACTCGGGATGGGTTTGACGAGCTGATCCAGGTACTTCATCGCGGCATTGAATCCGGTCGTGGTCGCTATGGAGCCTTCGTCATGCGAGATACAGTGCATGGAGAATTGCACGCTCGCCGTGGAGCGAGGCTTGCCGCCGTGTGCAATGGCGGAACGATTCCCGACACCGCGCAATACGCGGTTATCATGCAACCGGAAGGACTGCAGATCGCAACTCTGGACGAACACTTTGCCATCGATTCGTCGGCGGGAGATGTAATCCTGCTGGGCAATACAAGCTGGCGCATTCAACGCATCGAGACGGGGCGAGTGTTTGTCGAAGACGCCCATGGCCAGCCGCCGAACCTGCCTTTCTGGGCCGGCGAAGCGCCGCAGCGCACAGATGTTCTAAGCGGTTATGTGGCGCGCTTGCGCGAAAACATTGCGGCTCGCACCTCGAAGGTGCTGCCCGGCCACGTGTCGCAGGCCCATGCGGGCGTGGCGGAAGCTGCAGCCTGGATAAAACAGGAGTGCGGCGTTTGTGATGGCGGCGCGGAGCAGATGATTGGCTACATCGCGGCGGGTCGCGCTGCGCTGGGCGCGGTTCCGTCGATGAACACTATCGTTGCCGAGCGCTTCTTTGATGAAGGCGGAGGTATGCAGCTGATTTTGCATGCGCCCTTTGGTGGCCGCGTCAATAAAGCCTGGGGTCTGGCGTTGCGCAAGCGCTTTTGCCGGGGTTTCAATTTTGAGTTGCAGGCTGCAGCGACTGACAATGGCCTTTGCATTTCGCTGGCGGAACAGCACAGCTTTCCGCTGAGCGATGTCTTTCAATTCCTCACGCTGCAAACTGTGCAAGAACTGCTGGAGCAGGCGGCATTAGATTCGCCCATCTTCAAATCTCGCTGGACATGGGCTGCGGGACGCAGTTTGCAACTGCTACGGTTCCAAAAGGGAAAGAAGGTCGCCCCGCAGATTCTTCGTATCCGTTCCGACGATTTGCTGGCCAGCGTGTTTCCCCAGGTCGCAGCCTGCTTTGAAAATATTGAGGGAGACCGCGAAATTCCAAATCATCCCCTGGTGCGAGAAGTGATGAAAGACGTGCTGGGAGAGGCAATGGATCTTGTCGGACTGAAACGCGTGCTCGGGGGAATCGCTGACGGAACCATCCATTGCGTTGCCGTCGACACGACTGCGCCTTCGCAGTTCGCGCATGAATTGCTGAACGCCAATCCGTATGCGTTTTTGGATGACGCGCCATTGGAGGAGCGTCGCGCGCGCGCGGTTTCCATGCGTCGCACCCTACCAGCCAGCATGCAGGGGGATGCAGGAAAGTTAGACCCCGCCGCCATTGCAGATGTACGGTCGGAGTGCTGGCCGGATCTGCGCGACGAACATGAAATGCACGATCTGCTGTTTCAGGTGGTGGCACTACCCGTGGCGATGTTACGGCCGGAAGCAAATTCGTCGTGGGAATCCCTATTGGAGCGGCTTAAGCGAAGTGGGCGGGCCAATGTCGTGGAGAGTCAAAAGTGTGGACATTGGATCGCTACAGAAAATCTCGCGGCGGCTGCCTCACTTTGGCCTCAGCCCGAATATGTAACTGATACAGTTACTTATGGCAATACAGTCATGAAGCTGGTACAGGGATGGCTGCAAATTCTTGGACCCGTAACCGCAAATTCGCTGGCGTCGCTGTTGGGTGTGCCTGCCGCGGATATTTTCCAGAAGCTGCTGCAACTGGAGACGCAGGGAACGATTCTGCGCGGGACATTTGAAAACGCCGCGACTCCGCATTCCACGGACTTTGATATCGAATGGTGTGAACGTCGCCTGATACAGCGCATTCACCGGCTGACGATCGGAAATCTACGCAAACAAATTGAACCGGCTTCGGCCGCGGTCTACATGCAGTGGGTGCTTGGGTGGCAGCACCTGGCACCGCAGTCGCAACTGAGTGGGGAGCAGGGCGTGCTGCAGGTGCTGTCGCAATTAGAAGGATTTGAAGCTCCGGCGATTGAATGGGAACAATCCCTCCTGTCGCATCGAGTGAGCGGCTATGAGCCTCACTGGCTCGATCAGTTGTGCCTGTCGGGAGCGGTCGGCTGGGGCCGTGTGTCACCGCATCCAGCGTGGTCTGCGGCAGACGGTGGTGCACCGCGCAGAGTGGTTCCCACGGGCATGTCGCCGATTACCTTTTATATTCGCGAGACTGCTCTCTGGCTGGACGCGATATTGGAGAACCAGTCTGTGGACGAAGTGAAGTTGCGCCAGTCGCTGAGCCAGGAAGCACAACAAATTCGCACGCGCCTGGAAAATCGCGGCGCCTGCTTCGTGGAAGAACTGCAGCGAATGACTGAGCTGACAACTGAGCAAGTTGAGCATGCGCTTTGGGAGTTGGCTGCAGCTGGTCTGGCCGCGGCGGATGGCTTCGATCAACTGCGTGCCATCATGGATTCCAAGCGCAAGTCGGCAGCGTATGTCCAGCGAATGAAAAATCCCGGTAAGCGGATGCGCAGTGCGGCGGGACGATGGTATCTGTTGCGCAACGCAGCCACCCTGAATGCCGCCGCTTCGCAACAGGCCAGAATCGATGACCAGGCGATGGAGTCGGCAGCCTGGGTCTTGCTGCGACGATATGGAGTTTTGTTTCGCGACCTGCTGAAGCGCGAGACGACCATGCCGAAGTGGCGGGAATTGCTGGGAGTGTTGCGACGGCTGGAAGCGCGCGGAGAAGTGCGGGGCGGACGATTTGTCAGCGGATTCAGCGGGGAGCAATATGCATTGCCGGAGGCGGTTGAATCACTGCGCCTGGCTCGCACGCGCAAGCCAGACCCAGCAGCAGTTGAAGCCATCGTCGTGGCAGCCGCAGATCCGATGAATCTTGTCGACATTATCGTTCCTGGAAAGAGAACTTCCGCGATTTCCGGGCGGGTGGTCACTTATCGCGACGGAAGGTCAGAATCTGAAACATCATCAAGCGCAATCGAAGCCGAGTCGCGGGCGAACCATCCGCGACCTCGGAATCGACCGCCTCGTCATGTCCCTGCGCGAAAGATATTGATCCCTACCGGCGAACAAAGCAGCCATGGAATCGACTCGCGTTCGGATTGGTCGCGCCAGGAGCGACTGTTTCCCGGCTAGTTGCACCTGCGATCGCTTTTTCGGCAGAGGCTGGACGCGAGCAGTCACGGAGCTTCGCACCCCGCTGTTGCGATGAGAACTGAAGACGATCTTCAGCCCATCATCAAGATTTCAGGTTCAGTTTGCGCCGAAGCTTACGTTGACATTGCCTGCTCCCGCAGCAGAGGCGGAAGCGTGATCGCTCGTCCGAAACATGGCCCAGGGAGTGCCCTGCATATCCCGTAGCACAGGCTTCTCCCATGCGAACTGAGGGTGCTTCACCAGAAACGGTCCGACCAGAAAGGGCTCGCCGCAGGGCCGATTGGTTCGTGCCATAAACGACATTTTGCTGATCATCGAACTGTCTGCCGCTTTGGCATTGCCCGCGCCACCCGGTGCAAAGGGCGGCTCGCCCCAGATTGGAATGCCACGAGGGGAGACGTCCTCATGTCCGCACAGCGTGCGCTCATTCGCTCCCATTTTTCCGGTGTACGCGTCGAGGTGATCGGCCAGAAATTTTTGCGCCAGGGGAGTGTCAATCTGGCCCTTATATTGCGCCATCAATTCTTTCCAACGTTTATGCCGTGCGTTCGCTGTGTTGCCGCCGTCGTTGGGATTGAAGTTGGTCTCTTCTTTGGTAAGGGTGGGATCGCTGGGAAAGTTGGAGCCGACAAAGTAGCCGTTCCTGGTGCGCCACAGGCGATGGTATTTCAGCCCCAGTTCGAGTCGGGCGATTTCTCCGGTGTGGTTGTCGGCGATAAGCCAATCGTTCGCATAACCACCGTTATTTCCCTTCACCATCAGGCGTTCAAAGTCGTCGATATTCGCCGCGTACTGCATGGCCTTACGCGCACGAACAAATTCCGGCACACCATTGGGATCAAACCCGTGGAACCCGCTGATGGTTGTTTCTGTGATGGCGATACCCGCGGAGTTGATTCCAAAATCATCGCCGCTGTCGATTTTTCCCGGCCACCCGTCCATCAAAATGCGATACCCGTGTTGCGGAACAATGTCATACATGATGCGCCAGCGCTCACCTTCAAGAAACGGGCTCCACAGGCTGTGCGCGACGACCGGCTTATGGTCGCGCGTCCAATCTCCAGTGGCAACGAAGGCGCTGCAGCGACCGCGTGGGCTCAGGCTTGCTACGGCGGTCGAATGTTGTTTGCTTTCGAGATACGGCACATAGTAGTCGTCGGTCTCATTGAAGCCGTTGATCGCGACCACATCCCAGATGTCCACGTCGGTGATGCCATGGGCCTTCAGACCGTCCACGATTCCCTGTAATTCTTCGCGATATTCGGCTTCGATATGCGGCCAGTAGACATTCTTCGCGGTGGCCCGATAGAAATCCCAACTTTGATGGGTGTTGTGCGTATCTTCCAACCGGATGGCATGGAAGCCATCCTCGATCTCAGGGGCCAGCAAATATCCGTTACCGAAACCGATCTGGTGCGGCGTGCCCTGCAGATGGACATAGACCCAATTGGCGCGCTCAAATTTATAGGCGCCGTGTAAATCCGGAGGCGTGGACTTCGATTTTGCCTTGGCCAGTAGAAAGTTGGCGGTGATGAGGATGAAGCCGAGCAAAACTGGAAAAAGAAATCTGCGGAATTGAAAGCGCATTCGTTGGCCCCTCCGACTCAGGCTAACGTTGAAAACTGTCCAAGGCAATCAATATTCGGAGTTTTGGCGGCTGAGATGTATGGAGCACCGGGCGGGAATCGAACCCGCGAATACTGGTTTTGCAGACCAGCGCGTTAGCCACTTCACCACCGGTGCTCTTGGTTGAACCTTGAAAGCGAAAAACCCACTCGGCCAATCGGCTACGGGTGGGTTTCCATGGTTCAAGCGACATTGTCTTAGTTCCACTCGCTCATGGACATACCCGCAGGCGGCTACAGCAACAGCACAGACAGCGACGGGTTGGAGCGATGTTCAGCATTTTGTAGGAAGAAGCGATCCAGCGGCTTCTTGAAATCTGAGGATAGTGCGGGCAGCAAATTGCTGTCAAATCATCGCGCAATCGTTTTCAGCGGCGTGCTGATGCCTGACGCATGGTTTATCGGCGCAATCGGGCGAATGTCTTAGTGGCCGCGCGAGCGATTTTTCCAGTGGCGCTGGTAGTTGTCGAGCGTCGAAAACGTCTGGCTCTGCATGCGATCGATGTAGATTTTTCCATGCAGGTGATCGATCTCATGCTGCAGAATGCGCGCGTACCATCCTGCGGCTTCGATGATCCGAGACCTACCATGATGATCGAGACAGGTGACACGAACAGAGCGCGACCGCGAAACCTCCGCCATGAATCCCGGAAGACTCAGGCAACCTTCAAAGAAGGAAACCTCTGAGTCGGAAAGCAATTCAATCTGCGGATTGATCAGCACATGGAAGTCGACGGGCACGCGTTCTCTTTCCTTCAACTCAGCTTCGGTGGCCGCCTTATGGTATTCCGCCCGATCCTCAATCACTGCCAGATTCAGTGACTGTCCAATCTGTGGTGCTGCCAATCCAACTCCCGGCGCGTCCCGCAGCGTCTCCCGCATATGCTCAATCAAGTCTTTGATCTGAGGGCTGCGAATCTCTTTGGGCGTAAGTGGGCGCGGGGTTTGCCGCAATACGGGATGTCCAACAGCAACAATCTTTAGCAGCATTTTTCCTGCAATTCTGGCGATCGCCAGGCAAGCGCAGCAGCCTGAATCGCATTCTCTCTATGCTACAATTTAGCAACTTCTTTGGTGATGGAGTTCTGCCGAGTGACGACGATTCAACCTTCTCGAATGTATATGGCCATGCCCGCCCCAGGCGGTCGCAGGCCAGCTTCAGAAGTCTGAGTTATCCCGCTCGATCTTCATTCTGGCAGCCGCCTGGGGAGTTCCCGCCACGGCCAGTTTCTCCCAGGAACCATTGCATAGCCCTAATGGAGATTGCGTTTTGAGCTCACCAGATTTGGACATTTCTACCGTCGCGATTCATGGCGGACGATCGCTGGATTGCCACGCCAGCTCGATATTGTTTCCTCTCTATCAGACCAGCACGTTTGTGCACGATGCGGTCGGCGTCGACAAAGGATTCAGTTACTCGCGAGTGTCGAACCCGACCGTGGACGCGCTGGAAAAAGCGATTGGCGCGCTGGAAGGAACGCCGCCGGCGGTTTGTTTTCGGACGGGAATGGCTGCAGTGACCACGCTTTTTCTCTCCGTGATGAAGTCCGGCGATCACGCTGTGCTGACAGACGTTGTGTATGGCGGCACCATGCGCCTGTTTCGCGAAGTGCTGGATCATCTCGGCATCACCGCATCCTTCGTGGACACATCCGATCCGGCCAATGTTGAGGCAGCGATCACTCCCGCGACGCGCATCGTTTTCCTGGAGACGCCGGGCAATCCGACACTGAAGCTCAGCGACATTGCGGCAGTTGCGGAGATTACCAAGCGCCATTCGATTTTGTTGGCCGTCGACAACACTTTCTTGACACCGATTTTGCAGAACGTGATTCAGATGGGCGCGGATATTTCCCTTTTGTCGACGACGAAATATATCGATGGACATAACGCAACCGTTGGCGGCTCGTTGGCGACGCAGGATGAGAAGCTGCTGGAGCGATTTCGTTTGATCCGCAAGACCATCGGCACGACGCAGGCTCCGTTCGAAGCGTGGCTGACGCTGCAGGGAATGAAGACGCTGCCGGCGCGGTTGAAACTTCACTGCGACAATGCCCAGGCAATTGCTGCATGGCTGGAGAGCAATCCCGCCGTACTGCGTGTCTACTACCCGGGTCTGAAATCGTGCCCGCAAAAATCTTTGGCAGAGAAACAGCAGGGTGCGGCCGGCGGCATGATTGCCTTCGAGTTGAAGGCTGGATACGACGCCACGATTCGCATGCTGAATCATGTGCAGCTCTGCTCGCGCGCAGAAAGTTTAGGAGGATTGGAAACTCTGATCACGCATCCATCTTCAACAACGCACGCCGACCTGGATCCAGACTTGCGCCGCCGTCTTGGCATCACCGATAGCTTGGTGCGACTCTCTGTCGGACTGGAAGCTCCGCAAGATATTATCCGCGATTTGGAACAGGCGTTCGCCGCTGCTGGATGCAACAGCGAGGTGAAGGAGGTTGGCCTTGAAAATCGCTAGCCGCCTGGTAAGTTTCGATCCCGCTCCTGGAGACCGCTTCCGCCCCATCTCCACCCCGATCTATCAGACAGCCACGTTTGAGCAGGAATTCTCCGATCAGTTTGGCGAATACGATTATTCGCGGAGCGGCAATCCAACCCGCGCGGTGGTCGAAAAACAGATTGCATCGCTGGAGAACGGAACTCACGGGTATTGCTTCTCCAGCGGCATGGCCGCCATTACCACCGCGACCAAGCTGCTGCAGAGTGGTGAAGAGATTCTCGCCGACAATGATTTGTATGGCGGTACCTGCCGCCTGTTTACCAGGGTGCTGAAGCGCACCGGCATCTCCGCGAAATACGCTGACGCGTGCGATCTGGAAAACTTCGAGCGGCACATCACGGCGAAAACGAAATTGATTTACGTTGAGTCGCCGACCAATCCACTGCTGCGTGTGGTGGATCTGCGCAAACTGGCTGCCATGGCGCATGCTCACGGTGCAATCTTCTGCGTAGACAACAGCAGCATGTCGCCCTACCTGCAGAACCCGCTTGATCTGGGAGCGGACGTCGTTCTGCATTCGGGGACAAAGTTTCTTGGTGGACACCATGACGTAACGGCCGGAAGCATCGTGGTAAAAGACAAGGTACTGGCTGAGCAAATTTATTTTGTGCAGAACGCGGAAGGCAATGCGCTCGCACCGTTCGATTGTTATTTGCTGTTGCGCGGGATGAAGACGTTGAAGCTACGATTGGATTGCCAGCAAAAAAACGCGCAGGCCATCGGGGAATATCTTGCCCAGCATAAATTGATCCAGCGGGTCTGCTACCCGGGCCTGAAAAGCGATCCCGGCTATCAGTTGCATCATTCTCAGGCGCGCGGCGCGGGCGCTGTGTTGAGCTTTACGACTGGCTCCGTCGCGCTCTCAAAAGCCATTGCGGAAAACGCAAAGCTGTTTCGCATCACTGTCAGCTTTGGCAGTGTCAACTCTTCCATCAGCGTGCCGGGGAACATGTCCCACGCCAGTGTTCCGGTGGAATTGATGACGCAACGCGATCTGCCGAGAGACCTGGTGCGCATTTCTGTCGGGATTGAGGACGAGGAAGACTTGCTGGCCGATCTGGATCGCGCCATCCAATCCTATCGGTGAAGTTTACTGGGTAGCTGGTCGAAAAATCGCAGAGACTGAAGCCCAGAGATATTTTTGGATCCATGGCCCGACGGATGTCGGGCCGTGGTACAAAGCACTATCGGCAGCGCCAAATGGTTATTTGGCTCCGCGGTCGCTCTCGAACATGGCCATGGCCTCAATTTCAATCAGCAGATCCGGTCGGCAAAGAATTGCCTGAATCCCTGTAGAGGCCGGCAAAGGATTCAGCCCTAGTTCCCGAAAGAACTGTGTCCGTATCTGGTTGAACTGGTCGTAATCACGCTCAATGTCGCGCAGATAGCATGTTGTCCGGACGACATCCTTCCAAGTGGCGCCTTCTGCCGCCAACAGTCCGGTAATATTGTGGAGCGTGCGCTTCATTTGCGCGCCAAAATCTCCCACGTGCACGGTTTGACCAAATTCGTCGATGCTTGCCGTGCCTGAAATCATCAGGATGGTGACGCCTTTAATGTCCAGCCGCAGGCCGCGCGAGAACGAAGACGGCTTGGCGTATTCATAGGCTTCGTTCAGCACGCGCGGTTCTGTGATGGCCTTTTTGCTGACCGGGGTATGGGTTTCCGGTGGGACTTGAATGGTTTCTGTAGGTGACATAAGTAAGGACCGCCTTGTTTTGTTGAGATTCGAAAATTCACCGCCGCCTCTGACCCCAGCAGTGGAAGTACTTGTACCCTTTGCAGCAGGGAACCAGCCCAGCTGTCGAACTATTACGCCGCTCCTATCCTGTACCCGTCCGGATCTTTGCCGCGAACACGCCGCCACCACACTTGGAATGTAGGTACGTTGACGGTGACGATAAAGAGTTTTCGCAGGCTGTTGGATGGGCACTCCAAGGGCCGGACGCCGTGCCAGGAATGTTCTGTGCGTTGGAAGAAGAGGCTTTCATTCCCGCGCGGAACCAGCGAAGCGGCCACCTTCAAATCTTCAAAGGCCGGGGCAGAATGTGGATTGAAGCGGCCCTCGTCGTCCAACATCAGGATCTGGCCGCCCCAATTAGTGTCCCAATCTTCTTCCGTGTTGAAATAAAAAATGTGCGTCGCCAGCTTGCGCCGGGCATCGCAATGCGGGGAGACGGAACAGCCCTGCCATGCGTAGTACCACTCCATCGTCAGGATGAACTTCTGCGGTCCTAGCATTCTTCGCAGCCAAGACTGGTAGACATCGCCCTGCAACTCGGCGACAAATTCCTTCCATGGTTCCGGCAGCTCGATGCCCGGCCTGTAATGCAGAATGTAGCGATCATGCGGAGCCTGCCCGTATCCTCGTTTGACCCCGACTTTGCGATCGAACTTCTCCACCTGAGGCATGGCGCTGCGCAAGCGCTGAAAACCTTCCTCCGTCAGCGCCGCAGGAATGCTGATCCAGGGATAGGGCTTCCGCTCACGGAACGTTTCCGGGGAAAGGGACTCGATACGTCCCGAGTCGAGATAGGTCACGCCAAACCTCCGAAAGCAGGCACTTGGGAATAAGGTCTCATTTCAGCGCACATTCCTCGGTGACGTGCATCACGGTCAAGCAAAAAACGGTATGCTTTCGGTATCTGGGATTTTAGAAAGGATCGGTCATGAATATTGCAGCAAGCGTAACGGATCTGATTGGACGTACTCCTCTGGTGGAGTTGCATCGTGTGACGAAGGGTTGCAAGGCAAGAGTGGTGGTAAAGCTAGAGAGCCAAAACCCGCTGAGCAGCGTGAAAGACCGTATTGGCCTAGCCATGATTGAGGCCGCCGAGCGCGAAGGGAAAATTGCTCCGGGAAAGACCGTGCTGATTGAACCGACCAGTGGCAATACCGGAATTGCGCTGGCCTTTGTGGCCGCAGTCAAGGGTTACGATGTGATCCTGACCATGCCGGAAACGATGAGCATGGAACGCCGAATCCTGCTGCTGGCGTTGGGGGCCAAAATTGTCCTGACTCCCGGACCGAACGGCGTCAACGGCGCGATTGCCAAGGCGCAAGAGCTATTGCGGGCGACTCCGAATAGCTATATGTTGCAGCAGTTTAACAATCCAGCGAACCCAAAGATCCACTTTGATACCACTGGACCGGAAATCTGGAACGATACTGACGGAAAAGCCGACATTCTTGTTTCCGGTGTGGGCACCGGCGGGACTTTGACCGGGGTTAGCGAATATATAAAGGCGAAAAAGCCTGGCTTCTGGACGGTTGCGGTGGAACCCGCCGATAGTGCCGTGCTCTCGGGTGGCAAACCCGGGCCGCATAAGATTCAGGGTCTTGGCGCGGGATTCGTCCCCAAGATATTGAAGACAGATCTCATTGACGAAGTTATCACCGTGACCAATGATGATGCCATCGCCATGGCGCGGCGGTTGCCGAAGGAAGAGGGCTTGCTGGTTGGCATCTCCGCCGGAGCGGCCGTGCATGCGGCGCTGCAAGTGGCAAAGAATGCGAAGAACGAGGGAAAATTGATTATTGCGATCATCCCCAGTGCCGGCGAGCGGTATCTGTCGACCGTGTTGTTCGATGAGTTCCGCAAAGAGGCGATGGAGACGAAAACGTCCGCAGTGACGGTATGATACGGCTTGATAAGCCTGCTGTCCATGGTTATGCGGAGGATGATACTCGCTCCAATGTGGGTCTATCGCGGCGGCGACCTGAAGTGGCGAAAGGATCTATAGGACCACTTCTATGAATCTTGTGCGATTGATTCGCGAAGACATTCGATGCGTGTTCGAGCGCGACCCTGCGGCCACATCGAAAGCGATGGTGCTGCTTTGCTATCCGGGCCTGCATGCCGTGTGGTCCCATCGCATCCATCACTGGCTTTGGTCACACGACTTCAAGCTCCTGGCGCGTGTGCTGTCGCAAATCACGCGTTTCTGGACTGGAATTGAAATCCATCCAGAGGCGCAGATCGGTCGACGATTGTTCATCGATCACGGCATCGGGGTCGTCATCGGTCAGACGGCAATTCTTGGCGATGACGTCACGCTCTATCAGGGTGTGACGCTGGGCGGTACCGGAAAGGGGGTCGGAAAACGGCATCCTACGCTGCGCGATGGCGTCTTTGTCGGCAACAATGCGAACATTCTGGGTGACATCACCATTGGAGAACATTCGCGCGTTGGCGCTGGCTCCGTGGTTTTGCGCGATGTGCCTCCGGATTCAACCGTCGTGGGTGTCCCAGCGCACATCGTGTACCAAGGCGGCAAACGCGTTCTGATCACGGATCCTCGCGAAATCAACGATCCATTATCGGATGTTATCGTTGCGCTGTGTGACGAGGTGAAGCGTCTGAAGTCACGCGTCGAGCGACTGGATGGCCAGATGCAACAGTCTTTGCTGACCGATCCGGAAAGCGCGCTGGCGGTGGAAGAAGAAGAACGCAATCGTTATCGCAGCCAGCAATATCCCCGGTCAGATTACGTAAGCATGGGCGAAGGTATCTGAGAGGGATTGGCCTGCATGCGGCGTGCCCCCGGTCACATTCCCGGATGGGAAAGGTGATTCGCATTGGGCACCAGTTCCATGTAGAGCGAGCGCGGCAGGTTGGTGTTCCAGTGGCCGGTCGCTTTGGCGAAACCGATAAAACCGAAAAATACGCATGCCAGCACAATGGTGACGGCCATGGGCGTCAGCACAAGATTGCGCCAGCGATCATTGGCCTCGGCCCCGCGACGCGGCGGCAGGGAGAACTGCAATGCGTTCTGCGCCGGGCACACGGCGATACATTCCATGCAGGCTGCGCATTCCACGGAGCGAATCTGGATCAGCCGATTCACCGGCAGGTTGGCTGAGCAAGCCCGCGCACACTTGCCACAGTCAATACATGCAGCCGCGTCGCGGCGAATCTTCGCTGGGCTCAACAGGGATGCCAATCCCATTAACGCGCCGTACGGGCACAAATAGCGGCACCAGAAATTTCGAACAAAGAGAGAAAGCCCGAGCAGCACGATCAAAACGATGATTCCCGTATGGCCCAGGTCGCGGAAGAAATTCAGCATTTTGACGTCCGCGACCATGCCGTACGGCGAATGTAAAAAGTCAGCCAACGCTGCAGCCGACATGCTGCCAATCACGAACGCGAAAAATCCCAGCAGAACATATTTCAATCCGCGCAGCGGGAGATCAAGCCATTTTGGAAGTTGAAAGTTCTTGCCGAAAAATTTCTTGCCGGTTTTCCATAACGCTTCTGAGAGTGTGCCGATCGGGCATAGCCAGGAACAGAAGGCTTTTTTCAGCAGCAGGCTGGAGAGAAGGAACGCGAGGAACAGAAACATCGCGGCCGGATGGATCTGGGGAATGCTGCGGGTCTCCAGCAGGTATTTCGTGTTCATCATTCCGGCAATGGGCAGCCACCCTTCCACCCCCGCGGGCCGGTTCACGTACAGCGTTCTTCCGGCAGTTTCGTAGTAGCGTGTCCACAGGCAGAACTGAACTCCCAGCCCTATGTTCAGCGTCACAAAGGCGGCCTGAACAGTGTGACGAAACCACTGCGAGCGGTCTTGTAACTTGCGTCGAATCAGTTTCTTGCGATGTCTAATGGCCGGAAGAGTAGAGTTTACCGCAGCTCCATTGGGGATGGCGACGGCGTGCAGCGGCGGCAGCAATTCGGCCTCGGATGGTTGCGACATTCGCCCCCTCAAAGGTTGACTCTAGAGGAAGTCGAAAGTGACAGCTGTGACGGGCGTCACAAACGATTGACGCTGGGAAAACAATACTAGAGGGTGCTGATTTATCAGGGTGCGACCATGACCGACGACTGTGCCAACAGGATAGAAAACGAAGGCTGCTTCATGTGCAAAGAAAGGCATGCGGATTGGTTTTGCAACCTGTCTCCGCAAGCACTGGTGGAATTCGAAACGCTTGGCATGCAGATGACGGTTCCTTCCGGCAGCACGCTTTTTTTCGAATCGCAAACTGCACGCAGCGTATACATCTTGTGCGGCGGCCATGTGAAGCTGACCACCTCTTCAAAGGATGGCAAGACGCTGCTGGTGCGAATTGCCAAGCCGGGAGATGTACTCGGCCTGAGCGCTGCCATCTCCGGCACGGCGTACGAAATCACTGCGCAGGCGATTGAGCCGGTCCAGGTGAAGTCATTTCAGCGGCAGGATTTTCTGCACTTCATCGAACATCACTTGGAAGGCAGCGTGCACGCGACCAAGATGATTAACAAGGAATATCGCGATGCCCTGGGCGATGCCACCCGTCTCGCACTTTCCATGTCGATCGCCGGCCGCGTCGCCCGACTGCTGCTGGAGATGACAGCTGGCGCGCGAGATGCAAAACCGCGGTTTACCATGTCCTTGACCCACGAAGAACTGGCCACCATGCTGGGCACGACCCGCGAATCCATCACACGCGTGCTGAGTGAGCTCAAGCGAAAAGAAATTATCTCCATCAAGGGAACGTCCCTCACCATCCTGCGCAAGTCGGCGCTCGAACTTCTCGTTTAGGCCGATAAATCCTATAGTTGATGTAGCATCTGTGACGGTAGTCACCGCTGTTGCAGATGCTTCCTCCCTATCGTTAAGGAAAGAGGGGCCGGCATGTCTGACGCTCTATTACTCCACCGCATTCATTTTGCTTTTACGATCACCTATCATTATCTGTTTCCGCAGCTAACTATGGGACTGGCGTTGCTGATCGTCATCCTGAAGACGATTGCCATCCGCAAAAATGATCCTGTTTATGACGAGGCAGCGCGGTTCTGGGCGCGAATTTTCGGGATCAATTTCATCATGGGCGTGGTCACAGGCGTTCCGATGGAGTTTCAGTTCGGCACCAACTGGGCCCAGTTCTCTCGCATGACTGGAGGCGTGATCGGCCAGCCTCTGGCCATGGAAGGCGTGTTCTCGTTCTTTCTGGAATCGGCCTTTCTCGGATTGTTTCTCTATGGAGAAAAGCGCCTGTCCAGGTGGCAGCATTGGACAGCGGCCTTTCTGGTATTTCTCGGCTCCTGGATCTCGGGCTTCTTCATCATCGTGACCGATGCCTGGATGCAGCATCCTGTTGCGTATCGTGTGCTGGCCAATGGATCCTATGAAGTGACCAGCTTCTGGAAGCTGCTGCTGAATCCCTGGGCGCTGTTGCAGTACGCCCACAATATGAGCGGAGCAGTCATTACGGGCGCTTTCGTCATGTGTTCCGTCGGCGCGTTCTATCTGTTGGAGGATAAATTCTCCGAGTATGCCCGCGCGTTTCTGCGTGTCGGCGTCATCGTTGGCGCGATTGCCTGCGTCTTCCAGATTTTTCCCAGTGGCGATCTGCACGGAAAATATCTGGCGCACCATCAACCCGCCACCACCGCCGCCATGGAAGGACTCTTCACCACGCAAAAAGGTGCTCCCATGGTGCTGCTCGGGCAACCCAATGTTGAGAATCAGCGTATCGATAACCCGCTGGTGGTCAACAAGGTGCTGAGCTTTCTGATTTACGGCACTACTTCGGCGGAAGTGAGCGGACTGGATACGTTTCCCAAGGATCAGTGGCCCACGAATATTCCGCTGTTGTTCTTTGCGTATCACATCATGGCGGGCCTGGGCACCTACTTCGTTGCCTTGATGGTGCTGGCTGTCGTCTGGCTGTGGCGCGGGAAGTTGTTCCGTACAAGGTGGCTGCTGTGGCCGCTGATGTTGAGCTTTCCACTGCCATACGTTGCCAATATTGCCGGCTGGATGACGGCCGAAGTCGGCAGGCAGCCGTGGTTGGTGTACGGCCTGATGCGTACCACCCAGGGATATTCTCAATTTGTTTCGACAGGGAACACGCTCTTCACCTTGCTCGGCTTCATGGGACTGTACGCGATCTTATCGATCCTGTTTGTCTTCCTGATTTATGCCGAACTCGTGCGCGGGCCGCAGCGCAGACCCTCCGCCGGCATCCACACCGGCGCGCCGGTCAGCGCTGCATAGGAAATAGGTACAGGAGATACCATGATGGGCTTGATCTGGTTCTGGATTGTCGCATTGATGCTGGTGGCGTACGTGGTGTTGGACGGGTTTGACATTGGAGCCGGCATCGCGCATTTTCTCATTGCGCGATCGCACCAGGATCGCGACACTATTTTGCGCTCCATCGGCCCCGTATGGGATGGCAACGAGGTCTGGCTGCTGGCCGGCGGTGGCACGCTCTATTTCGCGTTTCCGCTGCTGTACGCTTCCTCGTTTAGCGGATTTTACTTGCCGCTGATGATCGTGTTATGGCTTCTGATCCTGCGCGGCATCGCAATTGAATTGCGATCGCACTTCGGCACCGTGGTCTGGCGCGGATTCTTCGACGGATCGTTTGCGATCTCCAGCATTCTGCTGGCCATTTTTCTTGGCGCTGCGCTCGCCAATGTCATTCGCGGAGTGCCGCTGAACGCCGACGGTTATTTCTTCGCTCCGTTGTGGACCAACTGGAGAGTGGGTCCCAACCCCGGCATTCTCGATTGGTATACCGTCATCGGCGGTCTGGTCGCACTGGTGGCCCTCGGCATTCACGGCAGCCTGTACCTGGCCATCAAAACCAGCGGCCGGTTGCAACAACGGGCCCGCGATCTGGCACAGCGCGCGTGGATCGGTCTGCTAATTCTCACCATCCTCAGCCTGACGGCGACTATGCTGGTGCGGCCTGCCG
>JAJYSL010000066.1 GCA_021793595.1 Acidobacteriota bacterium
CGCCCCGCGGGCGTTGATGGCAAATGCCTCCGCCGGCGATGCCTCGCATCGGTCAATATCAGACATGGCTGCGAGTAACAATACCGAATTTGGCTGGACATGGCGAAAAGCGCGATCCACACTGGAAGCATCGACGATATCGATCTCGGTAGAGTCTTTCTGTGTGATGCTGCTGCGATCTCCACGGATCACCTGAAATGCATCTGTGGCGGCGTCTACTGCGTACGTACCCAGAAAACCGCGTGAGCCGACGACGAGCAATCTTTGTTTGTCCATAGCAATGTAGTTCGATAGCGCTGAATTTAACGCTATTTGCCACCTGTTCGTCCTAGGCTATCCGTTGCATGCCAAATCGTGCGGTTGGCCGTGCTTTTAACTGTCTAGTGCTAGCATGCCTCGGGATAGCCGGGTATTCTACTCAAGTATGTGTTAATTTCTCATAACATCTGTTAATATATAACACATTCATACATCTTATGGCATCGTCAAGCTGCAGCAGACCACTTTTGTTGCGTTGAATAAGATCAAGGGAACATCCATGTCAACTGTGGACTGGTTATTGGGTCCAATTCGGGTGATACATGAACAGATTCGCGGAGCTGTCGCTTCCGCCTGCGAATCTTCTACGCAGGCCGATATTTCCAAAGTGGTGGAGGATGGCGCAGGGGACACGATCTATTCCGTAGACCGTATCAGTGAAGCAATGCTCGTCGACCTGTTTAGCCGGGAAGTTGCAGTGCATGCTCCGATTGTCTTGATCGCGGAAGGACTTGTCGGCGGAAGAATGACGTTGCCCCGGAATTGCAAGGAAGCGGACGCTGTCTGGCGGATCATTGCGGACCCTATCGATGGCACTCGCCCCCTGATGTACCAAAAGCGCAGCGCGTGGATCCTGACTGGAGTCGCGCCCAATCGCGGCGATGCCACATCGCTAGCGGATATCGAGCTCGCTGTGCAAACGGAACTCCCGCTCGTCAAACAACATCTTTGCGACAGCCTTTGGGCGACGCGGGGCAAGGGAGCGTTTGGAGAGCGCTTCAACCGCATTTCCGAGGAGCGCATTCCGCTTTTCCCGCAGCCTTCCGGGGCAAAGAGTTTGGCTCACGGATTCGGGTCCGTGACCCGTTTCTTCTCGGGCGGCAGAGACGTTTTGGCGGCCATTGACGATGAGATTGTTCTTGGCGCTCTTGGTCCGGGTAGGGAAGGAAAAGCGCTTTCCTTTGAAGACCAATATCTCTCCACTGGCGGCCAGCTCTATGAACTAATGATGGGTCACGACCGATTCCAGGCAGATCTGCGGCCTCTGTTGCATGGTTTATTGAAAAGTCGCGGTTTGCAGACTGGTCTGTGCTGTCATCCTTACGATCTGTGTACGGAACTGATCGCCCGCGAAGCTGGAGTACGAATTACCGATGAAGCCGGAGACTCTCTACGGGCGCCGCTGAATGTAGACGCAGACGTAAGCTGGGTCGGATATGCAAATGACACGATTCGTCGATGTGTAGAGCCGTTGCTGCAAAAAGCCCTGATGGATCGAGGGCTTCTCGCCAGTTCCGCATGAGAGACTTGCGAGGCGGCTGGGATTTCCAGGAGATCCACAGCTTCACAGGATAGGGAACCTTCCTGTGGGCACAGTCTCTCCAAAGTCGGAACCACGCACTTCCGACAATGCTGTTATGGATTTGGGACCTTGTCAGGCGCGACCCAGCGATCAGGATTGGGGTCCGGGCCTAGCTTCGTTTTTCCGGGGATCGGACTTGGATACGGTTCTGTGTTGGGCAATACGCGCACCGCGGTTGTGAAGTGGAATGGGTAGTCCTTTTGCGGGCCTGGATAAATCAATTCCACAAAGAAGGCGGTCCATCCTTTTGCGGGCGTTGTTATATGTGCCACGTAAACCCCAGGCGTCGAGGGCTGAAGGATGCTGCTCCGGTAAAGCGGTCCCACCCAGTCCGCGCGAAAATCACGATGGTTTGGGTTGGTCGCTTGCCACAGCTTCACCTCAATCGGTTTTTCCCGCGTGGTCACGCGAATATCGCCGTCTGGCTCAAATTTCCATCCGAATTGCGGCCGTCCGGAATGATTCACAATGGACAAATAGAACGCTGTGAGATTTTCGATAACATCCGTCGCCTTCAGCGAGTGGTTTGCATTGGGCATATAGCGAAGATATTTCTCGCCGGGAAGCTGGCTGAAGTAAAACTGCGATGAATCCGGCAGGAAGTACTGGCCTGCAGCGGCATTGATAATCAATTTTGGCATCGTATATCGAGCGCGATAGGAATACGGGTCAACTATGGTCCCGAGCTTGTGAAAGCCAGGGGAATTTGCCTCGTTGAGCAGGCCCATGTTGTAGTAATCGGCCACGGCCGGAGACCAGAATCCGTAGGACCTGTAGTGGTGTATCAACTGCGGACCCATGTTCAGCACATCGATCACCATCGGAACGATCGCTACAACTCGAGGGTCGACGGCAGCGGTTGTCCATGTGGTCCAGCCGCGCTTGGAGGCTCCGGCGACTACAAATCGATTGACCTTTACCCCGCCCCCTTTTGCAGTTGCGGAGTAGGATGTCACCGTGTCCATGGCCTTTACCGCGGCTTTTGTCATCGGCAAACGAGCCAGCCAGGTTGCGTCTCCGGTATCCAGATATTTTTTCCACGTGTAGGCGATCAATTCATCCTCATGTCGCGGTCCAAACGGATCATGAGAAAACGTCAACGGTTGGTTTGGAACGTCATATACGACCGCAACGACGGTATGCGACACGGTTGCGATGGAGGCAAAATCCGGATCCACGCCAGGGGGATGGCCATTATTCGAGCCCCCGGTGATAAACAGCATGCCTGTCGTGCTTGTCACCTTTGTGGGCTTGTAAATCGTGACCCAGTGCTGCCACAAGGTGCGATTCACCTCCTTGGCAGTGCGCCATTTCTGTGACGTCATTTGCAGTAAAGAGAACGTGTACCCGGCATGTTCTGTCTGTTGCACCGCGTGAAATCGATAGTAAGGATCGGGTGCGTGTACATAGGTATCGAGAGCCGTTGGTCGGTTGACCGCCGGAGAGGAAGCACATGCGAACAGGAGAAACAGAACCGACAAACAGCACAACGAGGTCTTCGGGAAGCTGGCGGCGATAGAAATCCGGTTCGTTGTTGTACCTACTGGCGTTCTTTGGTATCGATCACGGCTCATGGTGTCTCCATTCTTAAGGGTTGCCCGCTGTTTACCGCATCCGCCTGTGCAAGCCGGCCGAAAATACAAAAGCGGTTGAAGCCGAGTGCAAAACATTGCCCACAAATCGGCTTCCAATAGGACGCCGCATACGACTTTACTCTGCAACCAGGACCTTGGTGATCTTACGAAGATGGTCGAGATCTGCCCGCGGCAGCATTCGATCGGTCACGATCAGGTCGCAGTCTTCGATGCCACATAGACGGTACGTAGCCTCCACGCCAATTTTGCTGCTATCGACAAGAAGAATTTTTTGTTTGCCGGCCTGCAGCATTTCCCGCTGCACGTCCGGGTCTTCCACCATCACACCGCGTTTGAACGACACAGCGCCGGCGCCGAACATCACATGATCCGCGTAGATCGATCGCAGGCTTTCGGCGACCCCGTTCCCAATTAAATCGTGACTGCTGGAGCGGTAGACTCCGCCGGTAAGCTCCACTCGGACATCTTCGACGGAGGCAAGCTCTTCCAAAACGGCGAGAGAGAATGTAATGACGACAACATTGTGGTGAAAGCGGAGCTCGCGCGCGACATAAAGGGTGGTCGTACCGGAGTCGAACACGACCGATTCTCCATCCTTGATTAGCGCAGCCGCCGCTTTGCCGATGCTTTGCTTGGCAGGAGACATTTTTTCCAGCCGCTCGAAGAACCCTCGCTCCATTCCGTGCCAGCGTTCAATGCGTGCTCCTCCAGGAATGCGAATCACCTGGCCTGCCTCGGCCAGCTTTTGCAAGTCACGGCGAATCGTCATCTGCGAAACCTGAAACAAGTCGGCGATTTCGCTGATGGAGGCCGTAGTGTTCTCTTTTAACAAGCGTAGAACAGCCTCCAACCTTGAACCTTCGGAAGTCTCTTTCATCCCCGCCCCTGATTCCTCAGTTTAGCTTGATCAATCTCCTGAAAAATCGGGTGAATGCTGTTTTTATACAACGCCCAATTCTCCGCTGAAACCCGTCGCGACAGTCAAAGCGAGACAAAATGTTATATATTTTCTTATTTTAACACATATATGTGTATTTATTACAGCAACTGTGTTATTCGTTGTATGCGAAATCTTGGCCAGGATCGTCACCTCTAGCCAGTAGGGCTCTCATCAGGGCGTGTCGTTGCTGGCCTTGTGAAGTTTACACATTTCAACATTCGTGGCATTCCAGGGGGGGCAATGAAAATGAATCACAAAGACATCATTTCCAGACTGAATTCCAACGTTGCAAGACTGGGCGCAAGTAAATCGGTTGGGCCGAACTCATGGCTATGGAACAATGCTTTTCCGATCCTTTGCGGTTTGCTTTTCGGCATTGTCCTTCTTACGACCGGCGCGCTGCAGGCTCAATCTGTCTACGGTTCCATCAATGGCATCGTCAAGGATACTCAGGGGGCGGCTGTACCGATGGCGACGGTCACGGTGGTCTCCGAAAGCACTTCGGTGGAACTGAAGACGACAACGAATAGTGAGGGGAGCTACCACTTTTCTTTTTTGAAGCCTGACACTTACTTGGTGCGCATCGAGAAGCAGGGCTTTGAAGCATTTACAGTCGCGAACATCGCTCTGGTGTTAAACCAGCCTGTGACGGTTGACGCCGTGTTGCGGGTTGGAAATACATCACAGTCCATCGTCGTTTCTGGGGCAGCGACGTCGCTCAACCGCACCAATTCTCAAATTGGCGGTCAGATAGGCAACACGGACCTCATCGATCTTCCAGAACAAATCGGCCAGAATGGCCCCAATGAATTCACTATGGCCAAAGTATTTCCCGGCGTCTCCGGGTCGAGCTCCGACTACAGCAATGTCAACGACATTGCTTTTGGCGGCGGCAGACCTGTAACTAATCCGATCATCGTCGACGGTCTGCCCAGCAATATGGGAGTCGATAACACCTATGGCCTGACGCCCACGCCGGATTCGACGCAGGAACTACAAATATTGATATCGCCGTTTTCAGCCCAATACGGACAGACGAGTGGCGGCGCCATATTGACGATGACAAAGTCTGGAACCAAGGACTTTCATGGCAGTCTTTTCTACTACCACAACGATCAAGACATGGATGCCCTCAACTACTTCAATGCCCCCAATACAGTATTACCGAAAAACATCTTCAATTATTTTGGCGGCAATGTAGGCGGACCAGTCTTTATCCCTTGGCTTCTCAACGGAAGAAAACGCCACGTGTATTTCTTTACGGACTGGGAAGATACGACTAATGCTGTCGACGAGCTTTTTGAAACCGATGTTCCTACCATACCGGAGCGGACGGGCGACTTCTCCGGTCCAACGCCGCAAGGAACAACTCAGCCCGTCATTTACGATCCAGCTACCACAACTGTTGTCAATGGGGTAGTTTCCAGAACTCCATTCCCGAATAATATAATTCCGCTAGACCGGCTGGATCCGGTGGCGCAGAACATAATTGCCTATTATCCCAAGCCTAACTGTCAAGTCAATACCAACAACTACTGCGTAGACCCTCCTGGACACACCAGCGACTTTTTCACGACAACGCGCGTCGATGTCAACCCGACAGACAGCGACAGCATTATGTTTAAGTTTGGGCGAGATGGTCCAAATGCAGATGCGGTGGAGCTTATTCCTAACGCGGCGAACACATCTCCGGTAAACGGATGGCGCGACAATAACTTCGATACTTCCTGGACCCACATCTTTTCTTCTTGGCTGACCAACGAGGCGCGATTTGGTTTTGTTTCGGAATATAACTACCAATATCCGCAAGATACCGGTGTAGCCTCTCTTGGAATAAAAAACGTTAGCTTGACTACGTTCCCGGATATCGCAACATCTGGGATTTATGAAATAGGCGGTCAAACGTTAGGGCAAACGTACGATGGACACTTCATATTCAACGATGCCGTAACGGCGCAGATCGGCAACCATACCCTGGCGATAGGCGGCGAGTACCTGAGCTATACCTATAGCCAGTATGTACCTGGAGTTCTATCTGGGCAGTACTCTTTTACAGGAACATTCACCAGCCTACCCGGGCAAGCCGAAACCGGAATGTCCGACCTTGATTTGGGCCTTCCAGCGGGGACTGGGATTTTTACGACCAATACATGGTTCCGGCAGAAAGAGAAGACTGGATCTTTTTATGTTCAGGATGACTACAGAATCACCCCAACGTTCACACTGAATCTCGGGTTGAGATGGGAATTCGACGGCCCCTTCGACGAAGTGCATAACAACATGTACACATTTAACCCGAATCTCATTGATGCTAATACACAGAAGCCCGGAGGAATTGAATTTGCAGGCGTAAACGGAGCTCCTCACACGCTCATTGCGCGGGACTACAAAGGCTTTGCTCCGCGCATTGGTTTCAGTTACAACGTGTTGAAAAATACTGTGCTCAGGGGCGGGTATGGAATTTTTCAATTGCCGGGCGTTGGAGCTGCCGGCAACAATCTGGTTACGACGACTACCGTGAATGCGACGTTTCAAAGCCTCGATGGTGTCACTCCTCCCTATCAACTCAATCAAGGGGTTCCCCCTTATTCCCCAGATGTTACTCCAGAAGGGTTGCCTTATATTCCAACGAGTCTTACGAATCCTGAATCGAGCGTCAATGAACTTGAGCTGAAAGCAATTTTGCCGTATATGCAGGAATGGCAATTAGGGGTTCAGCGGAGTTTCGGACATCACTGGGTCGCGGAGGTTGACTATAACGGGTCTCACGGCGTGCACATGCCGATCAACTTGCCTGTCGATCAGATTCCGGTGGGCGGGGCGTATTACGGAGAACCGAATTCACAAAGTCTGCGACCGTATCCGCAGTTTACCAATGTCAACTACATGCACAATGGCGGGGCCTCACAGTACGCGGCTTTGATGGCGCAGCTCAATCATAGATGGAGCAATGGCCTGTCTGTGCTCACTTCGTACACTTGGGCGAAGTTGATGGATGACGTGGGAGGGCCGGCGCGTGGCCGCACGGTCGGGATTCAGAATGCATACGATCTGCATGCTCAGTGGGGTACTGCAATGACGAACATTCCCCAGAGACTTTCCATCTCGTTTGTGTACGCTTTGCCTTTCGGTGCGGGAGGCAGCCTGGCGGCAACTACACCGGTGATCAACAAAATTATCGGGCATTGGGTGCTGAGCGGTATAGGACAGTTCCAGAAGGGATATCCATACAGCATCAATCAAGGCAACACTCTGGGTCTGTTCTCACAGGCACAGTATGTTACCAAGGTAGGCAACCCGAATATTTCGCGGGGTTCCCGTACAGTGCAAAGGTGGTTCAATACGGACGCTTTTCAGATTACTCCTGCGAATGTTTTGGGGAATGCTCCTCGAGCAGCCCTGTATGGGCCCGGACAAAATGTCTGGGACCTCAGCGTGATGCGGAATTTTCCTCTTCCTCGGAAAACCATTTTCCAGATACGTGGAGACGCATACAACGCATTCAACCACCCCCAGTTTTCAGGAATCAACAATACCATCACCAGTCCAGGATTTGGATCCATTAGCGGAGCGCACAATCAGCGCGTCGTGCAGGTCGATGGGCGGATCACATTCTGAACCAGTGACAGCGAGTGTCGGGAAAGCGAGAAAAGCAATGGAGAAGCTCAACTCAACTTGAAAGTGCGATGCACTCGGTTGTTCCTCGTTGGCAATGGCACTGTGGGCCGGTATCGGTTTTGCGTAAACAGACGCCGGCCCATGGGCATTGCACCCGTCTCATTGATTTGCAGTGATCACTCCTCATGATGAGGATCTGCATCATTCACACAGCACAATTCCGTGCAAGGACCCGAAACCATGACTTATTTTTCAATTCGCCCGTACACGTCTTGCCGCGCAAATTCTGTTGCCAGCCCGAGTAAGCCGGCGCTGCAACGCTGGATGGCTGCGAAGCGCACCGCGCAGAAGCTGTTTCTTGTTTGCGTCCTGGGGTCCCTGCTCGACTTGGGCGTCGCCTACGGGCAGGGCCCCGGTTCCAAGCAGCCTGCTTTTGAGGTTGTAGGGTCTCAGCTGAGAATTGACAGCCACATAGCAAAGTACGACAAATACGGACATCTTCTTCCGTGGACGTCCATGGAAGACGCCATCGATCGCGAAATGCAGTGGTATGAAAAGTGTCCCTGGGAGAATGGCTATCCTCGATTTGTCACGTTGACATTTATGACCGGCGACTACACGGCAACGTCTCGCAGCGACATGATTCCCGCAATGCAGGACGGCATGGGAATCATTTCGTATCTGAAGTACTACCACTGGAAGAAAGAATCGGATCCCGGCGCGCTCAAGATTGCTCGTGCGATGGGAGACTTTCTGGTGAAGGAAACGCTGACTCCCGACAGCGGGAAATATCCGCTATTTACGCGGTCAACCGGACATATGGGGCAACTCCCTTTGCGTGCGGACACCGGTTCCCAAGCCGACCATCCCTATGAGATTGAGCCCGACAAAGGAGGTATCGCGGGCTACGCTCTGATGCTGCTTTACGATCAGACCCATGATGCGCGGTATCTGCGTCAGGCTCTGCAAAATGCACGCGATCTGGCTCGCAACATGACTCCCGGAGACGAAACCCATTCGCCATGGCCTTTTCGCGTGGATTATCGTACTGGCGTGGCGCGTGGCCCTATTTCCAGCGACATGAGTTATAACCTTCGGCTCTTCGACATCTTGATCGCGCACGGTTACTCCGAATTTAAGCAGCCGCGCGCCCAGCTCTGGACATGGATCAAGACAATTCAGATTCCTAATCTGCAAAAGGGCGGCAGCCTGTGGGTCCAGTTTTTTGAAGACTACAACATGGAGAAAAACCGCAACTCGTGGGCGCCTCTGAACCTGGCCAGGTATCTGGTTGAGCAGCGCAATTCGCTGGATCCGGACTGGAAATCGGATTCGAAATCACTCATTGATTTTGCAGTGGGAAATTTCTGCAGCATACACTTCGGTCTAATTGTCTGCGGCGAGCAGGATGACGATAAAGCTCCATGGGGTGGTGCGTTCTCAACCTTTGGCGGAGTTCTTGCGCAATATTCGGCGGTGACCGGAGATCCGGAGTATAAAGGGATGGCCTGGCAGATCCTGACCTTGGGGCTCTACGCAATCGACACCGACGGTTCACCGCGCGCTTCGATCGTTCAGCGGTACAACGGCGGCTGGCAAGAAGATGCGCACACAGACAAGATTCACAACTACATTGATGCGATGGAGGCCTTTCCTGGCTGGGCTCATTGACTGTCGGGGAATACAAGCGCACGCATTCAACTGTGATTCCAGAAAAAGAATTGGTCCGGGACTTTATACTCACAGCGAGCCGTCTTTGCGGAGATCGATTGCAGCCGGCTGCGCGCCGGCAGAACCGGGCGATCGCTCGTACCATCCGATTTTGCAAGACAAGAGGTGCCATGAATCCAGGTAAAAGATGTTCGAGTTTGCCGCTGTTGACAATCTTTGCGATGCTTCTGCTGCCTTGCTTGAGCGCTGCGTTCTCATCCGCAGTCGCACAGGCCCCACAACCCATCACGCCCGCTATGGAGCGGAAAGTGGATGCGATGATAAGCAGACTGACGCTGCAGCAGAAGATCCGATTGTTAGGGGGCGACCGGGGACAGTCTACCTTCAGCGAGCCGAGTATCGGACTGCCGCCACTGCGAATGTCCGATGGTCCGGTAGGAGTGCGGTCCTGGGGACCTACCACAGCCTATGCGGCCGGGATCGGCCTGGCGGCAAGCTGGGACACGAAGTTGGCGGAAAAAGTTGGGGTGGGGCTGGGTGAGGATGCGCGCGCGAGGGGAGTGAATTTCCTTTTGGGCCCGGGAGTCAACATCTATCGTTTGCCCGTGAACGGACGCAACTTTGAGTATTTTGGTGAGGACCCTTATCTGGCGGGGCAGATTGCCGTGGGTTATATCGACGGAGTGCAGAGCCAGGGTGTGGTTGCGACGGTGAAGCACTATGACGCCAATAACTCCGAGTATGACCGGGGACATGTCAATTCCATTGTCGGGGAGCGCGCACTGCGGGAGATTTATCTGCCTGTTTTTGAGGCGGCTGTCCGACAGGCCCACGTCGGCGCGGTGATGGATTCCTACAATCTCATCAATGGGGAGCATGCCACGCAAAATGCGTTCCTGAACGTTCAGGTGCTCCGAAAAGACTGGGGCTTTCGCGGCATCCTGATGTCAGATTGGGGCGCGACCCACGACGGCGTCGCAGCCGCCAATGCTGGACTGGACCTGGAAATGGGGAACGCGGAATTCATGACCGCAAAGACGTTAATCCCCGCCATCCAAGCAGGAAAAGTCTCTCAGGCTGTGATTGACGCAAAGGTTCGCCACATTTTGCAGACGGCGATGCGCTTCGGATTTCTGGATCGGGACCAAACCGACCTGAGCATTCCGCTCTACAACCAAAATGGCAATGCGATCGCGTTGCAGTCGGCGGAAGAAGGCGCAGTGCTTCTAAAGAATGAAGGTCGACTGCTGCCGCTCGATCGTCATGCGATCCATTCCATCGCGGTTGTGGGTCCGGATGCCTATCCTGCAGTGGTTGGGGGCGGCGGCAGTTCCCATGTTGACGCGTCGTTCGCTTTGGTCAGCTTTATGACAGGACTGAGCGATGCCTTGTATCCTGGGAGCAAAGTCTACTGGAATGCCGGAATCAAAACGCCGGAAGAAATTTTTTCTGGAACCGACTGGTGCGCCGATCCAGGGTGCAAAAGCAGAGGTATTCTGCGCACAGAATATCTTCAAGCCACCAACGCCAAAGTCGCCTCCGCTGTAGACCAGCACGTCAGCAGCTTCGGAGCTTCCGGCCAGGACATCAACTCCGGATTCCGGCAGGTGGAGTGGAACGGATATTACCTGGCTAAAACATCCGGGCCATACCGAGTGGTCGCGGCCGCCAATCCGGGAGAGCATTTCCAGGTACTGGTGAACGGACATCAGGTTCTTGAGGTTCCGGGCGCAAAAAACATGCGTGGGCCGAAAGCCATTCCGGTCATGTTGACGGCGGGAAAGCCGCTAAAAGTACAACTTATTTATTGGCCGACAACAACGCAGAAAATAGCCGGGTTGGGAGTGATTGCAGAAAATCAGCTCGTCAATTCGGACGCGGTCAAGCTGGCAAAAATGGCGGACGTTGTGGTGGTCTCCGTGGGCTTTAGTCCCACCACGGAAGGAGAAGGCCGCGATCGCACCTATTCATTGCCGTTCGGGCAGGAGCAGTTGATCGAGGCGGTTGCCGCAGCCAACCCCCGCACCATTGTGGTTTTGACCTCCGGCGGCAGCGTGGCTACCCGGAATTGGCTCAGCGACGTTCCGGTGCTGCTGCAAACCTGGTATGGCGGTCAGCAGGCGGGCACCGCGCTGACCAGGATTCTCTTCGGTCAGGTCGATCCGTCGGGGAAGCTGCCAATCAGCTGGGAAAAAACGATTGCGGACAATCCAACCTACAAGACCTACTATGAGCTGCCCGGAACCCACGATGTGAAATACACGGAGGGCATCTTCATCGGCTATCGTTACTATCTGACGAGTCGTGTGAAGCCGCTGTTTCCGTTCGGTTTCGGATTGTCTTATACCAACTTTGCCTTCAGCAACCTGTCTGTCTCGCCGAAAACCACATCGCCCAACGGACCCATCCGGGTTTCTTTTGATGTGAAAAATACCGGGCCGGTCGCGGGAGCCGAAGTTGCACAAATTTACGTGGGAGATCCGTCTGCCAGGGTGAAGCGGCCCACCATGGAACTGAAGGGATTTTCCCGCGTTGTGCTGCAGCCGGGTGAATCGCGCCGTGTGACCGCTACGCTAAACAAGCGCAGCCTGGCATACTGGGACGTAAAGATCCATGGGTGGAAGGTCGACCCAGGAAAATTCCTTGTCTATGTCGGGGATTCTTCTGTGAATGTACCTTTGCAGCAATCCTTCACGGTGCAGTAGTCGCCTTCCCGACCGTTCCTCGGGTTTTCGTTTCTGGATTATTTGCGGGGAGTGCCGAGCGCGCCACCGCGGATTCAGGAAGAACCATGAACGGCTGCCGGCGGCCTTCGCCCTGGTTAATCTCTAGCAGCACCGCAAGCGGCTGGTTCCCTCTGGGGACATAATGTGTCTGGAGGCCGGAAAACAGCCTCTGGAGCCACTTGAAACCGCGGAGAAAAGCCCGTCTGTTCGTAGGCAAATCGCAACAACTTCACCAACCTATCGGCCCCAACTTCATCGCGTTGGAAGCGCACGCATGTGCAGAGGCTGCTTAGAATTCGTCAAAAGCAATCTGATTCCTGGGAACGTTCAAGTTCTCAAGCATCCTGGTCGCGGCCTGCACCATTGCGGGTGGTCCGCATAGGTAGTACTCGATTGCAGTTGGGTCGGGATGATTGGCGAGATGATGCGACCGCAACACCTCATGAATAAAGCCGGTATGCGAGTTCCAATTGTCCTGCGGCTGGGGTTCGGAAAGCGCCAGGTGAAACGTGAAGTTAGGAAATCTTCCGGCCAGGTCTTCGAAATACTCGCGATAGAAGGTTTCCTGCAGCGAGCGCGCGCCGTACCAGTAACTGACGCGGCGATCTGTTTTCAGCGTCTCAAAAAGATGGGATAAATGCGAACGTAGCGGCGCCATCCCAGCCCCACCGCCTACATACACCATCTCTCTTTCGGTGTGCTGAATGTGGAAGTCGCCAAATGGTCCGATTGCCGTAACGATGTCGCCCGGCTTTAGGCAGTGAACAAATGTGGATCCGGACCCGGCAAGGCAATCCTGACCGCGCGGCGGAGTGGCAATTCGCACATTGAAGCGGAGGTGCCTGTCGATAGCGGCGTTCGACGCCATGGAATAGTTCCGGCGAATTGGAATGTCATTCGACGCGCGGAACTCGAAAACGCGTTGCGTCTTCCATACCTCGGCGAATGGTGCTGCGACTAATATGTTTTGGAACGGCAATTCTCCGTACGCGGGAATATCCAACTGAATATAGTCACCGGGCTCATAGTTCAGTACCGGCGAATCAGGCTCTGGTTCCAGTACCAGTTCTTTGATAAAAGTAGCGACATTTTCATTGCTAACCACGCGGAACTTATACGTGGTTGCTGGCTGAGTTAGTCCGCAGCCGCCGGCCGAAGTTACATCCAGAAAGATCTTTTCATCATGTTCGTTTACGGAATAAGTCTTCAGCGCTACACAGACCGGCTGGCGCTGCGGTGATCCGTCCACAATATTGAAACGGCCGTTGTGCTTGGCGCACTCGATCAGCTTGCCGGTAACAAAGCCGTCTGCCAGATGACTATTCGCATGGGTACACATTCCATCGGTCGCATACAGGCTGCCATCGGCGATGCGATAAATGGCATAGGTTTTCTTGTCATGGTCGAAACGGATGACATCTTCATTTCTCAGGAATGAGCTGGCGCAGACTTCCACCCAGCCGTTCCTGGGCTGACCCTTCGCGGTGAAGATATGGGACGTTGGCGGCGCCTCAGAGGGAAGCGTCGGCGTCGGCAATTTGCGCTTTACGTGGTAGGCAGGATCCTTGACCTGTCGCAGTACCGCCGGCACGACCTCTCGCCATGCGTCGATCAGCCCCTTATACGGCGTGGGCATATCATCTTTGACCAGCTCGTGTAGTTTGGGCAGGTTGTAATAGGGCACCAGCGGAAACATGTGGTGCTCCACGTGGTAGAACATGTTCCAGTACAGGTAGCGGTGGATTGGACTCGTGTACAACGTTCTGCAGTTGAGCCGGTGATCGAGGACATTCTCGGCCAAGCCTGCATGCTGCGTATAGCCATAGACGTGGTACAGCCAGGAGCCGTATAAGTTGGGCAGGCCAACAAACATAAGCGGAAGAAAGCTGCGCATGGAAATAGACAGCGCAATCACTCCCAGATAAATCAGCAGGTAAATGCGAGCGCGCAAAAAGACGCTCTCGTATTCCGATTCCGGGATGTATGTTTTTTCTTCCGGCGTAATTCGCCCGACCGAATGCAGCAGCACATGCCGGAAATAGATGGGCATCTCCTTCAGGTCGAAGAAAGAAAGAATCATTCCGAGAATGTTCGGCGGTCGCGGTACCGCGATCTCTGGATCACGCCCGACGATGATGGTGTCGCTGTGGTGGCGGGCGTGACTCCATCGCCAAGGGACGGACTCCCGAAGCACCATGAACGAAGCGATTTCATAGAGCGTGTTATTCAGCCAATCTGTCTTGAAGGCCGTTCCATGGCCACACTCATGCCAGCGAGAGTCCGAACTGGAGGCATAGATAGCACCGTATGCCAGGAATGGTAGGATCGCCCACCATGTCCCCCAGAGCGCCGCGCCGCAGGCGCCGAAGAAGATCAGCAGCGAGAGCCACAGAATGGTATCCCGGAGCGGGGGACCGTCCCTGCGCTCCAGTAATTCGCGCATCTTGTCTCGCGGGACTGGCGACGTATACCAGGTCGCCTCAGCCAGACCCTGCTGGATGGCGAGAACGGTGTTCTTTCCAACCAGGCTGTAATCACGCGATTGTACTTCCGTAGCGACGGACATATAGCCTCCCTTATGTTACCGCTGCGGCGATAGAGTTCCCATTGCCAAAAACCTGTTGAAATAGGTTTTTATGCGGCGGATTTCTTGAAGCATTGCACGGGAGTCAGGGTAAAAACTGCTTGCATTAGGCGTTGGTTCTGTGTCCATGCACCTTGCGAACATCCGCGGGTCGGTTGCGGCGCCCGCAACTGCGGCTCCGGCGTACTACATGCAGCGTCCTTCCGAGCTTCGTAGCTCGATCAAACTGGGCAGCCAGCACAAGTCGCGCGGGCGCTCCCGTGAAGTCCTGTCCCATAATGCCTCCTTCGCCTGATGCGTAAAGTATGCTCCATCCAACTCCGGAATCAGGCACCTAGAGAAAGAACCCCAGAACGGGCAGGAGCATCCTACTTTCATAGAATTCGAGTTTATTTTCTAGATCGGAAAGCTGAATAGACTCGGTTCGGATGGCATGCCGCAGGCTCCCTGAGGCCAAATACACTACGAGGTGAATCTTATGTCTACTGCAGAAATTGCGAAGGGTCTGGTCGATATGTGTCGGCAAGGGAAGAACCTGGAAGCTGTCGAAAAGTATTACTCCGACGGAGTCGTGAGTGTAGAGTCGAGCGCGCCGAAAGGAATGCCGGCGGAGACGCGAGGCATCCAGGCGATCAAGGAAAAGAACCAGTGGTTCTTCGATCACAACGAGCTCCACAGCGAAGAGGTGAACGGGCCCTTTTTGGGGGAGAAGCAGTTCGCTGTGGAGTTTAAGATGGACGTCACTCAGAAGGCATCGGGAAAGCGCATGCACATGGAGGAGATGGGCCTGTATACGGTGGAGGACGGCAAGATCGTCCGCGAGCACTTCTTCTATAACGGGGGCGCTTAGTTTCAGTCGCTGCCAGCGGATACAATCGATCATGGAATATTGGAGACGTTTCTGGACGGTCGCAGTAGGATGCAGCGTACTGATGGCGGTGGTCTGCCCTGGGCCGGCGATGATGGGCAGCGTCGCCCATTTGCAACCAAGAGTCTATCTACAGATGGACTCCAGTAACATCTATTCCGATACCGCCAATGCGAGGGAAGATATTCGGCGGGCGATCTTGCAGGCGGGCGTGGAACACAAGCACGTGCTGCTGGTGTTTGGCGGCAACTGGTGCGAAGACTGCCATCTGCTGGAGCTTTACTTCCATGATCCTGGCAATGCTTCCCTGCTGGCCGCTAACTATGTCTTAGTGAATGTGAATGTTGGGGAGTATGACAAGAACCTCGACCTGGCGCGCAAGTACGGCATCCCGCTGAACAAGGGCGTGCCTGCATTGGTGGTGCTGGATGGCACGGGACATGTGTTGTATGCGCAACGCCACGCGGAGTTTGAAAACATGCGGGTGCTGGATTCGCCTGCGGTGACCAAGTTTCTGGAGAAGTGGAAACCGCACGTGGCGCATCGCGCGGCCAGGGCGCATCGCGGCGGAGAGTAATAAAGTGCGGCGTTTTTCGCCGCTTCTGGCCGGGGGATTCGTTCCTCCCACCCTTCGAAGAGACACGAAGGATGGGCACCCGGCAGAGTGCAAGTTCGGAACCGGCGCTTACGGGACGACCTGAAAATCGGCGCTCTGGGTAGCCTGGGAGCTGCCTCCAATGAAGACCGTGTAGTCCGCCGGTTCCACCACACGCTGGCTTTTCACATTGATGAAGGAAAGCTCGGGAAAACCGAGCGAGAAGGTGACTTTTTTCGATTCGCCGGGCTGCAGAGCAACGCGCTCGAAGCCTTCCAGCATGCGCACCGGTTCCTCAACACTGGCGCCGCGAATTCGCAAGTACAGTTGCACAATTTCCGTGCCGGCAACGGAACCAGCGTTGCGGACGGTGGTGGTGGCTTCGATGGCGGGTCCGGCGGTGCCGTGATCGGGCGCGGACATGAGGCGCGCGATTGGCACCGAATTTGTGCTCAACGTGACCGCAGAGTAGTCGAACTGGGTGTAGCTCAGCCCGTAGCCGAAGGGAAAGAGTGGCGAGTTGGGGACATCAATATAGCGCGACACATATTTCTCAAGCGTGTTGGTGGGCGGATGCGACAAATCGACGTTCGTCGCGGGGCGGCCTGTGGGGAATTGAGCGAGATAGAGCGGCTCCTGCCCAACGGCGCGAGGAAAGCTGACGGGAAGTTTGGCGCTGGGATTGGTGTTGCCAAATAAAATGTCGACCAGTGCCGGGCCTGCCTGCATGCCTGGATACCAGGCTTCCACGATGGCGGGTACATGCTGCGCGGCCCAATTGAGCACCAGAGGTCTGCCGCTGAAAAGGACCAACACGACCGGCTTGCCCGTGGCCACGATGGCTTGCAGCAATTGCTGTTGATTGCCGGGCAAATCGAGATGGGCGCGCGAAGAAGCTTCTCCAGTCATGGTGGGGCCGTCTTCGCCCAGCGCCATGACGACCAGATCGGCTTGTTCGGCGGCTTGTTTGGCGGCCTGGAAGCCTGCCTGGGAGGTGGTGAGAATCTGCGTGCCTTCGGCATAGAGGAGTTTGCCGCCGCGGCTCTTCATGCGTTGGTTCAAAGTGGAGCGCAAGGTAACGACGTCGGCGGGATTTCCCTGTCCTCCCCAAGAGCCGAACATTTCGCTTTGCGAGTCGGCAAGCGGACCAATGAGCGCGATAGTGTGCACATGGACCGCGATCGGCAGCAACTTCGGTTGGCCTTCTTCGGCCCGGTTCTGCAGCAGGACGATGGATTCTTCGGCGGCACGGTGCGCCAGGGCTCGATTTTCCGCGGTCGGCTGATAGGGGAGATGGTTCTCGTCCGCATACGGATGGTCGAAGAGACCGAGCGCAAACTTGACCCGCAGGACGCGTCGAACGGCCTGATCGACGACAGATTCCGGAACGGCGTTGGTGCGCACCAGGGAGACCAGCCGCTCGTAATAGGCACCGCTTTCCATATCCATGTCCAGGCCGGCTGTGATGGCCTTCTGCGCGGCCACTGTATTGTTGAGGGCTATGCCATGCGCCATCAGTTCGCCGACCGCGCCCCAGTCGCTGACGACAAATCCGTCAAAGTGCCACTCGTTGCGCAGAATGTCGGTGAGCGTATAGGGATCGGCGGTGGCAGGAACGCTGTTCAGCGAATTGAAGGAGCTCATGACGGTGGCCGCACCGGCATCGATGGCGGCATGATAGGGCGGGAGGTAGACCTGGTGCAGCATGATGTCTGACATGTCGGCGGCGTTGTAATCGCGCCCCGCGATGGCTGCTCCGTAGGCGGCAAAGTGCTTGACGCAGGCAGCGACCGAGTCAGGATTGCCGAGGCTGGTTCCCTGATAGCCATGGACATAGGCGCGGGCCATGGCGGAGCCGAGGTAGGGACTTTCGCCTGCGCCTTCGACGATGCGACCCCAGCGGGCATCGCGGGCGATATCGACCATGGGAGAAAAGACCCAGCGAACGCCATCGGCGCTGGCTTCCGTGGCGGCCATGCGCGCTGTGGCCTCGACCAGAGGCGGGTCGAAGCTGGAAGCCAAGGCAAGGGGCACGGGAAAGATGGTGTTGAAGCCGTGGATGGAATCGAAGCCGAAGATCAGCGGAATGTGCAGGCGAGTCTTCTGCATGGCGATGCGCTGGAAGGCATTCGCCTTTTTGGGGTCGGTGACGTTGAGCAGGGAGCCCACTTCCCCATTCGCGATCATGGTGTCGTAGTCCTGACGGCCGGTGCCGGGGCCGGTGGGCGTGCCGGAGGAAAACTGCACCAGTTGGCCAACTTTTTCCTGCAAGGTCATTTTCGCCAGCAGAGCGTCTACCTTTTTGTTCAAAGCCGGGTCGGCCAATTGCGGATTGGGCGGGACAGCGGTAGAGGGGTTCGGTGAGGGGGGGCAGGAGGAATGGCGATGATGGAATTCTGCCTGCATGGGGTGAGCGGTAACGCCGGTGTATAGCAGAGCCGCGGTTGCGGCAATCACGGGTAGTGCGCAACGTCGAACCAGATTCATGGCATTCTTTATGCTAGAGCATTTTCAGCTTTACTGGGTTGTTTTGAGGGCGATTCCGTGCAGCTTTTCTTTCTGGAAAAGCTGCCCCACGATGGTTGCTTCGGCCGCTGGCTAAAGCGAGAATTCTCCCGAAGTCTGCATGGACTCGGGGTGGGGGAGCGGCGAATTGCAACCCGGAGCGAGGCATGCAGCGACGGCGGTAGCAAGCGGAAAATCTTTGCTAGGATTCCGCATGGTTTTTCCATTGCAATTTCGTATAGTCTTTTCCACGTATGCGACGCTGGCTGGCACATATACGCCGAACCGTTTCCAACAGCGTCAATAACGACGTTTTAATGCTGGCCCGCGCCGGCGCCTACTCCGCCATCATCTCCATTTTTCCCATCGTGCTGGTCACGGCCGCCATCGTGGCATCGTCTCCAGCCGCCATTGTGGTGCGAGCGGAACTGCGCTCCATCCTCTATCAGATGTTTCCGCCGGACGTTCCGCCGCTTGTGCTCGGCTATTTTCAGGGACAACATCGCTCCCTGCGGCTGGTGCTGATCGCGGCCATGGTGTTCGTGCTGGCTTCCAACAGCGTGATGACTACGCTGATGGAAGCGATGCGGCGGGCTTACAAGATTCCCGCGGGAGCGTGGAGCATGCCACGGCAGATTCTGGTCGCGTTTGCTTTGACGTTCTTATCGTTTCTACCTTTAGCGCTCGCCTCCATGTTTGTGGTTTTCGGCCATCAGATTGAAATCTGGATGACGTATCAGACCCTGTACGATGTTCGCCCGTATATGCTGGTGCTGGCGCGGCTGGTGCGTTGGATGCTGGCGGTGCTTACCAGCATTGCCGTGCTCGCGATCATCTACCACATGGGAACGCCGCGAACGCAGTCGTGGCGTCGCGTGCTGCCGGGCTCGATTCTGGCTACCGCGCTGTGGTTTCCCTCGACGTTGACGTTTGGATGGTATGTGACGCGTCACGCGCATTATCGGCAGGTGTACGGCTCGCTGGGCGCGGGGGTGGCGCTGCTGGTATGGCTGTACATCATCATGGTGAGCGTGATGATTGGAGCAGAGTTCAACGCGCAGGTGTTTCCCAAGCAGCCGCGTGCTTTGAAGTAGGCGGCCAGACGGCGGCTCTAGAGTTATTTGCATCCTCCATCCGCGCCGGCGATGCGTCGTTCTCGCACAGCCGAAATTCTCAGCCATTACAATCAGATTTAGAGCCTGAAATCACAAGCCAAAAATCGATTGGATGGAGTAGGAATGCACACAGCGCTTTCTTCAGCGAGTTTCCCCGCCGGTTCCCGTCGTGCCAAGATTGTA
>JAJYSL010000067.1 GCA_021793595.1 Acidobacteriota bacterium
ACAACCACGGTCAATACACCGACCAGCATCCTGGGGTCAGGCTTGGGCGGCAATGCATCGCCTCGATTGATCCAGATCAAGGGGGAGTTCGATTTCTAAGGATGAGTCTGGCAGCAATTGAAGAAGAGGAAGCCTTCGGGCTTCCTCTTCTTTTTGTAGGTCAAATTGACGACGGTAACCGCTTGGGATTCGGTTTACAGATACTGGATTCAGGGAACAGCCAAGTCATTCTGAGGCCGCCCTGGCGACAGGGATCCAGACGGTGATTGAAGAGCTTACAACTGGTAAATCCTCTGGATTCTTCACTCCGCTACGCTCCGTGTAGCCGGACTCTGTTCCACACGAAACTGCACGCTGTCAATCCACTCTAATTCGCTTGCAGAGCGACGGCAATTCGGGTTCCATGATCCAGCTTGATATCCCCGTGGCTGGATCGCAGGGTGCCGGATTCCAGCGTGACATTCTTCAGGCTGCTACCCGTCGCCACGGTTTCCTCTGCGCTGCCAGAATTATCAAAGCCCTGCCCGGTTTCGCTCGTCGTCATCATCTGATTTTTCGTGGAACCCGTGGGCAGGTTCGCAGCGTTCGGTCCAGAGTCGGACAAAGACGGCTTGGGAGCGACGCCGACCAACACTCCGTGGATGGCGATGGGAGAAGTTTTCTTTTTCGGGAGCACTTGGTTAAAGGAGACGGTCACGGAAGCGGTTCCAGCGCCGGACGACTTCGATTGCACCGCAGTCACTTTTCCATCGAGGATCGCGCCTTTGGGTATGGTTGTGCCATTCGCAAGCGTCGTCTCCGTGAGGGTTTTGGCTGTAACCGCCTCCCCCACCGTGGCATTCTTAGTATCGAGCTTGCTGGTGATTTCCGCCGAAAGAGCACTACTTGCGATTGGATACGCGGAACTACCCGATTGCAGGGCAAATGCCGGAGCCGCAGCAACGATTGCGGAGAGTACGGTGGGTGCGATCAAAGCCAAAATTCCAAACCTTCTCATCTGATTCCCTCCGAGCTTCATTCTCTTGTTGAATTGACTCCGACTTACCCCTTGAGTATCTGGCACTCCGTCATGGGTGTCAAAGAGATCTTTTGCGCTTCGGAGCGGCTTTATGCGGTTTTGCTTTCGAAACGATTTTCACGGCGGGTTTGGTCGCTTTTCCCTTGGCAGACTTCGCCGGAGTCGCCTTGTGGCTCTTCTTTGCAGCGACTTTTTTCACCGCCGCCTTCTTGACGGCCTTCTTCGCGGCGACCTTTTTCGCTGGCGTTTTTTTCGCGACCGCCTTCTTGGCAGCCTGCTTTTTGCGAACCGCCGACACACGCCTGGTCAACGAGGCCTTCAATTCTTCCAGATCGAGGCTGGTGGCGGTCTTGCGCAACCGCTCGATGTGATAGAAATCGCGCTTCTCCTCCGAGAAGATGTGGACGACAAAATCGACGTAGTCGATAAGAATCCATTCGCCCTGGCGATAGCCTTCAATCGAGTTGGGGCGAGTATTGAAGTCGCGCTCCATCCGCTCCTCGACCGCGGTGGCGATGGCCTGATTCTGGCGGTCGTTGGTGCCGCTGCAGATCAGGAAATAGTCTGTGAAGCCGGAGTCGGCGGGGTCCAGTTCTAAAATGCGAATCTGCTCCGCTTTCTTGTCTTCACAGGCGGCGGCGGCGGCCGCAACCATGCGGCGGATTTCTGTTTTCGTCATGCGATCGTGCGATCTCCCTGGTGCGCGTTGAATTGTGTTTGCCCTCTCATCCTAGTCCGTTGCGAACCGCTGTGCCAGGGCTGGTTGTCATCGTGACTTTCCCAGGTCTCAAAAGCGAGACCTGGGGCACCCAGGTTCAACCCTTCGCGATGATCCACAGGGTCAACCACGCGCATTCTCCGCGCGATAGACCTGAGTCTTCGCAATATAATCCCAGACGGGCGCGGGGAGCAGTTCTGGATCGGGGCAGCCGTGATCGAGTGCGGCACGCAGCTCCGTGGCGGAGATATCTTCCTTCAGATGGGGAAGAAACCAGACGCGAGTTCGGGCGGCGTCGATGTGATGCAACGTCAGGTCGCAGGCGGGAAGGGAGTTTGAGGCGTCGATCTTGTTCGAACCATGCTCGACCTTGATTTCGGAAGGAAGCGCAGCTTCTGCGCCAACTAACGAAAAACCTGGTCGAGCGGCAACAATCCAGTTGGAAAGCGCGAGCAGGCGAGACGCCTGGAACCACTGCCCAATATCCAGCCAGCTATCGGCGCCGAGAAGTGTAAACAACTCTGTCGGTTCTGCAGCTAGCGATACCCGCAGATGACCGAGAGTTTCGACTGTGTAGTTGGGACGCGTTGCGTCTGTCGCGTCGTGATGCGGAGCGTCCAACAAAGAGGGAATAAAGCGCGGATCGGCTTGCGTGGCGAGCGCCGTCATGGTGTAGCGATGGAGAAAATCCGTCGCTGGAAATTTGTTTTTGAAAGGCTGATGCGCCGCCGGAGCGAACAGCACCTGATCGAGCGCGAACCGGTCCGCAGCCGCCGTGGCGATGGCGAGATGTCCGCGGTGCGGGGGATCAAAGCTGCCGCCGAAAAAAGCGATGCGCCTCATGCGGTTCCTCTCGATGGCATCGAATCCCACCTTTCGCACTGCTGAAACTGCGGAGGATGGGGGCACCCGGATTCTCTATCCCCGGTCAACAAACCCAGGTCTCAAAGGCGAGACCTGGGGCATCCAGCATACCTTTTTTATTCGCTTCAACCGGCTTCGGGGAGCGGGATGCGCAGAGTTCGAACCTTCTCCGCCAGAGCATATTTCAGCGTGTCGATTCCCTCTCCGGTGACCGCAGAAATGGCGTAAAAGGGCAGCCTTTTGCGCTTCGCCATCGACTGCAGCTTCTTCAGCTTGTCTGGATTGGCGACGTCGCATTTGCTGGCGACCACGACGCGCGGCTTCTCTTCCAGGCCGTGGCCGAAGTTCTTCAGCTCGGCTTCGATGATGTTGTAATCCTCCACGGGATCGGGACGGCCACTGCCATCGGACACGTCGACAATATGGGCGAGCAGGCGGGTGCGTTCAATGTGGCGCAGAAATTGTGCGCCCAGGCCTGCGCCAAGATGCGCGCCCTCAATCAGGCCGGGGATATCGGCGACGACAAAGCTTTCTTCGTGCGGCCACTCGCCCACCGTGACCACGCCCAGGTTGGGCTCCAGCGTAGTGAAAGGATAATCGGCAATTTTGGGTCGCGCAGCGGAGATGCGGGCGATCAGCGTGGACTTGCCGACGTTGGGATGACCGACCAGGCCGACATCGGCGAGCAGCTTCAACTCCAACCGAAGCAGACGCTCCTCGCCGGCGTGACCAAGTTCATGTTCGCGCGGAGCCTGGTGGGTGGAGGTGGCGAAATGCTGATTGCCCCGACCGCCGCGTCCGCCTTTGGCAAGAATCATGCGCTCCTTGGGGTGACGAAAGTCATGTATCAGCTCGCCCGTGGAGTCGTCGTAGACAACAGTGCCGACGGGGACCTTCAAGACGGTATCGGCGCCATCGCGGCCAGAACAATTGGAGCCTTCGCCGTGACGGCCTCTCTCTGCTTTATGTTCGGGATTGAAGCGGAAGTGGATCAGCGTGTTATGGCTCTGGCTGGCTTCGAGCACAACATCGCCGCCGCGACCGCCATCGCCGCCGGAGGGGCCGCCGCGGGGCACGAATTTTTCGCGCCGGAAGGCCATACAGCCATTTCCGCCGTCGCCCGCCTTCACCTTGATCCTTGCTTCATCAATAAACATCGGTGTGAATAATCTTCCTGCCGCTCGGGAATCGCGTTACTCTCAGTGTAACGCTCAAGACCACAGTTCCCGTCCCGCAATGCCCGCAAACGGATCCGAGCTTCGACCTGTGCCGCACCATTCGCGCAGGGACGAGATCGCTCCACGCGTCATGGCAGGTACGACGGAAACAAGGAGAGCGTGGCACGAGCCAGCGCCTCATCGGGCTACGGCCTTCATTGCATCGCTTTCAGTGTCGTCCGCGCAGGCATGGTAAAGCCGCCGAAACGGGCGTAAAAGGTTTGGGAGATCGTCATGCTGCGCTTACCTCCCCCACGCGCGTTATGCGCGGTGTGCTTTGTGCTGTTGTTTTTTCTGCCGACGCTGCCGAAGCTCGAGGGTCAATCGACGACGGGCGCGATCGGCGGAACTGTGTACGATCCGCAACACGCAGTGATCCCGAATGCGCGCATTGTTGCCTTGAATGAGGCGACGGGTGCGGAGTTTGTCGCCTATACCGACACCAGCGGCCACTACACTTTGGCCGACCTGCCGCCAGGCACCTATTCCGTCGACATCACGGGGGATGCCTTCACCGCATTCACGGCAACACACGTCGTGGTGGAGCTGGGCAGGCGAACTCCCGTGACAACTACGCTGCATATTGGAGCCACCTCCAGCACCATCCAGGTGGGAACGATCGTGCCCTTTCAGTCGACGTACCCTTCGGTCGCGACAAATATTACTCAGTCACAACTGCAGAACTTGCCTTCCGACAGCCGCCGCTGGAGCAGTTTTGCACTGTTGACTCCGGGAGTGGTGAGCGATCCAGACGGGCACGGACTGTTGAGTTTTCGCGGTATCAGCGGGCTGCTGAATAACAATACGATCGACGGCGCCGACAATAACCAGGCCTTCTTCTCAGAAGAACGAGGCCGGACGAAGGCACCCTATTCCATCAGCATGGCAGCGGTCGAACAATTTCAGGTGAATACGGCGAACTATTCCGCGGAATACGGACGCGCGGCGGGCGGTGTGATCAATACCGTGACCAAGAGCGGCACCAATGAATATCACGGCGAGGCGTTCTTCTTTGAGCGCAACAGCAGCCTGTCGGCGCTGAACACATACACGACGCTGACCAACTTCAACAGCACCGCGAACAACTTTGTAACCAACCCGTATCAGCCGACGGACGTGCGCCGGCAAATGGGATTTTCTGTCGGCGGCCCGGTCGTCCACGATAAATTGTTCTGGTTTTACTCCTTCGATTACAACACTCGAGATTTTCCGGCGGTGTCACGCGTCGGCTATCCCACGGCGATTTACGCGCAGCCGAGCCCGATTCTTCCCACTGGGAATTACCTAGGTTATCGCATCACTTGCGCCAACCTGCCTCCATACAACGTCAGTAACGGAACTTATACGAGCGTATTTCAATTTGAAGCCACGCAAGGCGCGTGCCAGCTCTACGAAAAGCTCGATCTGGCGTCGTATGACGCGGGGGTGAAACAGTATCAGCAGGGCTTGCAGCTGGTGAACACGCTGACCGGTCCGGCACCGCGAACCGGCGAGCAGACACTCAACTTTCCCAAGCTGGATTGGCTGGTGAACGATCGCAACCACGCGACAATTTCTTACAACCGCATGCGGAGAAGTTCACCCAATGGAGTGCAAACGCAAAGTTCGACACAGTATGGCGTCAACAGCCTGGGCAACGATTACGTGAGCCTGGACTGGGGAATCCTCCATCTAACGACTTTTGTGACGGAAAATATCGGTAATGAGTTGCGGATGCAGCTGGGGCGCGAGCTGGATCGCGAAACGAGTCCACCTCCGGCCGGCGCAGAAGTTCCCCTGGGGAACAATCAATTCGGCCTGGCACCGGAAATCAGCATTGCCGGTGGATCTTCGGGTGAAGGCATGGTGCTGGGAAACCCTGCAAAACTGCCGCGCCCGGAATATCCGGATGAACATCGCGCGGAAGTTTCCGACACCGTCTCGTGGGTGCTGGGAAATCATACGTTGAAATTCGGCGGCAATTGGGACCGCAATGAAGACCTGCTGGACAACGTGTACAACGGAGTGGGGCAATACAACTACACCTCCTTCGGCAGCTTTCTGGCGGACTACTATCACGCGGTAGACGGACTAGGGCCGCCACGCAGCTATTTTGTGAATACCTATGCGGGGTTTTCGCAGACGTTTGGACCGGGCGGATTTTTCATCACCACCAACGACTGGGCTGGATTTGCCGATGATGAGTGGCGAGCGTTTTCTCGCGTGACCGTGACGGCCGGAGTGCGCTACGAGTATGAACGCGTGCCGCGACCTTTTCTGCCAAATCCGCAACTGCCGCAAACGGAAAATTACCCGGACGATCGGAACAATTTTGCTCCCCGGGCGGGGATCGCGTTGGACTTGTTCGGCAATGGACACACGATTCTGCGCGCGGGATATGGCCTGTTCTACGGGCGCATTGTGAACGGCACGCTGCATTCCGCGCTGATCGCATCGGGATCGCCGGCATCGCAGCGCACCTATCGCTACTCCTCATCCACGGAGTATGGAGCTCCGCAGTTTCCCAGCATTTTTTTTAGCGTGCCAACGGGTGCGGCGCGAGGGGCACTGCCCAGCGCATACTATTTCTCGCCGCGATATCAAGCGCCGGAAACCATGCAGGGAGAGTTGACGCTGGAGCAAAAGGTCGGCTGGGAAACGATTGTATCGGCAAGCTTTATGAGCAGCCAGGGCCGCTACCTGCCAAATTACATCGATACCAATATCGACAATGCTACGGTGGGCCAGTTGAATTACACGATTGATATTCCTGGACCGCCGTTAGGAAGACATAGTCCGCTGCCGCAAGGCGCACGCTACACTACGCCACTCTATACGTCGGTACGACCGAATCATCTGTATGGAAACATCACGGAACTGCTGAGCAACGTGAACTCGAATTACAACGCCGGGGTACTAGCCATTGCGCATCGCACGTCGAACGGCATCAGTTTCGGGATGAACTACACGTTTGCTCATGCGCTCGACTTTAATGAGAACGAATTTCTGTATAAGTCGCCGACAAACATTCTGGAGCCGAATAACATGGCGCAGGAGTATGGAAATTCCAATACCGATGTTCGTCAGAGGCTGGCGATCAATGCCAGCCTGTTCACCACCTGGCACAAGCAAGGTTGGAAAGGCCATCTGCTGAACGACTGGGGACTTGCGCCGGTGGTGGCCTGGCAAACAGGTTTGCCGTATACGCTGGGCGTGGGAGGAAGCGCGCCGGGAGGGGCCTTCTTCGGCATCAACGGGGAAGGCGGGCCGTCGCGGCTGAATGTGCTGCAACGCAACAGCTATCGATTCCCCTCGACACAGACCACGAGTTTGCGCGTGACGCGACGCATTCCGCTGCGCGATCGATCCTATCTGGAACTAATGGCGGAAACCTACAACGTGACGAATACGGAAAATGTAACTGCCATAGATACACTTGGCTACAACGCATGTTCGACCCCGTTGACGCAGGGTTGTCCGTCGGATTCGACATCCGCCCATCCGTATCTGGAGTTCAATCCGACCTACGGAGTGACGACAAACGCGAACAGCACGGGCACGTATACGCCGCGGGAATTCCAGCTAGCCGCCAGGTTTGAATTTTGAGCAAATTATTTGTGCGCTGCAAGAGCGGCGGCATTTCCGGGACCACCGACATGCTGCAAGCGTGGGATTCTGTCTTCCACCGGGGGCAGCGGAGGAAAGGGCGCATGCGGCTCCGCCTGATACCAATACGCGACCGAATAGTAATTGTCGGAGCGGGCGTTGGCGTGGCCATGCTCGATGGTGGCTTTGAAGGACTTTCTGAATGGAATGGGCGAGTCGAGATGGAAGCGGTAGACGCTGGAGCCGCTACCGGCCAACTCCTTGCCAACGACCGGCGCGCCGTAGAGTTGGTACGAAAACGGCTTGCCGCCGAAATCCCACGCGCCCAGAAAATAATCCTCGGATCCGGTTCCGGCAATGGACGGAAGTTTGGCTCCATCGATAAAGAACATGTCGTCGCCTTCTCCCCACCAGCCATCCTGATTCTGCAGCACCGACATGGTGACACCAACAAATTGACCGTGACCGGTAGCGGTCATCCAGACATAGTTATCCTTGCCGTCTAGATTCACCTTGTCGTTGACCAGGGATTCGCCATTGCTGATCCACTTGTTGGTCCAGCCGTGATTGGGCTGGGCCTGGCGATATTGCGCATGGAAATAAATGGTGCCGGGGGGAAGCGGATGCGAATACTTTTGATAGTCGATGTTGTAATAGAGCGAATCGATCGCCTGCCTGCCCTCGTTGGTTACCGTGATGCGCGCGTGTCTGGCGAACGGCATGGGGAAAAAGCAATTGAGCGCTTTGATGCTGCCCACCGATAGATACTGCGAATGCCAATTGTGATATTCGCCGAGCCCGAGGCCGAAAAAGTCGCCGATGGGAGCTTCCACGCTGGGCGTTTTTTCCTTGTCCCAATAAATGCGGAGCACAATGCGCTTCAAGTTGTACGGCTCGGCATCTGCGATGGTGAACCAGATGTGTGTAATCATCGCGGGTCCATCCGCATCGAGAACCGTATAGGTCGTGCCAGGAGCGACGGTGCGGGCATCGGCATTCCTTCCCGTGGGGTCGGAACTGGAAACGCGCACCAGCTTGTAGGTTTGCTGGCGGGTCAGGGCGGGTTGCGAGGGCAGCGCCTGACCGAGCGCGCACAATGTAGCCGAGGCAAATATGCAGCAGGCAGTGATCAGTTTTCGCATCGTATGTAACTATCCTTCCTGGGAATTCTTGCTTGATCGAACTACAGCTCGACCGCTTTCCGGTCAACTAGTTTTTCCGCAGTGGCGATAAATTGATCCAACGGCATCGAGCCTTGATCGCCTTTGCCGCGGGTGCGGACGCTCACAGCGTTGGCAGCGGCTTCTTTGTCGCCCATAATCAGCAAATAGGGAATTTTCTGCATAGTCAGGTCGCGAATTTTGGCGTTCATTTTTTCGTTGCGATCGTCGAGCTCAACCCGCAATCCGGCGAATTGCAACTGTTGCTGTACTTTTTTGGCGTAGTCGATGTGCTTTTCGCTGATGGGCACCAAGCCGACCTGCACGGGAGCGAGCCACAGCGGAAACGCGCCGGCGTAATGCTCGATCAACACGCCAAAGAACCGCTCCACAGATCCGAACAGGGCGCGATGGACCATGACGGGCTGGTGACGCTCGCCATCTTCGCCGACATATTCCAGCTCAAAGCGGGCGGGCAGGTTGAAGTCGAACTGGACCGTGGAAAGTTGCCAGAGACGGCCCAGAGCATCGACCAACTTGATGTCGATTTTGGGACCGTAGAACGCAGCTTCGCCAGGGATGGTCTTGTAGGGAATACCTTTGCGCTGCAGCACGCGTTCGAGCGAACCGATCGCCAGCGTCCAGTTTTCTTCCGAACCCACAAAGCTGGTTTTGTCCTTGGGGTCCCAGGTAGAAAGCTCGACCTTGAACTCCGCAAAGCCGAAGGTCTTCAACACAGCCTCGGCAAAGTCGATGCACGCAGAGACTTCGTCTTCGATCTGTTCGGGAGTGCAGAAAATATGGGCGTCGTCCTGGGTAAAGCCGCGCACGCGCAACAGGCCGTGCATGGTGCCGCTGCGTTCATAGCGATAGACATTCCCCAGCTCCGCGTAGCGCACCGGAAGATCGCGATAGCTCTTCGGTGTGTTCTTGTAAATGAGGATGTGACCGGGGCAGTTCATCGGCTTCAACTGGTAGTCGGCGTCGTCCAGCTCGATCGGCGCGTACATGTTCTGCGCATAAAAACCCGCATGGCCGCTGATCTTCCAGAGCTCATGGCGCATCACGTGCGGGGTGAAGACCATATCGTAACCGCGACGGATACATTCTTCCCGCATCCAGTCTTCCATCAGCTTGCGGATGATGCCGCCCTTGGGATGCCAGAAGACGAGGCCGGGGCCGGCGATATCCTGAATGGAGAAAAGATCGAGCTGTTTGCCCAGCATGCGATGGTCGCGGCGCTGCGCTTCTTCCAGGCGCGCGAAATGCTCCTCCATTTCTTTCTTTGAGAAAAAGGCGGTGCCGTAGATGCGTTGCAGCTGCGGATTCTTCTCATCCCCAAGCCAGTAGGCGCCGGCAATACTCATCACCTTGAACGCCTTGACGCGGCTGGTGGAAGGCACATGAGGGCCACGGCAAAAGTCGACAAATGCGCCGTTGCGATAGAGAGAGATTTTTTCGCCGGGCTGCGTGAAACGCTCAATGAAGTGCATTTTCATGAAGTCGTTTTCCGCTTTGAAGCGTAACAAGCCTTCATCGCGCGGCTCGTACTCGCGAACAAATTTCTCATCACGAGCGACGATGACTGCCATGCGATCTTCGATGGCTTTCAAATCCTCCGGCGTGAACGGCGTGGGACGGTAGAAGTCATAGAAGAAGCCGCTGTCGGTCGCTGGACCGTGGCCGAGCTTGGTTTCCGGAAACAATTCCAACACGGCCGTCGCCATGACGTGGGCAGCGGAATGACGAACCACCTTGAGCGCTTCGACATCTTTTTCCGTCAGCAGGCGCAGGGAAACGTCTTCCTCAAGCGGCGTGGAGAGGTCGACGAGGCGTTCGGCCGCGGCATCCTCGGCTGAGTACATGGAAGCTTCGCTGGCAGACTTCTCCTCGTTCGTCGTAGTGGAAACGACGGCGTGGGTAGGCCTGATCTGGGCGACAACCGCAGCCGCGGCCAAGCGGGGCGAAATATCCGTGGCAATCGACAGAGGAGTGGTTCCGGCGGGCACGGTGCGGGCGCTGCCGTCGGGCAGTTGCACTTGAATTGATCTTGCATCTATGTTCATGTTGGTTCCTAAATGATCGCAGATATCAGGATAGGTGGTTTTTGCGGTGTGCGTCGAGCGAGCGCCCCGATTCCTGAGTGAGGTAACTCCATGCACGACATTTCCGGCAGGTCCCCAATGATGGCAATGGTGTTCTGGGTTGGACTATGCGTCGGCGGGGGTGTCATTTCCGGCCTGCTGACAAGAAGCGAGATTTCCAACTGGTATGCAGGGCTGAAGAAGCCATCTTTCAATCCGCCGAACTGGATCTTCGGGCCGGTTTGGACTGCGCTGTACATCTTGATGGGCGTGGCTGCGTGGATGATATGGGACCAGCCGTCGTCGCAGTTGCGGACCTACGCGCTGGCATGGTTTCTGATCCAGTTAGGATTGAATTTTCTTTGGAGCCTGATCTTCTTTCGCTGGCATGCGATTGCAGGTGCGCTGGGAGAGGTCAGCATTCTGTGGCTAGCCATTCTGGCGACCACGGTGTTGTTCTGGGAACTGCATCCGTTGGCAGGCTGGCTGATGGTGCCGTACTGGGCGTGGGTCAGCTTTGCAACCGCCTTAAACCTGGGAATTTTGCGGCTGAATCGGAATCGGTGAGGCGTCCCAGGCGGCAGGATCGCTAATCGTCATCCTTGAAAAAGGTAATGTCGAGGGTGCGGAGATAGGTGTGCAGGCCGGCATCCTGGATCGGAGTCAGGTAGGCGCGCTCACCGGACTCATTGCGATGCTCATGCCAGTAGCCGGGCGGAGTGACAAAGGCTGCTCCGGATTTCCAGTCGATCCGGGTGGGATTCTTGATGTGGCCGTTGGACCCTAATTCCGTGCCGACCAGGGTGTAGCAGCCCGGCTTTGCATCGATAATCAGGTCCAGCGCAACCGACTGATGGCGATGCGGGAGCTGGCGGGTGTTGGGCTCGATCAAGCCATACATCGCCCACAGAACGTGGGTCACGGTCATGGTCTGGATGCAGTCGGGATTGCCGAGAATCAGGCTGACGCGGCTGCGACTGGCGGCCTGGGGGTCGTTGGCAGCCTGCTCCAGCGCTTTCGTCAATTCGCTGCGGGTGTAATGCGCGGCGGCGAAACGCGGATGGCTGCGTTGCACGCCAAGGTAGTCGAGCAGCGGCTGATCGTTGACCCAGTAAAGCGCGGAGGTCTCCTGAGCGCGATGGCGCGCGGTGCCGCCGGGCAGCGTAAAAAAATCTCCCTTGGACCAAGGGATTTCTTTATCGCCGACCGTAGATACGCCGCTGCCAGAGATGACATAAAACAGCTCCGAGGTGGAGTTGGCCGAGGTCTCCAGGGTGTCGCCAGCCTCGATTCGCAGAAAACTGGCAGCGAGCGATGGCGTGCTGGCTGGCGTAGCTGACTTGAGCGCCTTCGACAGATCGAGCGGGATGATACGGCTGGGACCAGTTGCGTACAGGTCAGCGGCAAACTCCGCATAGGGAATCGGCGGAATGCTTCCGGAAGAAACCGGGTCGGCGGCGGAGCTGTACTCAAACATCAAGGCGTTTTGCTCAGCGCTGTTTTCGGTGGCTGGCACTGGAGAGGACTTGATCTCGGGATGGGTGAGCGTGCTCATGGATCTTCCTCCGTCCGCAGCTTGCGCCGCTACAGATCATTATAGGAATTGGAGGGCGGCCTACAACAGCCGGGCGGCGGTCTGGGCGAAGTAGGTGACGATGAAGTCGGCGCCGGCGCGGCGGATGGAGACTAAAGATTCCAGGATGGCGCGGTCGCGGTCGAGCCAGCCACGTTCGATGGCGGCGCGCAGCATGGAATACTCGCCGGAAACCTGGTACGCCCCCAGGGGGACGTCGAAGCGGTCGCGGGCGTCGCGGATGATGTCGAGATAGGGCATCGCGGGCTTCATCAGAATCATGTCGGCGCCTTCGGAGAGGTCCAGCTCGATTTCGCGCATGGCTTCGCGGCGGTTCGCTCCATCCATCTGATAACTACGGCGGTCGCCAAATTGTGGAGCAGAATCGGCAGCCTCGCGAAAGGGGCCATAAAAGGCGGAGGCGAATTTGGACGCGTACGAGAGGATAGGGGTATCAGTCAGCTCGTCCGCATCCAGGGCGTCGCGGATGGCGGCGACGCGGCCGTCCATCATGTCGGAGGGTGCGACGATATCGGCACCGGCACGGGCAAGGGAAGCGGCGGTCCGAGCGATCAGCCCAACGCTGGAGTCATTTTCGATTTCGTGGGCGCCGCTGGCGGTTTCGCGAACGATGCCGCAATGACCGTGCGACATGTATTCGCAGAGGCAGACATCGGCAATCAGCAGGGTGGAATCGAGGGCACGTTCGCGCTTCATGGCACGCAGGGCCTGCTGGACGATTCCGTTCTGATCCCAGGCACCGGAGGCTTGCTCATCTTTGGTGGCGGGCAGGCCGAAGAGCAAAAATCCGCCAATGCCGAGTCGGGCGGCTTCAGTGGCATCCTGAATGGCCTGATCGATCGACAGATTGAAGACGCCGGGCATGGAGGAGATGGGGCGGCGCACGCCTTCGCCGGGGCAGATAAAGAGCGGGGCGATCAGCGCGCCGGGATGCAGGTGTGTTTCGCGCACCAAGGCGCGCATCGGTTCAGAACGGCGCAGACGCCGCATGCGTATCAAAGGAAAATCCATGCTGCGTCTGATTCTACCGCGCAAGCGGGAGGGTGCGGTCTTCTCTCTTTCATGGGAATGACACATCCCTCAACTCGGGTTGTCCCGGCGACCGAACCTGGTGCGCCAAGAGAACTTTGGGCTACATGGGTGGAGGCGGCGGGAACGCATGGTACTCCGCGGAGATTTGGGCGTAGTTCTGGTCCGCTGAATTTTCCAGCAGCACCCACAGGGTATAGATCGCCAGAATCGTGCCCAGGAACGGCTTGATCAAGGTCAGAACAGCCACAACGATGGCGAAGATGCGGCCCCAGGGCTGGCGGGTCAATAAGGCGAACCCAACGGCCAGCGACAAAATGGCGCGGCCGAACACGAAGATCGCAATGACGTGCAGGAGCCAGCCTCCGGGATGGAAGGGCGCCATCATCCAGGCATCGGAGCCTCGCATCCAACCCCCTCCGCCGAACGCCATGTGAAGAAAGGGCAGCACCATCAGCCAGCTGAGGACGCAGTAGATGGCGAAAGCGATCCACAGAATGCCAAGCGTCTGCACATGGCGTGCGATGCGCGAATATGCAAGTGGCACCATGCGGGGGAAACCAGTCGGTCCTGATCCTGGAGCGGTTGGCGGCGTCACTCGCGCGACAACATTCGGTGCACCACACTTCGGGCAGTATGGCTCTGTTCCAATGGGCGTCCCACATTGACTGCAATACATATCCGACCCCTTTCTTACCTGGTCTCGTGCCCTGTTCCCTTGAAGATACGCCGGTGCTGGCAAATTTGTTCCCGCTTTTCAGCAGCCATTTGAGACCCCAATTGGCCCTTTAAAAGGTGCATCCGGCGGATGAGTTTGGCTGGATTTGGGCGCAAGGAAATTCTGGTCAGGCGAAGAGCGGCCACACCCAAGGTGATTGGCGGCGACCCCCGCGAGAAGACCACGAACCGGTCTCCTTGTCTATTGATGGCATTTTTCTGTTGACACTTGTACGTCAGACCGAGGAATATCCTCCCGGGGTGGATGTGCGATACGTCACAGTGCCCCATGAAACCCGGTGGTACACTTCGTGGTTCCTTCAGAAACATCAAATTTATCAGGCTAAACGCTTGCAGCAGGATTCAGTTGGGCCGTCCTAGAGGAGGATTTCGTGACTGTAATTGCATGGGTGTGGTTTGTCTTAGTGGTGCTGTCGCTTGTGGCGGCGTGGCTGTTGGAGCACCAGGTCCTGGCTACCGATATCGGCACATTGGCGATGCGGCCAATCGCCGCCCAAGGCCTTCGAGCGAGCGCGGGAGGACGTGTGAAGAATCATTTCTTTTCATCGCGCTGGGGGAGATTCGCCAGCGTTGTCGCTACGCTCATCCTGCTGGGAGGAGGCGCAGCTTTTGCAGAACCTGCGGCGCCAGTCGGCGGCGAAGCCAATCTGCAGCTGCCGGATTTGACACAGGTCCAGTTTTTGGGAGTCAACGGCCACAGTCTACTGATGTGGGGACCTGTCTTTTGTGTTTTGGGAATGATCTTTGGCCTGTTCATGTACGTCCACCTGAAGGGCATGCCCGCGCATAAATCGATGTTGGAAGTATCGGAGCTGATCTGGGAAACCTGCAAAACATATCTGATCCACCAGGGCAAGTTCCTCCTGCTTCTCTGGTCCTTTATTGCGGTTGTCATTCTGGCATATTTCGCTGTGCTCCTTCACTTCAGCGCCTTAAAAGTGATCATTATCCTTGGCTTCAGCATCCTGGGAATGGCCGGCAGCTACTTTGTGGCCTGGTTTGGCATCCGCGTGAATACGCTGGCGAATTCGCGCGCCGCGTATGCTTCCCTGGGCGGTAACCCGTACCGCGCATTCAGCGTTCCGCTCAAGTCGGGCATGAGCATTGGCATGATGCTGATCTCGATCGAGCTGCTGCTGATGTTCAGCATCATCCTCTTCGTTCCAGGAAGCTACGCCGGGCCGTGTTTCATCGGCTTTGCGATTGGTGAATCTTTAGGCGCTGCGGTGCTTCGTCTTGCCGGCGGCATTTTCACCAAGATCGCGGACATCGGCGCCGATCTGATGAAAATTGTCTTCCACGTGAAAGAGGACGATGCACGCAATCCGGGTGTAATCGCCGACTGCACGGGAGACAATGCTGGTGATTCGGTTGGTCCCACGGCGGACGGGTTTGAGACCTATGGCGTGGTCCAAGTCGCGCTGATCGCCTTTCTCATTCTTGGCGCGAAGAGCGCTACGGTCGGTGTGCAAGTGCTGGTCTGGCTGTTTGCGGTTCGCGTGGCAATGCTGGTAGCGGCCGTCGCGGGCTATTACATCAACGAGGTAATCTCCAAAGCGCGGTTCGGTACGGCGAAAGAATTCAATTTCGAAGCGCCGCTCACCTCACTGGTGTGGATCACCTCAATTGTGACCATAGCCGTCACTTACCCTGTTACTTACATCCTGCTACCCAATCTGGGTGGAGATCCCACGCTCTGGTGGAAACTCGCGACCATCACCTCCTGCGGGACAATCGCGGGGGCCCTGATACCGGAGCTAGTTAAGGTGTTCACCTCGACCGAAGCCCGCCACGTAAAAGAAGTGGTGGCGTCGGCAAAGGAGGGCGGAGCCGCTCTGGGTCTTCTATCGGGCTTTGTTTCTGGAAATTACTCCGCATATTACCTGGGTCTGGCTGTCACGCTGTTAATGGCCATCGGCTACGGCGTTAGCACCCTGGGATTCCAGAATGTGGTTCTCGCCGCGCCCATGTTCGCATTCGGCCTAGTGGCTTTCGGATTCCTGGGTATGGGACCGGTCACCATTGCCGTCGACTCATTCGGGCCGGTGACAGACAACGCTCAATCGATCTACGAGCTGTCGCTCATTGAGAACGAGCCGGATGTGTATGCGCAAGTGAAAAAAGACTATGGCGTGGATGTGGATTTCGAGCACGCAAAGCGGATGCTGGAGGCGGGCGATGGCGCAGGCAATACGTTCAAAGCCAGCTCCAAGCCGGTGCTGATCGGAACCGCCGTGGTGGGCGCAACCACGCTGATCTTTGCCACCATTATGGCGTTGACCAACTCGCTCACCCAGAATGTGGATAAGCTTTCGCTCCTCCACGCTCCGTTTCTACTTGGCCTGATTACCGGAGGCGCGGTGATTTATTGGTTCAGTGGCGCGGCTACGCAGGCCGTGACCACAGGCGCCTACCGTGCTGTGGAGTACATCAAGAGAAATATGAAGATTGAGGGAGCGGAGAAAGCCTCCACACAAGACAGCAAGATGGTGGTGGCCATTTGTACCCGTTACGCGCAGAAGGGGATGCTGACCATCTTCATTTCTCTATTTTTTGCGGCTTTGGCATTTGCCTTTCTGGATCCGTTTTTCTTCATCGGCTACCTGATCTCCATCGCCATGTTCGGGCTCTACCAGGCCATCTTTATGGCGAACGCGGGAGGAGCCTGGGACAACGCCAAAAAGATCGTCGAAGTCGAGTTGCATGAAAAAGGAACGCCGCTGCACGAAGCAACGGTGGTCGGCGACCTGGTGGGCGACCCGTTCAAGGATACAGCCTCGGTGGCTCTCAATCCGGTCATCAAGTTCACCACGCTGTTTGGCTTGCTTGCGGTCGAGCTTGCAGTTGAGCTTTCGGCAACCAGCCCGATGCTGACTCACGTGCTGGCGGCGGTTTTCTTCCTCATCTCGTTCTATTTCGTGCACCGTTCGTTCTACGGAATGCGCATTGCGAGCGGCGAGTCTCACTCCAAGTCGTAGGTTGAGTTGAAGACCGCCGGCGATGAACGTGCGTTGGAAAGTGAAGTACCGATCGTCTGAGGCGGCTGGAAACAACCCAAGGCTTGCTGGTGCCTCTGCTCTTGTATAACGGTTCAAGACGGAGCGCGCTGGCAACAAACCAATGGCTACTCTTACCCATCCCCCCAGGGTGATGAGAGTAGCCATTCGGCATTTCCGGGCCATTTTTCTGCGGGCGCGGCTTACCTTCTGTATTGGTTCGACAGCGGAGTATCGGCAGGCACCCGCGGCGGCTGACGTGGCGATGGTGAAAGCGGCTACCATGGGAGCGTGCCTATGTTCCCGAATGTGCCCATGCCGCTGGCGCATACCAGCGCGGAGATGCTGGAGTTTGCCCGCCTGCGAGAGATGGTGGCGGGGTATGCCGCGACAGCTCCGGGACGCGCATGGACGCTGGCGCTGGAGCCTTCTGGCGATGCCGGCTGGGCAAGCGTCGAGCAGCAGCGGGTGAGCGAAGCAGTCCGATTATTGCGCGTCGGATCCAGTTTCGATTTTCACGGACTGATCGATCCGGGTGACTGGCTGGATCGTGCTCGCATCCACGGAGCGGTGCTGGAGGTGGATGAACTGCGGGCCTTGTCGGCGCTGGTCGGGCGCTTTCGTGCGTTTCAGGAATGGATGACTTCGTGGCCGCAGGATTCCAGCCCACGCGTCATCGAAATATCCCAGGTTTCAGAATCGAGACCTGGATCACCCATAGGCATGGATTCGCTCCGAGAACTTGCGGCTCCTTTGATGGAGGCGCGCTTCACGGGATTGGTGCAGGCGCTGGATGGAAAATTTGAGGCGGATGGATCGATTGCGGATCATGCCTCGCCGGAGCTGGCGCGGATTCGCCGCCAGATGGAGCGGCAGCAACGCGCGATCGAGGAAAGCCTGCGGTCGATGTTGCGTCGGCTAGGCCCGGAAGGATCGTTGCAGGAAGATTTGATCACGGTGCGGGGCGAGCGATTTGTGCTGCCGGTGAAAGCGGAGTGGAAGCGGCGCGTTCCCGGCGTGATGCATGGAGCCAGCTCCAGCGGGCAGACATATTTTATTGAGCCGCTTGAAACCATCGAGCAGAATAATGAGCTGCAACGGCTGCTGGAAGAGGAGCAGGAGGAAGAGCATCGCATCCTGGCGGCGATGACGCGGCAGGTGGGGGAGCATGCGGACGCGATTCGGGCGTGCGCCGCGATTCTGGCGGAAGTGGAGTCGCTGTTTGGGCGTGCGCGATTTGCGGCGGACTTTCAATGCACGGCACCGGTGTTTTCACCACCGGGATCGGAGCGAATCCTGCTGAAAGGGGCGCGGCATCCGCTGCTGGAAAAACGTCTGCGCGGAGAAGCCACGAGATCCATCTCATCCTTCGCTAAAACGCAAAAGATGGGATCCCCAAAGGATTCGGCGGGAAACGCGGCTGCGAAAACAATTGTTCCGCTGGATTTGGAGCTACCTGCCGCCACACCGCAGTTGATCATCAGTGGACCGAACACCGGCGGCAAAACTGTCGCGTTGAAAACCGTTGGACTGCTGGCATTGATGGCGCAGGCCGGAATTCCTGTGCCGGCGGAGGCGGTCGAGCTGCCACTGTTTGACGCGGTGCTGGCGGACATTGGCGACGCGCAATCGATCGAGCAGGATCTTTCCAGCTTCTCGGCGCACATTACGCGACTGAACGAAATATCGAAGCTTGCGACGGCCCGCTCCCTGGTGTTGCTGGATGAGCTGGGTTCGGCCACCGATCCGGAGGAGGGTGCAGCGCTGGCGGCGGCGATTGCGGCACACTTTTCCGCGCGGCAATCCTGGTGTTTGATCTCCACTCATCACACTTCGCTGAAGGTATACGCGGCCAACACGCCGGGCGTGCAGAACGCCGCTGCCGGCTTTGAAGAGGAAACATTCGCGCCCACCTATCACATTCGCGTCGGCGTGCCGGGGGTGTCGGCAGGCATTCACATTGCAGAGCGGCTGGGGATGGATGCGGACATTCTGGCGAATGCAAAGCAGCGGCTCGGAAGCCAGGCGGTGGAGATTGGGCGTTTTCTCGATCGGCTGCATGCGGACCTGCTGGCGGTAAATACAGAACGAGCGCAGTTGCAGCGGCGCGAGCAAGAGATTGCCAAAGAGCGCCAGCGGCTGGAGCGCGAGGGACGCCAGGAACAGCAGCGCAAAGTGCAGGAGATGGAAGGGAAGTTGTCCTCGCTGCTGAAAGCGTTTGAGGCCCAGGTGCGGGACGTGCTGCGCGGCATTGAGGACCGCAGCGCACAGCAAAAAGTGGCGAAGCAGGCGGACCGCGGGCTGGCAAAACTGCGGCGTGAATTCCGCGAGCAGGTGGATGCGACGGTGGTGGCGCATCAAACAGGCGCAGATCGGGGCGATCCGAACGCGCAGCCTCACATCGTGCGTAACGTGAATGTGGGAGACACGGTGAAGCTGCGTTCGCTGGGGAAAACCGCAGTGGTTGAACGGCAAGTGGATGCTGAGAACTTTGAGGTTTCCGTCGGGCAGCTGAAAATGCGGATTCGGCGCAACGACATTGCCGAGGTTGTGACAACTGCGGCCGTCCGTGCGCACCCGCTAACACCGGTCGCGGCAGCGCGCAGCAAAGGGATTCGGGTTTCGCTGAATCGAGAACGCGCAGGGGAGATGAGTTCAGGTGCGACCGAGATCAACGTGATCGGCCGCACGGTGGAAGAGGCGACGGACGCGGTGGAAAAGTTTCTCGACCAGGCGTTTTTGGAAGGCGTGCCGCAGGTGCGGATTGTGCACGGCGTGGGCATGGGCATCCTGCGCAAGGCACTGCGCACCTACCTGGGAAAACATCCGCAGGTGAACAAGGTGAGTGAACCGCCGCAGAATGAGGGCGGAGCCGGCGCTACGGTTGTGGATCTGCGGCAATGAGTAGTCTGGCCTGCTAACCCTGGACTATAATTTCGTCGAATGCAATGGCTCGGGGAGGGGCTTGATCTATGGCTTC
>JAJYSL010000472.1 GCA_021793595.1 Acidobacteriota bacterium
GTTCCCTGATACTGGTAATTGTCGCGCTAATATTCTGGGGATTTTTCAAGGGTATGTACGATTCGAACATCTTTGCGTCCGCCTTTGACGTGGTTCCACTGGAGAGCAGAGGAACGGTCAGCGGGTTGATGAATTGTGTAGGCTGGTTGCTGGGCGGCGGACTTGCGCCGGCGCTGGTTGGTTATCTTGCGGTTTCCTTGTCTCTGGGCCATGCCATTGCTTTATCGGCGACGTTTTATGCGCTAGCCGGTATTCTGCTGATTGTGACTATGCAATATTTCTTGAACGAAGACATCGACCGGCTGCACCGGCCGGAATCTATTACGAACGGCGGTCTAAGCGAGCGCCAAACATAGACATGGCTTGCATGTCCCTGGAGGAACAATGGTAACGAGACGGGAATTTCTCGACACAGTGGCAATCGGAGCGGCGGGCGTAGCGGTTGCATCGACAGCAAAGAGCTATGCACAGATTCTGGGGTCGAACGATCGGCTGAATTTTGCAGTAATCGGACTGCATGGTCGTGCCTATGCACACCTTTCTGCGCTGAAGGCAAACAGCGACGCCGTGCGCATCACGCATGTCTGCGATGTCGATAGCCATACCCTGAAGAAGTTTGCCAGTGCGACGCAGGAAGAAATGGGCTATGCTGCGAAGACGAACAGGGACTTCCGTGAAATTCTGGCACAGAAAGACGTGGATGCCATTACGATTGCAACGCCGGACCACTGGCACACTCCAATGGCCATCTTAGGCCTGCAGGCAGGCAAGCATATTTACGTGGAGAAGCCATGCAGTCACAATCCCGCCGAAGGGGCACTGTTGGTGGAGGCGCAGCGAAAGTACGGCAAGCTGGTGCAGATGGGGACGCAACAGCGCTCCTCGCCGCATACGATCGAAATTGTAGAAAAGATCCATAGCGGCCTGATCGGCAGACCTTACTATGCCAAAGCCTGGTACAGCAATGTACGGAAATCCATTGGCATCGGGAAAGTAGTGCCCGTACCGCCGCAATTGGATTGGGATCTGTGGCAGGGGCCAGCGCCGCGGCGACCCTACAAAGACAATGTGCAGCCGTATAACTGGCATTGGTTCAGAATTTATGGAACTGGAGAAGCGCTGAACAATGGCACTCACGAAGTGGATGTATGCCGCTGGGCACTGGGCGTCGACTATCCGCAAAGGGTGACTGCTTCCGGAGGGAGATATCAGTTCAAAGACGACTGGCAGTTCTACGACACGTTAGTTACCAGTTTCGAATACGACGACAAGCTGATTTCCTGGGAAGGAAAAAGCTGTCAGGGGATGAAATTCTACCATCGGGACCGCGGCGCGACGATCATGGGGACAACGGGAACGGTGCTGGTCGATCGCGGCGGCTACGAGATCTACGATCTGAAGGGAAATAAGACAAGTGAATTCAAGGCCGGCCACGAGACTTCCTCATCGGACCTGATCGGCCGCGACTCCATGACCAATGCTCACTTTGCGAACTTCATTGCGGGAATTCGCACGGGAGCGAAGCTCCACGCTCCTGTCTCCATAGGAAACGTGTCCGTTACGACGTTGCAGCTTTCCAACATTGCATGGGAAGTGAACCGAGAGCTGACGCTTGACACAACGGACGGAAAAATCAAGAACGATCCTCAGGCCATGCGGATGTGGGGAAGGGATTATCAGCCAGGCTGGGCTCCGAAGATATAGGAGGGCCTGCCGTTTCCTTTGTCCTTCCGCAATGCGCGAGATAAAGCAAGGTGAAACAACGTAATGCCGAGCGGTCGGGGAGTACTTCCAGGGAAGAACTCTCCGACCTTGATTTTCTAGGGCAAATCGCCCAGGATTTCCCTTCCGCTCAGTGGAAAATCCATGCCGCTGAGCAAGACCCGATCTTTCCTCGAGTCTCGGGCAGTTGCATCCATCTGATCTGTCCATGATTTCCATACTTCCACTTTTCCCATGGAAGCATGGAATATGTTGACATGGTGAAGACGGCATGTATACAGTACGTGTGTCCTCCCAAATCGAGAATTGCGAGAGCCCGAAATGAAGATGGCATGCGTTGCCTCCACCGATCCGCGCTGAGGTGTCTATCCTGCGATGAATCCTGAGAGATCGAGCTCGCGCATCTGGATTTTCGTACTTCTGACTGGCCTCTCGGTCTCGATCGGCTGGGGCATTCGCGGTCAGTTCGGGCATGAGTATGGAGCTGCTCTGCCGGGCGCTCTGGGCGGAATGGTCGTGACGCTACTGAGCGGTCGCGAGGACTGGCGTAGACGCATTCCTTATTTCGCCATCCTCGGCGCCATCGGCCTTGCCTTTGGCGGAAGCATGTCCTACATGAAAGACATCTGGTTTGCCCATTCATCCGACCCCGCAACGGTGCTGTATGGCTTTGCCTGTATCTTCGTGCTCGGCTTTCTATGGGCTGCTCCCGCAGGCACCGGAATGGCGTTGGCCGTTTATTGGGACCGCGAGGAATTAACCAAGTTTTTTGTGCCACTTTGTACCGTTTTAGGCTGCTGGTACTTGCAGGATTTCTGTTGCAGCCTGATCTGGGGCAACGGTGACGGCAGATGGCGCCACTTTTTCGGGGGCTATGGGATCAGCGCGGCCTTGGCGATCCTCGTGGTTCTGGGTTATTACGTCTTTCGCAGAAAATACTGGGGCGCGGGTTCTTTGCTGATCCTGTACATGGCCATCGGGTGGATACTCGGCTATTTTCTGTTTATCACCGTTCTGCATCTGTATATGAATCCCCCGCGTGAGGAGACCTGGGCATCTTGTCTGGGAATGATTCTGGGCATTTTGGCATGGTGCTGGCAGAAACGCATGGGAGGTGTAGGTTTTGCAACCGTTGGAGTGGGCTTTCTGGGTGGGATAGGATTTGCGCTGGGAACGGCGGTAAAGATTCTGGTGATGGCGAGCGGCTATAGGACGAATTGGCACAGCATCATGGAGCAGACACAAGGATTTTTTCTGGGCATCGCGATTGCCATTGTTTTCGCGATCCTGTCGCGCAGAGCGCCTCAAGTGTCGGACACCCCGCCGGTGCGGCGATGGACGGAAGTCTTCAGCGTCGTATTCGTCCTTTGGCTGCTACCGTATTTGAACTTCCGCCTTAGCCCCGGAGAATGGGTTGGAGAAATCAAGGGGCTGCAACCGAAGCTATATGGCATTCGAATTTCGGGCGATCTGCTGCCTGCGCGTGGCTTTATCGGTTGGCTGGACTTTATCGCGCTGGCAATGGGTTTTGCGCTTGTGTTGTTGCTGGCATTGCATCTGCGTCGTTCGCTGCCCTGCATTCCGACCAACTGGATGGGCAAAGGGCAATTGTTTTACTTGGTATTCCTGTGGTCCATTGTGGCGATGGATTTCATGTTCGTGCTTCCGCGATTCACGGAGACCCGTTTAGTGACCGAGTGGTTTATCACGCTGAACGCTGTATTTTGCACAGTTTTCATGATCCATGGATGTTTCGCGCGGCCGCCGATTGCCGCAGAGGAAATTCGCGACCGTCCCTACGCCCCCATGATTCGTAAATTTGTGATTCTCGGATTCGCGGGGGCGATCGTCGTGTCTTTCCTTGGTTTTGGCATCAAGCTGGCGTGTTGGGGAAATCGAACCGCGGGAGTGCTGGGCGTGGATC
>JAJYSL010000473.1 GCA_021793595.1 Acidobacteriota bacterium
ACTTCTTGCCGGCCAAGGGGGATTTCTACAAAAAGTCAGTCAGATTTCTCATCGAACCGGGGAAGCAGCGGCGTTACGTCCCGAACCTGCCAGCGTCTTCGCGTTTCGGCAAGGATTGCTTCACGGTTGTTTTCCATGTGTTCCATCAATCCGCAGGGTGCGCTCGTTTGTTCATACTTCGCACCCCAGATCAATAGCTCCAGCATGGCCGGCGCCAGGTCGATGCCTTTTTGCGTCAGGCGGTAATTTACGCGGCGGCCATCCGTTTCTTCCGGCTCACTGGTCAGGATTCCGGCGGCTTCCAGGGTTTTCAGGCGGTCGGAAAGAATATTGGAAGAAATGCCTTCGCCGGATTCCTGAAACTGTTTGAACGTGTGGTAGCCGCGCACCATCATGTCGCGGATGATTAGCAGCGACCAGCGATCGCCAAACTGCTCCAGGGAAATGCTGACTGGGCAGCCGGAGCGGCGGATTGTTCGTTGTTTTCTCATCCCAGGGGAAGCCGCCAAAGCTTACTTGCAAACAGCAAGTAACATGAGCAACGCTAGCAAATCTTACTTGTGAAATACAAGTAAAAAGAGCTGAAATTTTTCCACAGGAATTGGAGTCCGCAGGGACGAGGGACGTATGGAAGGCCCATGTGTTGCGGCGAATGCACTTTTGCCTGGGATGTCCGCTGAGGTCGTGTGCCTTCAGCAGATGTCACGCCTGCAGAAATCGATGCACCCTGCGGCGCTGACAGCGATGCCAACCAGGATGGATATCCACAGGACCGTCGAAATATTTTGCTGCGGCTGTCGGGCAATGACCAGCATCGGCAGACACCATGGAAAATACTGCGGCCACGCGCCGTATTGTCCAGCAGCCAGCGCCATTGCAAAGCTGGTAACGAGGGCGATAATTCCAAAGCCGATTGCAACGGAGAAGGATCGCCAGCGGAGGCTTACCCAGAGCTGGATCGTAAGGAACAGAAAGGCCAATCCAGTCATCTCTGCGATCTCGCGAATCAGAAGAGCATAGGGAATCGCGCCAAATCTCAGTTCGGCCGCGTACCAGTGCAGGATCTTTCCTTCCGCCAGGATGCCTACCAGCAGAATCGCCACGCTTGCGAGAACCATTGCTCCTACCACTGCAAGCTTGGCCACATAGACAGTCCAGCGCGGTACGGGTCGGGCGAACAGAGCCTTCCATTGATTGTCCGTGTGATCCAGCCCGGCAACGAGCGCAGTTTGCAGAGTGACGTACATGGGCAACATTAATATTGCCCAAAATTGCAGATTCACGCGCGACAAGGCTCGCCACAGATCCATGGTAGTGGCCTGGTGCAGCGTGGAGAAAGGCGCTTGCGATGCCATAAACAGGGTCAGCAGCACTACAGAAACCGGAGCTACAACGACCATTTTCAAGGCGATCGTTCTTTTTAGCTTCAGTCTTTCGGCCGACAACACTTGTATCAGAGTCGCGTGTGAGGTCATGTGAGAGCGGGTTCCCTTTTCTCGACGAAGTCCGTCGTGAGATCGAGAAATGCGTCTTCGAGAGTAAATTGGCGTATACCAAACTGCGAAACCGCAATGCCTGAGCGAACCAATAAGGCGTTGATTTCTGCAGCCGCGAATTCCACCTGCGGTGCGATTACGATGCTGTTCAGTTCGACCGTGACTGCGATGTCCAGTTGCTGCAGGATTCTGCTTGCCCGCTCTGGCTCGTCCACTTCGGCGACAATTACCGGCTGATTTCTGAGCTTCAGCTCCTCAGCGGTTCCGTCGAATTTCGTCTGTCCGTTCGTGATAATTGCAAAATGGGTGGCCACTTGCTCCACCTCGGCCAGCAAATGGCTCGATAGAAACAGAGTGACACCTCGGCGCTCGGGCAATTCACGAATCAGGGTTCGTACTTCGTGGATTCCGGCCGGGTCGAGTCCGTTGGTCGGCTCGTCGAGAAGCAATAGCTCTGGATTCCCCAATAAGGCTTGAGCCAAACCAAGCCGCTGTTTCATTCCCGACGAGTAACCGCGCACGACCCGACCCGCCGCGCTACTCAGCCCCACGGTATCGAGCGCCTCCGCGATCGCCCGGCCGGGCGCATCCAGGAGCCTCCGGTGTACCTCAAGGTTTTCCCGTCCTGTGAGGTGAAGATAAAGGGATGGCGATTCTACAAGGGAACCGATTCGGGCCAATAGGTTGGTTCGGTCCGACTCCAGTGGCTTTCCAAACAACGAGATTTTGCCACGGTCTGGCCGTTGGAGTCCCAAAATCATCCGGATTGTTGTTGATTTACCAGCGCCGTTGGGACCAAGAAATCCGTACACGCTCTTTGCCGGGACTGTGAGACTCAGTCCCTTCACAGCGGCTAGCGAGTCGTAGGATTTCCATACCTCTTGGATTTGTATCGGCTCAACTATGGCCATGCGGGGTTAGACACCGCGATACCCACGGGAGTTCCAGTACTTCCTCGGTTGAAGGTGGAATTGGTTCTAAATGGTGACGGTGCGAGGTTTTACGTGGGCGCGGATGAAGTCCACGGTGGTTTCGAGGGGTGTTCCAGGGCCGAAGATGGCGGCCACGCCCTGTTGCTTGAGGAAGTCGATGTCCTGGGCGGGAATGGTGCCGCCGAGAACGACCAGGATGTCGTCAGCACCACGTTCTTTCAATAGAGCCATGAGACGGGGGACGATGGCGTTGTGCGCGCCCGAAAGAATACTCAGGCCGATGCACTGCACATCTTCCTGGATGGAGGCATTGACGATCATTTCCGGGGTTTGGCGCAGACCGGTGTAGATCACCTCCATGCCCGCATCGCGCAGGGCGCGGGCGATGACCTTGGCGCCGCGGTCATGGCCGTCCAGGCCGGGCTTCGCGACCAGCACACGGATGGGGAATTGATTTTCCTGGTTATTGCCGGATTGCATTGTCACAGATCTTCCTCATCCCGCGGGGCAGATTTTACGTCCAACTGGATTCTTCATAGGTGCCATACACATCGCGCAGCGCTTCGCAGATTTCGCCGACGGTGGCGTAGGCGCGAACACAGTCCAGAATATACGGCATGGTGTTGGCGTCGGAGATTTTTCCTTGTTCGGCACGAGGCTCGCGAGCCGCGGCCTGGCGCAAGGCATGCAAGCGACGAGCGACTTCGTCGGCTGAGCGGCGAGCGCGCAGGTGCTTGAGTTTTTGCATCTGTGACTCGCGGACGCTTTCGTCGATGTAGAGAATTTGCTGCGGAGTTTCTTCGACCACAAAATCGTTGACGCCGACGATGATTTTTTCCTTTGCCTCGACGGCACGGGCGTATTGATAGCTGGACTCGGCAAGCTCCTTTTGCGGAAATCCCTGCTCAATGGCGCGAACCATGCCGCCCATGGCATCGAGCTTGTCGAAATACTCGAACGCGCCCCGTTCCATTTTCAGGGTGAGATTTTCGACGAAGTAGGAACCGCCGAGCGGGTCGACAGTCTGGGCGACGCCAGACTCATAGGCGAGAATCTGCTGGGTGCGAAGGGCGATGCGCGCGGCTTCTTCAGTGGGCAACGCCAGGGCTTCATCGTATGCGTCGGTGTGCAGGGACTGGGTCCCTCCGAGCACGGCTGCGAGGGCTTGAATGGCGACACGGGCAATGTTGTTTTTCGGCTGCTGCGCGG
>JAJYSL010000474.1 GCA_021793595.1 Acidobacteriota bacterium
GTTTGGCTTGTTCTCGGTTCCATAGCGTTTTTTCTACTTGCCATTGGATATACGCTCGGCTGTGAGCGTTTGAGGTAATCGCATGCACATCGAAACCGGTGTTCTACTTTTCATTTCAGTCGCCACGCTGGTTTACTTGGTGTTTGCCTTGTTAAGCCCGGAGAAATTCTAACCATGACCGCGAATGGCTGGCTGCAAATAGGATTCTACTTTCTACTGATCGCGTTGATTGCGCGCCCTCTTGGCATTTACATGGCGAATGTCTTTGAGCGTCGCAAAACATTTCTTGACCCATTCCTTGTCCCCGTGGAACGCAGCCTGTATAAGCTGACGGGCGTGGAAGCAGACAAGGAAATGCGATGGACGGAATACGGGGTCGCGATGCTGCTCTACAGCGTGGTATCGATGCTGTTGCTATATCTGATAGAGCGCGTGCAGCAATGGCTTCCCTGGAACCCGCAACATTTGCCGAATGTGCCGGCGGTGCTGGCGTTGAATACCGCGGCATCTTTTACGACAAACACCAACTGGCAGGCCTACGTGCCGGAACAGACCATGAGCTATCTGACGCAGATGGCCGGGCTTGCCTACCACAACTTTGCCTCGGCCGCCGTAGGCATTGCACTGGCGATTGCGTTGATTCGCGGCATCAGCCGGCGCGAGCAGAATACGCTTGGAAATTTCTGGGTGGATGTCACCCGCGCGATGCTTTGGGTATTAGTACCGCTTTCCATCGTGCTTGCGCTGGTGCTGGTATCGCAGGGGGTGGTGCAAAACCTGCATCCTTACGACACTGCACACTTACTCGAACCGCAGAAGATTGTGACGCAGGATAGCGCTGGGAAATCCGTCGCTCAAACTTTCGCCACTCAAACCATCGCACAGGGCCCTGTCGCTTCCCAGGAGGCTATCAAAATGCTGGGAACCAACGGCGGCGGTTTCTTCAATGCGAACAGTGCGCATCCGTTTGAAAATCCCACACCATTATCGAACCTGCTGGAAATGCTTTCGATCTTTGCGATCTCTGCAGGATTGACCGTCACATTGGGACGCATGACGGGCTCGCCACGGCACGGCTGGGCAGTTTTTGCAGCCATGGGAATTTTATTTTTTGCAGGTGTCTCGACCGTGTATTGGGCGGAAGCGAGGGGCAACCCGCTAACACATGGAGTGGCGCTGCAAGCGTCGGAAATGCAGACCGGCGGCAATATGGAGGGTAAGGAGGTCCGCTTCGGGATTGCCGACTCGGCGCTGTTCGCCACTGTCACCACGGACGCCAGTTGCGGTGCGGTGAACGCAATGCATGATTCCTTCACGCCGCTCGGCGGCATGGTTCCATTGGTTAACATGATGCTGGGAGAAATCATCTTCGGTGGAGTGGGAGCGGGGATGTATGGCATGTTGATTTTCGTCGTCCTCTCTGTCTTTATTGCCGGGCTGATGGTCGGTCGAACACCGGAATATCTCGGTAAGAAAATTGAGGCATATGACGTGAAGATGGCGATGCTGTACGTACTGGTCTTCCCGCTTCTGATTTTGTGTTTTTCCGGCGTCACTGTACTACTACCGCATCTGGGACTTAGTAGCTTGGCCAACGCGGGTCCGCACGGGCTATCGGAGATTCTCTATGCATTCAGCTCTGCCGCAGGCAATAACGGCTCCGCCTTCGCTGGCCTCAATGCCAATACAAATTACTACAATCTGACGCTTGCATTCGTGATGTTGAGTGGACGATTTCTGATGATTGTGCCGATGTTAGCGGTAGCGGGAAACCTGGCTAGAAAGAAAATTGCTCCTGCGTCTGCGGGTACGTTTCCGGTGACAACACCGTTATTCACCATTTTATTGACGGGGACCATCATCATTGTCGGCGCATTGACCTTCTTTCCCGCGCTCACGCTTGGGCCGATTTTGGAGCACCTCTTGATGTATGCGGGAAAAACTTTCTAGACTCGGCGTTCTTTGGAGAAAGCAACATGACAAAAACAAAAGAGTCTCATCGACGATCGATCTGGGATGCGCAAATCGCGAGGCGGGCGCTGATCGATTCTTTGTCCAAGTTGAATCCGATGAACATGATGCGGAACCCAGTCATGTTCGTGGTTGAAATTGGCAGCGTCATCACTACCGTGCTGCTGTTGAAGAATATATGGATCCACGGATCGCCCTGGATTTTCGATCTCCAGATCACGCTATGGCTATGGTTCACGGTACTGTTCGCCAACTTCGCAGAAGCGATGGCAGAAGGGCGCGGCAAAGCGCAGGCAGATGCACTGCGCCGGGCCAAGTCCGAGACGATGGCGAACCGATTGAACGACAAGGGAATTCTTGAGCAGGTACCCAGCTCCAAGCTCTGCTCCGGCAATATTGTTGTTGTATCCGCCGGAGAGATGATACCCGGCGACGGAGAGATTATCGATGGCGTCGCTTCCGTGGATGAATCTGCAATCACCGGAGAATCCGCTCCGGTAATTCGCGAATCAGGTGGGGATCGTTCGGCGGTCACAGGCGGCACGCGGGTCCTGTCGGATCAAATCAAGATTCGTATTACATCCAACCCCGGCGAAACCTTCATCGACAAGATGATTGCTCTGGTGGAAGGCGCGGAGAGGCAGAAGACTCCGAATGAAATTGCGCTGAACATTCTGCTGGCTGGATTGACGATTATTTTTCTGCTGGCTGTGGTAACGCTGCAGCCGATCGCCATCTATTCGCACTCACCGCAAACCGTGTTCGTGCTTGTATCCCTGCTAATTTGCCTGATCCCCACGACGATTGGCGGATTGCTTTCCGCCATTGGCATTGCGGGGATGGACCGCCTGGTGCAGCACAATGTACTGGCCATGTCTGGCCGCGCGGTGGAGGCAGCCGGGGATGTGAATACTCTGCTACTCGATAAAACCGGAACGATTACCTTCGGCAATCGGCAGGCTACGGAATTTCTACCAGCGCCGGGGGTGAGTAAGGACCAGCTAGCCGACGCCGCGCAACTTTCTTCTCTTGCCGACGAGACACCGGAGGGCCGTTCCATCGTGGTATTGGCCAAAGAAACCTACGGACTGCGCGGGCGCGACCTGACAACCATGCATGCGGAGTTTGTTCCTTTCAGTGCGACTACACGGATGTCCGGCGTCAACGTGGACGGTCGCGTGATCCGTAAGGGCGCAGCTGACTCGATTGCAAAATTCTTGCAGCAATCAGGCGGAGTAATGGCAGATGAAGTGGGCGTAGATGTAGAAGAAATTGCGCGCAGCGGAGGCACGCCACTGGTGGTTGCAGAAAACAATCGCGCTCTGGGCGTTATCCATCTGAAAGATATTGTGAAGGGGGGAATGCGGGAACGGTTTGCGCAACTTCGCGCGATGGGCATCCGCACCATCATGATTACAGGTGACAACCCGCTGACCGCAGCGGCGATTGCGCGTGAGGCCGGTGTGGATGACTTTCTAGCAGAGGCAAAGCCGAAGGACAAAATGGATCTGATCCGCCGCGAACAAAGCGAAGGCAAGCTAGTTGCAATGACGGGCGACGGAACCAACGATGCTCCGGCGCTGGCGCAGGCGGACGTCGGCGTTGCGATGAATACAGGAACGCAGGCAGCCAAGGAAGCTGGAAACATGGTGGACCTAGACTCC
>JAJYSL010000475.1 GCA_021793595.1 Acidobacteriota bacterium
ATGGTGCGCCGGCCATGACTATCCAACCAAGTCTGATTGCTGAGCACGCCCACACGCAAATGTCCGCCGTGATTTTTCTTCAACTCCGCCAGCGGAGCAAAATTTTCCTGCTCCAATACGTCGATGCCTGTTTCCACGGTGCCGTTGCGGCTGGGCCACCTGCGCATATCTGTAAGCGATTCGTTGTAGCCGGTGAGTCGAGAAATTTCCCGTCCCGACTCTGGAACCTGAATGTCCAGCGCCTGGGCGGCAGCGTTGGCCAGTTTGGCTTCCAGTGGAATGGTGTTGGGACGGCGATCGGGATAATTGCGGTTGCTTAGAAAAATGACATAGCTATCGCTCCAGGGATCCATCCAGATGTCGGTTCCAGTCCAGCCCGTATGCCCGAAGCCGCCCACCGGAAACAATTCACCGCGATTGCCGGAAAACGGGCTTTCGATGTCCCATCCCAGGCCGCGCAAAGCGACAGCGGTCGCAGGGCTCTGCGGAGTCGTCATCTTCTCGGCGGTCAGCCGGTTCAGCGGAAATTTGCTCTGCCTCCCCGCCAGCAGGTCGAGCAGGTTCTGCGCGAAGGTCGATAGATCGTTGGCGGTGCTGAACAGACCGGCATGTCCGGCGACGCCGCCCATTCTTCTGGATGTGGGATCGTTCACCACGCCCTGGAGCATGTGATGATTTTCATCGTATTGCGTGGGCGCAATCTGCGCACGCCAGGACTCGGGGGGCAGGAATCGCGTGTGGGCCATTCCCATCGGAGCGAAGACATACTTCGCGGTATATTCGTCAAGGGTCATGCCGCTGAGTTTTTCGACCAGCGCGCCCATCATGATGAAGTTGATGTCGCTGTAGCGAAACGCAGTTCCGGGCGGACGTTCAGGCTTCACCGCAAATGCCATGTCATACGCCGTCTGCTTCCCAGTCCACGGGTAGCTTAGATCCAGGTCAGGCGGCAACCCGGAATAATGCGTCATAATCTGGCGGATGGTGATGTCCTTTTTTCCGTTTGCGGCAAACTCAGGAAGATATTTCGATAACGGATCGTTCAGGCGAAAGCGGCCCTGCTGGTAGAGCTGCATCGCAGCCGTTGTGGTGGCGATCACCTTGGTCAATGACGCCATATCGAAGATGGCGTCTTCCGTCATGGCGGTTGGCGCTGGAATCGTAAAGCGATTGCCGTACGCCTTGTGGAACACAATATGGCCGTCGTGGCCGACAAGAATCACCGCTCCCGGAACTGTGTTGGCCTTGAGCGCAGCCGCCATGATCCGATCGATACTGCTGAAGTCCGGGGAGGTTGTCTGCTGCGCCCTCAGTTGCATCGCCAGCAAAAGAAACAACACGGGCATCGCCCATCGCAGCTTTCGCATATTTCGTGGGGTTCGATCGCCGGAGACGTAGATGGAACAGGCTTTCAGTGCTTTCGCGCGATTTTCATTCTGCATATTCGATTCGCATCTCTTCCTTAGGTTGAATACAGAAGGCATGGGTTCGCGTGGCACCAGGGATCAAGGCAGTTCACGCGACAGGGACAGCAAAGTTCCATTATGCAGCCGTGTTGTTTCCACATCGAAGTTCACAACCACAGCGGTTCTCCTGTTGTTGTAGAGGGACGGAAAAGCAGGAGTGACCGCTTCCCATCAGCATACTTGCATTGAACCGATTTCGTCCCAAAATCCAGTGCAATTGATTCCTGGCGTAAATTTACAGTTAACAATGCTTAGAATGCAGGAGGAGGACCTATGATCTCAGCCATTCATTTGCAAAAGCGTGGATTTTTGTCCAGATGCGCGTTTTGGGAACCCGCCGCGGTTAGCGGCTGGTTGAAGATTGCTCTGCTGGCGATTGTTCCGCTATTCTTCTTCTCGGCGTCCGCACAGGCCAAGAGCGATACATATGTAATCGCAGCGTATGTGTTTCCTGGTAATACGGTCCTGGCAGCAGACCAGGTCGCCGCAAGAAAGCTGACGCGCATTAATTTCGCATTTGCGAACATCCACCAGGGACGCATCGTGGAGGGTGACCCCTCCGACGCAGCCAATCTGGCAATGCTGGTAGGTCTGAAAAAAGAAAATCCCGACTTGACCGTCCTAGTCTCCGTCGGTGGTTGGCTGTGGTCCGGCCGTTTCTCCGATGCGACGTTGACCCCCGCCAGCCGCGCAAGGTTCATTGACAGCGTCGCTGACTTTATTACCCGCTACAACCTGGATGGGCTGGACATCGATTGGGAATATCCTGCCATGGCGGGCGCCCCCGGGAACGTATTTCGTCCGGAAGACAAGCAGAATTACACCCTGGTGCTGAAAGAACTGCGTTCGCGCTTCAACAAGATGCAGAAAAAGCTGCATCGCCATCTTTACATCACCATTGCGGCTGGTTCGACTGAAAAATTCCTTGAGCACACAGAGATGAACAAGGTGCAGAAATATGTGGACACGGTCAACCTGATGGCCTACGACTACTACGAACCGGGAAATGACAAGATCACCGGCAATCATGCTCCTCTGTTCGCCGATCCGGCCGACCCGAAGGGAGTTTCCGCGGACAAGTCTGTCAAAGAATTTGAAGCGGCTGGCGTTCCGGCGAACAAGATCGTTCTGGGCGTTCCCTTTTACGGACATGTCTGGGGCCATGTAGCCGCAACCAATCATGGCCTGTTTCAACCCGGAGATCCGGTGCCCAATGCCTACTCGACCTACGGCAAGCTGACCGAGGACATGAATCGCGAGGGATTCACTCGCTACTGGGATGCAAAGGCCTCCGTGCCCTACCTCTACAACGCTCAGAAACAGATTTTTGTTTCTTATGAAGATCCGGAATCCTTGGCGCTAAAATGCAAATACGTCATCGATCATCGTCTGGCAGGCATGATGTTCTGGGAATATGAAAGCGATCCATCGGGCAAATTGCTGGACGCGGTTGACCGAGGGCTAGACCTGACTCATCCAGCAACGCAACCGGCGGAGGCACAATGAGCGCCTCGCCTACGCTGGTCGCCACGCCCGCCACCGTTACCGCCCCGACCGGTCGCATCGCGTCCATTGACGTGTTTCGCGGTCTGACGATGATGGTCATGATCTTTGTGAACGATCTGTCCGGAGTACACGGCCTTCCATGGTGGACCTATCACGCCCACATGCAGCAAGACGCGATGACCTATGTGGATATGGTGTTTCCCTTCTTCCTGTTCATCGTGGGTATGTCGATGCCCATTGCAATCGCGGGAAGGCTGAAGCGCAACCCGTCTTACGTTGCCCTCTGGCGGCACATTCTCTCGCGTTCGGTCGGCCTGATAGTTTTGGGGCTGATCCTCGCCAATGCTGAAAAGGGCGATCCCGTTCGGATGGGACTATCGACGGCTGCCTGGGCACTGCTTGGGCTGACGGGCGCGATTCTCTTCTGGATGGTTCCCGATCGCGACACTCGGCACGCCCGTATATTTCTGGGGCTGCGGATCGTGGGCTTTCTGACGATCGTTGGAGTGTTCGCAATTTTTCGGCGAACGACTCATGGCGCCGCTGCCTGGATTGATTTTTCTTACCCGGAGATTCTTGGCCTCATCGGGTTCGCATATTTTTCCGTCTCTCTATTGTATGTTTCCACGCGGCGATGGCTGTGGGCTCCGCTGGCATGGTTC
>JAJYSL010000476.1 GCA_021793595.1 Acidobacteriota bacterium
CCGGCAAAACAGGCGTGGTTTGCGCATGAAGTGGGAATTGTCGAAACTATGATCCTTCGTTCCACCATTGAGCCTACCGAAGAGATGAGAGCGACCGATCCTTTGAGCCTGAAGGCGCAGGACATGTGGGAAATGCCCGCGGACAAAGATGCGTTCGTCGGCGATATTCCTCCCGTCCAGGGACTTGCGCCTAAGGAAAACTTTCAGGGCGGATTGATCCGCAAACTGTTTACCTACAACTGCATCAATGCCGTGGTTGCATACGCCGGCCATCGCAAAGGCTATCGACTATTGAGCGAAGCGGCCAACGACCCTGAAATCGTGCAGCTGGCACGTCAGGCATATCAGGAATCGAGCGAGGCGCTCTGCCGCCGATACGGCTTCGACCATGAAGAGCAACGGCAGTTTGCTGAAGCAGCGATTGCCAAATATCAAAAGCGGGAAATTGTCGATCCCATTGAACGAAACGCACGCGATCCGCTGCGCAAATTGTCGCGCAATGACCGTCTGGTGGGCCCGGCATGCCTGGCCATCGAATACGGCACAAGCCCGATCGCCCTCAGCCATGGAATTGCCGCTGCGCTTCTTTATGACAATCCACAGGACCCCTCCAGCGTGTCGCTGCAGCAAATGGTTCGCGAAAAGGGAGTACGCGCTGCCCTGGGTGAAATTAGTACAATCGACGACGGCGGAACATTGGCGGATTTGGTCGTCCGTAGCTATGAGGAGATGAAGCCTGCCGAGATCGTCCGATAGGAGCAATGCATGACGCACGATGACACAACCCGACTGGTCTCATCGACCCCGCAATTGATCGCGGATTACGGATGTCATACAGGCGAGAATCCGCTCTGGCACCCAATGGAGAAGCGTCTGTATTGGTGCGACATTCCGAATGGACGGATTTTTCGTTACGATCCCGCCACCGACACGCATGAGATGTGCTTTGAAGGCGAGCCTGTAGGGGGTTTTACGATTCAGAGCGATGGGGCCCTGCTGCTGTTTATGGCGCGCGGAGCGATCGGGCGCTGGCACAACGGCAAGCTGACGATCCTCGTGGAGTCCATCCCAGGAGAGGCCGACTCACGATTTAACGATGTGATCGCCGATCCCGAGGGGCGTGTTTTTTGCGGTACCATGTCGGCGCCCAGCCACAAGGGCAGGCTGTATCGGCTCGACCGCGACGGCACTCTTACGGTTGTGCTGGAAGGCATCGGCTGCTCCAACGGAATGGCATTCTCGCACGACAACCGCACCATGTATTACACGGACTCGCATGCGTATGAAATCTATACTTTCGACTACGACCGAGAAACCGGGGCCATCGCGAACCAGAAAATCTTCGCCAAAGTTTCCGAGCAAGACGGTTTTCCCGATGGCGCAACTTTGGACTCGGAGGGTTTTCTGTGGTCGGCGATGTGGGATGGCGGCTGCCTGATTCGCTACACTCCCGATGGCAAAGAAGATCGTCGCATTTCGATTCCAGCCCGCAAAGTATCCAGCCTGACCTTCGGCGGCGACGACTATTCCGACATCTATGTCACCACCGCCGCGGTAGATCGAGCGCCCGATGACACATTCGCGGGAGCCCTATTCCGTTTGCGGCTTGGAATTCGGGGTGTCCCGGAATTCTTTTCCAGGATCGGGGCAACGAAAGCGGGCGCATAAACGCTGCTGTTCTGGTTGGCCCGTGGTTCCGTACCCCTAAGCCGTCTCAAACATGACCATGGCTTCAATTTCGATCAGCAGATCAGGCCGGCATAAAATCGCCTGGATCCCTGTCGATGCCGGCAGAGGGTCGAGTCCCTGTTCGTGGAAGAATTGCGTCCGGATCTCGTTGAACGCTTCATAATCGCGCTCGATATCACGCAGATAGCAGGTGGTTCTGACCACGTCGTTCCAGGTTGCGCCCTCTGCCGCCAAAAGGCCACTGATATTGTGCAGTGTGCGTTTCATCTGGGCACGAAAATCCCCAACATGGACGGTTTTTCCATGTTCATCAATGCTGGCCGTTCCGGAAATCAAGAGGATCGTGACCCCTTTGATATCCATGCGCAAGCCGCGTGAGAAAGACGACGGCTTCTCATACTCGTACGCCTCGTTCAGCACCCGTGGTTCGCGGATCGCCTTCTTGCAAACTGGGGTATGTGTCGGCTTCGGCGCGACCATTGTTTCTGAGAGTTGCATGCACTAGCCCTTCTTTCGTGTGAATTCAGGGCGGTGGTGATCGCGCCGTCCTGGGAAACCTTTACTTTCTGGCTAAAGCCGAGGAGGGATGATTGCTCTCCTCGACCGCTGGGGTTGTTGTCAGGCGATACCCGTCCGGATCTTTCCCGCGTACGCGTCGCCACCATACCTGGAAAGTGGGCACGTTCACGGTGACGATAAACAGCTTTCGCAGCGTTCCAGGCGGGCATTGCAGCGGACGCACGCCGTGCCAGGAATGGTCCGTTCGCTGGAAAAACAGGCTCTCATTCCCACGAGGAATCAGAGCCGCGGCGACCTTCAGATCGTCGAAATTTGGAGCAGAATGCGGGTGGAACCGGCCTTCATCATCGAGCATCAGGATTTGCCCGCCCCATTCGGTATCCCAGTTTTCTTCGGTGTTGAAATAGAAAATGTGGGTGGCTAATTTCCGCCGGGCATCACAGTGCGGCGAAACCGAACAGCCTTGCCAAGCGTAGTACCATTCCAGCGTCAGAATAAATTTCTGTGGCCCCAGCATCCGGCGAAGGAAGGATTGATAAGTTTCGCCCTCCAACTCCGCGACGAATTCCTTCCAGGGTTCAGGCAATTCCATACCTGGTCGATAGTGCAGGATGTAGCGGTCATGCGGAGCCTGTCCATATCCGCGTTTCACGCCCACCACGCGATTGAACGATTCCACCTCTGGCATTGCATTTCGCAGGCGTTCAAAGCCCTCTTCTGTCAGAGCCGTGGGAATGCTGATCCAGGGGTAGGGCCGCTGGGTTTGAAATTCTGCCAGCGAAAGGGCCTCGATATGTCCCTGATCGAGATACGGCATGCCAATCCTCCGAAAGAGAACACTCAGAAATACGGTCTCACTCCTACCCTGTATTCCTCCGTGACGGCCATCACGTACCTCGCGAGAATGGTTTCGGACCACCCTGGACCTTAGGTATGCCTGGATTTGCGGTTGGGACTAACGCCCAGGGTCGTCCTCAGTTGAAAGTTTGGGATGTGGGTTGGCCTGGGAGCGGAGTGCTTGCAGGTTGAGGATGGCAATGCGATGACCGTGGATAGCCACAATTTCCTGCTGGACCAGCTTTTGCAGGCTGCGCGTGACCACCTCGCGCACCGACCCCAGCCGGGAAGCCAATTGCGAGTGCGACAGTGTCAAAGGAAAGGAAACGCCATTCTGCAGGTGGGCGTTCTTCCGTCGTGCCTCCTCCAGCAGCAGCGTTGCCAGTCGCTGGCTGACATCCTTCAAAGAGAGTTGCTCGGCCAGGGATGCAACCGTGCGTAGCTTCTTTGCTAGGATTGCCAGTGCCGTCAAGGCCACCTCCGGATGCTGCATCAGGAACTGGCGCACATCTTCTTTCGCCAGAAACAGCACTTCAGAATCTTCTTCCGCCATGGTGGTGGAAGGATACGGGCCGCCA
>JAJYSL010000477.1 GCA_021793595.1 Acidobacteriota bacterium
GAACTGGTGGAATCGACACGCCGCCCATACTGGAAGAAAGTTTACTGGAAACTGTAGATTGTTTCGGGATTCAGAAATCCTTTTAAGGACTGCCAGTATCCCAACCTGTGGTAAGGCCCCGCGCGGGGTCTTTAGCGAGCTTGGCCGGATTCTCCTATTATGATGATGGAATAATAGTTCGGCGAATTGCTTACGGGAGGCAAGAAATGAAGCGCGTTGCCGTGATCGTGGGTGTTCTGGTTGTCGTGTTGCTGGTAATGGCGATGACGCTGCCTCTCTTCGTAAGCACCAACACTTTTCTGCCCATTTTGCAGCAGAGATTATCGGCCACTTTAGGGCGCAAGGTGACGATCGGCAATCTTTCGCTGAATATTTTTAAAGGCGGCATGGTTGCCGACAACCTCGTCATCGCGGACGATCCTGCATTCAGCACGCAGCCTTTTTTGCGGGCCAAACAACTCCACGTCGGCGTGAATCTTGGTCTGCTGCTGTTCCACAAGCAATTGGACGTGACGAAGTTGGACATTATCAATCCGGACATGCAACTTTTGCAGGCAGCGAATGGCAGATGGAATTATTCATCGCTGGGTACAACGGGCGCCGCTGCCGGCCCTGCGGGCAATACCCAAAGCACTCCGCAAAGCAATTCGCAGCCTGAAATCTTTTCTGTCGATAGCATTCATATCCAGAATGGGCGGGCCACGGTGGGTACGGTGCCTCCAATGGGGCCGTCACGGGTCTACAGCGGGATCGACCTTTCCGTCAGCCACTTCAGCTTCACGACGCAATTTCCTTTTCAGTTGGCCGCTCGTCTGCCTGCGGACGGTACTGTGAAACTGACAGGAGCTGCTGGCCCCATGAACCCAAGCGACAGCGCGCTGACCCCATTTCATGCCAAGCTGACGATGCAACACATCGATCCCGTGGCTGCGGGATTTCTGGACGAACAAGCGGGTATTTCTGGCCTGCTGGACGTTTCGGCGAAGATGGCGTCCGACGCCGTTACGGTGACCAGCAGCGGAGATGTCGTGGGCAATCGGATGCTGTTCTCCGCGCAAGGCAAGCCCGCCAGCACTCCGATGAAATTGACCTATAGCACAACGTACAATCTTGCATCCAAGATCGGCAATATTTCTCGCGCAACGATCATGGCAGGCCCAGTTACGGCCAACCTGAATGGGACGTATCAGTTGTTGCCAGGGCATCCGCAAATTGAACTCCAGCTCGATGGCCGCGACCTCTCTTTAAATGCGCTGCAAGCGCTGCTCCCGGCTTTCGGGGTGACACTTCCGCATGGCTCCGTGCTGCACGGCGGGGCGCTTTCCACCACGCTGGCGATCGATGGGCCGATGAACGATCTGGTCATCACCGGGCCTGTGGATGTGAGAAATACGCAGCTTGCAGGCTACGATCTAGGGTCGAAGCTATCGGCCATTTCCGCGCTGAACAGCCTGGGCGGTGGCACGGGCAATGTGACCGATATTCAGACATTTCGAGCAGATTTGAAAGACACGCCGCAGGTCATTGCGATAACGAACATTTTGGCCGTCGTGCCAGCCCTTGGCCAGGCGACCGGCAGCGGAACCATTCTGCCCGGTGGCCAGTTGAACTTCAACCTGCTGGCGAAGCTGAGTGGCAAAGGCGGTCTGGGGGCTGTCGCCACTAGCGTGATGTCGGTACTGCCGGGCATCTTTAGCCAACGAGTTGCGACGGACGGCATTCCGCTAACGGTGCGTGGAACTACCAGCAGCCCTGTGTTTAACGTCGATGCCAGCGTTTTTGCGTCCGGCAATCCCGCCAATTCTGGGCAGCCATCCAAACCGAACACGTTGGGCAACGCATTGCAAGGACTTTTTGGCGCGCACTGAAAATTTTATCCGTAAATTTCGGTTCCGTCGTGGTTAGCGGATAGAATTGTATGGGGTTGAAACGAGGGTCATCGCAGCGTGGCAGGAATGTATTTGGTCCCTGGCCTCGAACCTCCGAGTTTCACTTCAACCGCGAAAGAGCGAGTGGGAGAACAATCAGGGTCTACGCATATTAATTTCTTCCTGACCACTCGAACGGAATCAGGATGGTAACTGTTTTGCCGTAAATATTTATATGCGTCGGCCCTGGAGAACAATCCATTGCGGTCAATGTTTTTTCAAATATAAAGTATAATTCCGATAACCAAATGTCAGATTATGTAGTCTATATCCAATAGCCTTCAGTTTTCATGCTCATGTAGGCCGTTCGCAGCAAGACATTCGCAGCAAGACATAGGATTGTAGCGCCATCGAGGTTCGTCTCCGTTGTTGTTAACAAAGGTTTCCTGCTCAAAGAGAATACCGAACTGTGCCAGCGACTATCGCACTGGCGTATCTCTACATAGTCATACCAAGCACTCCAAAGAGAAGCTCCAGTTCATCCCCGCGTTCACGGAAAAATGGCCATTTATTCAGCGAACACTGGAGCGCCAGTACCGGAAGTCCGTTGTTCCCGTAGATTTTTCACGTGCCTATTGGACATCGCCATTGACACCCCGGCAGGCATTCGACGTTGAGCGAAACCAGATTGAGAGCGGGCTCGGGTTGTCGAGTCTGGTGTCGTTGACGGACCATGACTCGATCCAGGCCCCCTCTTTGTTGCGGCTGGCGACAGAGACCGCGGAGGTGCCGCTGTCTCTGGAGTGGAGCGTCCCCGTGCGCGGCACGATTTTTCATTTCGGCGTGCATAATTTGCCAGTCAGCGAGGCGCGGGAGATCACAGCCGATCTGCACAAATATACAAAGAGACCCACAGATGCTGCCCTTACGGAGCTACTGGCAAGACTGCACGCGTTTCCGGAAGTGCTGATTGTCTTCAACCATCCCCTGTGGGATCTATGCGGCCTGGGATCTCAACGTCACGCGCGGTGCCTGCATGAATTTCTAGAGGCGAACCACACATTTGTACACGCATTTGAATTCAATGGAATGCGCAAGTGGGAGGAAAATCGGCAAGTGCGACCGCTTGCGGACCGCTGGCAGCGCCCCATCGTATCGGGTGGAGATCGTCATGCGTATGAGCCGAGTGCTGCTGTCAATCTGAGCAATGCGCAGAGTTTCCCTGAATTTGTACAGGAAATACGGGTGGAGCGGCGCAGCCATGTGCTCTTTATGCCGCAGTACAGGGACCCGATGCCAGTCCGTATCGCGCATTCCGTGCTGGATGTGATTCGGTATTATCCGGAAAATCCGGAAGGCTCTCGCCGTTGGGATGAGCGCGTCTTCCACCCCGATAAGACAGGCACCGGTTTTCAGCCGATCTCCGCATTTTGGAAGGCCCCACCGCAGTTTATCGAGCGCATTTTTGCTGTCTTTCGTCTGGCAGACAGTGCCGCCGTGCAATGGGCGGCCAAGCGCATGTATGCCGATCCGATGGACATTCAACTCCTTCCCGACAGCCCGTCCGAGGCAATTCCGTGAAGCAACGGATTCCTCGCGTTGCATTTTTCCCAGATGCATTTCATGAGGTAGATGGCGTTGCGGTAGTGGCCCGACAATTGGAAGCCTTTGCCAGACAACAATGCCTACCGTTGCTGACGGTCCATGCGGGACCCTCCGACGAGGTGACTCGCGAA
>JAJYSL010000068.1:0-17614 GCA_021793595.1 Acidobacteriota bacterium
GCCAGGACGACAAAGGTATCTTCACCAGTCCGCTGCGACTGCAGCCGAAAGATGCCTACTGGCTCGCGCCTCTGGGTGCGGCCACTGGCTTCGCGTTCGCCTATGATGCCGACGCCGCGCAAGCAGCTGGCGTGGACGCCAGCCGTACCGACACAGCCAACAAAATCTCAGACTTTGGCTCGTTCTTTGCGACCGGCGCCGAAGGCGCGGGGATTTACTTTGTCGGTCTGGCGCAAAAGAATCCCAAGCTTGCGGAAACCGGACGTCTGGGCGCAGAGGCCGTCATCGATTCCGGAACCGTGACGCTGGCGACCAAACTGGTGACTAATCGCCAGCGTCCCCGGCAGGGCAATGGACGCGGAGATTTCTGGCCCTTCGGCACCAGCCATTATCAGTGGGATTCTTCGTTTCCCTCCGACCATGCAACCGCGTCCATGGCGCTAGCCCGCGTCATTGCAGGCGAATACCCTCGATGGTACGTAATCGCGCCCGCCTATGGATTTGCCGAAATGATCGGGATCTCCCGCATCCTGGCCAATCAGCATTTTCCATCCGACGTGCTGGTCGGCCAGGCCATCGGCTTTCTCAGCGCAACATATGTACTCAACCATCGAGCCCTCTATCGTCCCGGAGCAAAGAAGACCTTCGCATCGCAACTGATCGAGTCCGTCCGTCCTATTGCCGATCCGCGAACTCGCGCCCTTGGAGCGTCCATGGACATTCCATTCGGAAGATAATGCGGTACGCGCCCACTTTCGCAACCGCCGCTTCCGCTCTACTCTGGTAGTGTGCATATTCTTCACCGAAAGTTCGTCCCGCCCCTCTGCCTTCTTCTGGCATCCGCAGGATGTCCCTGCCTGCTCGCGCAGCATTCTCCGGTAAGTGCGGTCGCTCCAGCCCAGATCCTCCCCGGCGCTCCAGCTAACATCGCACAGCCCATCTATCCGCTGTCACTGGTGCGCGCCGGCCTCCATGGCACCGCTTATACCGTGTTTCAGGGCAGCACCCCGGAGCCGTTCGATGTGGAAATTCTCGGCGTCCTTCGTGACGCCATCGGTCCTGGCAAGGACATGATTCTGGCGCGCCTCACGGGCACCCAGGCCGAATACGACGGCGTGGTTGCCGGCATGAGCGGCAGTCCCGTCTATATTGACGGCAAGCTGGTGGGAGCCATCGGATACCGTATCGGCCAATTCACCAAGCAGCCCATCGCAGGCATCACGCCCATTGAACAAATGCTTGAAGTATTAAAGGAAAACGATAGCAAACAAATGCTGCACGCCGGCCCGCTGGCACCCCTAGACTCTGCCCCCGGAGCCGCCGAAACAGCCTCCTTGGCTTCCCCGTTGTCATCCTCACTGACCGATCCCCCAGCTTTATCCTTGCCGTCTCCCGCGAAAAGTCCCGTTCAGCCCATCGCTACTCCTATGGTCTTTGACGGCTTCTCCCCGCGAGCCATCGCCCTGTTTCAGCAGCGCTTCCGCGCCTACGGCCTTACGCCGGTATCCGGCCTGGGCAGCGCCGACCCAACCGCAGCCGATCCTGCACCGGTAGTGCCCGGATCCGCCATCAGTGCCGTCATCGTTGCCGGGGACTTCAATATGGCCGCAACCTGCACCGTCACCTACGTGGATCCGAAACAGCTCCTGGCCTGCGGCCATCCCATCACCCGCTTCGGCGATATTTCCCTGCCCATGACCAAGGCCCAGGTGGTGGCCACCATTGCCTCGCCACTCGCTCCCACTAAGATCATCAACACCACCCAGACCATCGGCGCGTTTACCCAGGACCGCGAGTCGGCCATCCTGGGCGTCTTCGGCGAACAGGCCCACCTGATTCCCATCACCCTAGCGCTGGGCGGCATCGCGCAGCCGCATACCTATCGTTATTCTGTGGTCGAGCATCCGCGCCTTACCTCCGCCGCCGTCCTCGCCACTGTCTATCAGGCCATGGAAGACACCAATGGCTACAACGATCCCTCCACCTACCAGTTGTACGGAACCATCGACATCGCTGGTTATCCTCCCGTGCACATCGACGACTGGATCGCGCCGACTGACCAGCAGGCCGCCAGCCTGCCAGTCGCCTTGGCGGTTGCGCGCCGCTTTGAGAGCCTGTATCAAAATCCGCGCCAGTTGCCGTCCATTCGGTCCGTGTCCCTCACATTGGACGCATCCGCTGGCACTCACTCCGCCGAACTCGCCGATGCGCGCGTGCTCGCCAACCGGGTGCACGCCGGAGACCGCATAACTGTGGAAGCGACACTGCGACCGTATCGACGACCGCGTCGGATTGTCCGTCTCAGCGTCACCCTGCCGCAGACACTGGCACCCGGTCCTGTTCGCCTCCTGGTCAGCGATGGCACCACCCTCGACCATACCCTGCACCTGATTCCCAACCCGGCTGCGCCGCCGCTGGGCTTGGGCGAAACCATCGCCCGCCTCAACCAACTCCATCCCAACGACCGCATGTATGTCACACTGCTGGCTCCCGTGCCCCAGGCGACGCTGGGAGATCACGATCTGCCGGGGGTGCCTTTGTCGATGGCCAATATTCTGCAGCCAACACAAAAAAGCGAAGGCTTCACCATCAACAGCGAAACCGCAGTCGCCCTGGGTTCGCAGCGTTTGGATCTGGCCTTGAGCGGTTCTCAGATTGTCACCCTCGACGTGCAGCCGTAAATATTCGCGGCTGTGATGTATTTTCATTTAGACTCCAGTTTCTGAAGCCGTTTTTTCACTGTAACCATCCCGGGAAAGTAGAGAACCAATTCCAATGAGCACCATCCATGGTTTTGCCACGCATGCCGCCGGCGCGGAGCTATTGCCTTTCAAATACGAAGCGGGCGACTTGAAGCCCAATGAGGTGGAAATTGCCGTCACCCATTGCGGCATCTGCCACAGCGATCTTCACCTGATCGACAATGACTGGGGCATGACCCAGTATCCCTTCATTCCCGGCCATGAAATTGTCGGCGTCATCGCCGCCATGGGCAGCCAGGTCAAGGATCGAAGCCTGGGCCAGCGCGTCGCTGTAGGCTGGCAGGCAGACTCCTGCGGTTCCTGCGAGTGGTGCCTGCGCGGCGAGGAAAATCTTTGCCCCCAGAGCGTCGCCACCTGCGTGCGCCGCCACGGTGGATTTGCCGAAAAGGTGCGCGTCAATGCCCGCTTCGCCATCCCCGTACCGGAAGCTCTGGAAAGCGAAAACACCGCTCCCATGATGTGTGGAGGCATCACCGTCTACAACCCGATTCGTACCGCGGGCATTTTTCCCGGCTCCCGCATGGCCGTGGTTGGCATTGGAGGTCTCGGCCATCTGGCCCTGCAATTTGCCCGCGTCTTCGGCGCCGAAGTCACCGCCATCTCCACTTCTCCCACCAAGGAAGCCGAAGCAAAATCGATGGGCGCCCATCACTTCGTCAATTCCCGCGACAACGAAGCCATGAAGAAACTTGCCGGCACCTTCGACCTGGTTCTTTCCACCATCAATCAGGATCCCGACTGGAACACCCTGGTGGCGGCCCTACGTCCGCGCGGAACGCTTTCCGTCGTCGGCGTGCCGCCCAGCCCTATTTCCATGCACGCCTTTCCGCTGATCGCCGGGCAGCGCAGCATAGCCGGCAGCCCCAGCGGCAGTCCCAGCATGTTGCGGGAGATGCTCACCGTCGCCGCGCGCCATGGAGTGAAAGCCATCACCGAAGCCTTCCCCATGGCCAGGGTGAATGACGCGGTCGCTCGCCTGAAAAAAAATCAGGTCCGCTATCGCGCCGTCCTCGGTATCTAGAGCGGGTCGCCGCATGCTTGTCAAAATACGCCGCCTCCCCACACCACAGTGAGCCAGCTCGCGCGTGAAACCATTCCCTTCCCGAGCGGCGGGCTGGCTCTACCTCGTGCGCAGATGCTATAGTGGATTTTTCGGAGTACGCCCGCACTCTAAAGTCTTAAAATTTTCAGAACGCCGCCTTGCAGCAACCGTCTGCATCGATCCGAAAAGTACGAACCGATCGAAACCTGGGCTTCGACTCAACGGAGGTGAAGCAAAGTTGTGAATTTGCGTCCTGCCAGAATCCTCATGCTCGCCTGCTCCTGCCTCATCCCATTTACTACGCCTTGCTTCGCTCAAACATCTTCCGCTGCGCCTGCTTCCTCTTCTTCCAATCCAACCACGCTGGCCGCAGTCCCTACCCTGGAAGAACTTGGATTGCCTTCGGTCCCGGAAAAGCAGCCAGCACAGGATCCGGCGCCACCACAGTCCGCTCCGAAGCCTTCGCCGGAAAATCAAAATAACCTAGCCGCGCCGCCTTCCAGTAACGGCCTTTCGCTGCAAGGCCTCGGCTTCAGCTCCACCCAGATCCAGTCAAACCCGCAGATGCAGGCCCGCCTCAACAAGCGGACCCACATGCTCAAAATCCATCAGGAACTCGGACTCATCACTGCCGTCCCCATGTTGGCTGCGGTCATCGCCGGGGGCGGAGCCAAGCAGCACTATGATAAGACCACCGGAACCCTAACCATCGTCGATCCCAGTTCAGCCAATGTGGATGTGCATATTGCTCTGGGTTCCCTGACAGCGGCGATGTATGGAGCCACTGCCTACTTCGCCATCTTCGCGCCAAAGGTCCCCGGGGTGAAACCGCGCGGCGCCATCCGCGTCCATCGTGCCTTGGCCTTCATCCATGGCCCCGGAATGATCCTCACTCCTATCCTGGGCTCCATGGCCCTCAGCCAGGAAGAAAAGGGCGAAAAGGTGCACGGCATCGCCTCAGCCCACGCCTTTGTGGCGTGGACAACGGTCGTGGCGTATGGGGCCTCCATCGTGTCAGTATCTTGGCCAATCCACTTGAAGTTCTGGGAGCATCCGTGAAACGAATCTTCTTTGCGAATCGAAAAATTCTCGTTGCCTTGTTGTTCGTCACCCTGCCCGCATTTTGCCGCGCTGACACCCAGTGGGTCCTGGTCAAGTCGACCCTCTCTTACCACATGACCCATCCCATGCATCAGGTGGATGGCGTCAGTAACGCAGCCAAAGGTAAGGGAGTGTGCCACGCCGGAGTCTGCGATTTCCTCATCGCGGCCCCGGTCAAGTCTTTCAACTCCGGCGACAGCAACCGAGATCTGCACATGCTGGAAGTCACACGCGGCGCGCAATTTCCCATGGTCGTGGTACGCACTCAATTGCCGCAAGCCGAAACAACTTCCGGCACCATCTATGCCAATCTCGAGGTCCAGTTTGCCGGCCAGACCGCTCACTACAACCATGTGCCCTTACAGCGCACGGCCCAGGGCAACGAGGTTCGCATCACAGGCATCGTTCCGGCCACCTGCTCCGATTTCAAAATTATCCGGCCCTCGTTTCTGGCCATTCCCATCAGCAACGACATTCCGGTGCGCGTAGATATGACCTGGCAGAAAATGTGACTTCGCGTCAGTTCGTCCGCCGCTGCGGAAATTCGCACCGTTCCTGGCGGCACATTCTCCCTATGAGAGAGTGGATAAGGCGGAAACCAATGATCTTTGTAGAACCTGCCGGTTGCGTCTAATGCATGGATGACTTCGCGCCAGAATGCTGTTGCTGAAGATGTTTTAGATAGCGGGAAACAAGCTCATATTGGTCGCTTGCCAAATAATCCACCCTGGCAAGGTACGCTGCCTTCCATCTCTGTTTTGCGCTCGCAAGGGATCCGAAATTGTAGCCTGGGAACCATCCGCGACAGCTTAGCTCCGGTGTCGGAGCGCCGTCGAGAGTATAAAAGCGAATCCATAGCCCATTGGCGTGGGCATGCTGCACCAACGCCTGCAGACGTGCAAAGTCCGCGGATGTCCAGGCTCCCGCTTTCGTCTGTCCGCCCTTCTCCACAACATTCCAAGGATTGTTCCACCAGCGGCGGTAGTTATTGGCTCGCTCCGGTTCCAAGACCGATGGAGGCGCCATTGGATTCTGGGTATTGGTGTGTACGGCGCCGAAGACTAGCAGCCGTCCACCCACGGGAACTTTGTCGTAAAACACCTTCTGCTGCGCATCCTGGTCGCCGGTAAGGACCAATACCGGACCCACGTGCAGCGCTGGAACATCTTGAATATTCGCTGTGCGCGGCGCGGTCGTCAGCCATGCTTGATAGTGCTGCAATACGGTCCAGATATAGGCGATGTGGTCTGGATTGTTATCTTTAAAATCCAGATTCAAGGTAATCAGCGGCCATTCAGCGCGGTGGTTTTCGCGCAAGGCACGTTCCACGATGGGCCGAATCCTTTCAAAAAAATAATTTTGTAGGGTGGGCTCGTGCCCGGTAAGCGGCGTCGCGTGGGCAACCACCGACCATGACTTGCCGGTCCGCAGATCGGTATACCAGCTCAAATCCTGCTCAATAGCCAGAGGAGTGCCAGCGGATAGTGCGCGATCGATTCGATCGCTCCACCAGTCGCCATAGGGATAGCAATTGTGCGCATCCATCAACGTACGCGTTCCGGGCCGAATGGCTGTCTGCTGCGACCATACAAAACCGGGAAGGAGCAAACTGACGCACGCCAGCACTCCGAGCCAAACAAACCTTCTGATTCTCACCGTGATGCTTCCTCACTTTCCAAGGGTTGAAGGTGCTGCCTGATCTTCCTTTCCCTTTCCGGAATAATTTACATAGACAGGGTTGCCGAGAACTTCGAGTTTTTCTTCATCGGTTTGTATTTGAGGAAGCAGCCAATGGGACTTACCGTCGCTACGCCACGTGAAATGTAGCGTCTCCTCAGGCTGGGAAATGGTGCGAACCGGAAATGCCGGATTGTCGTGGTCATCGTCCGACATCTTCAACATCCAGCCGGAACAGCCCACCACTTGCACCGTGACTTGAACTGCGACTCCGGAGGGTGCCCGGAGCGTATCGCCCATCATTGCCGCTGGTTGTCCCGGCACGGCAGCCGTCATTTCCAGCATGCGATTGCGCGACCCGGTCAAATCGATAAATACGTGTCCGGCGCGAATCCCGTCGAGGATCGCAGGCACCGACAAATTTTGAGCATAAACAACAGTTGTCGGCAGACCGACCGAATCAGGATGGTCGATCGGCCATGCAGGGTGATGGTTGTCGCTGCCTCCGATGGCGGGAATTCTGTAGCCATTCTCCAACTGCTTCTCCCAAAAACTCACTCCGGAATAAGGGCCGCGCAGTGCACCGCCGTTGACAGCCTCAATTGCAGAGAATAAATGCAGATCGGCGGGTGGATTGGGTGTCCAGCCGCAACCGAGACAGTCTTCTCCAGTAGGGTCGTTTGGATGATTGATAGAAATCATTCCGCCCAGGCGATTGACCTCTCGCGCCACCGTATTGATGTCTGGTACTCCGGGAGCGCCGACGCGATAGTCCACAAATCTGGTAATGCCATAGGCATTGGCATGCCCCCAGAATGTGGTGATCTCGCGACCAGGAATAAAGAGCAAGGTATCGAAATACGGTTGCAATTCCCGAATGGCGTCATATTGAGAGATCGTATTGTGGTCCGTGATCGCAATAAAATCCAAGCCGCGGCGCATGGCGGCCTCCGCCGTAACAAACACAGGACAGGGCACGGATTTTCCGGTCTCGCTGGGACAAGTGCCATCACTGTGCCCGGTATGCATGTGCAAGTCGCCACGAAACCAGGCGGGCCCATTGCGTAAAGGTCCATCCGTGAAGGATTGAATCTCTGGTTTCGTTTCAAACCAAACATCGGCTGTGTAGTGAGAGACGACGTCGGGCCGGATGTTCGGTACCGCGATCAGAAGATACCATTGACCAGCCGGAATCGGTCCTGGCAAATAAGAAGGCGTGGCGTCCGTTTCGCTGATCGTGAAGGTGGATTTGTTGCCGCCGCTGGCTCCGCGAAATCTGTTGGGATCGAAGATTCCAAGGTCCAACCGGGTTCCCTGCTCTTTGCCCGTGTATCCAAAAGTGACAGTCAGGCGAAAGACGCCGGAAGGTACCGCGAAGGGTACACGAACATAAGTTTGGTTTTGCGCATGAGTGATATCACCTTGCAAAACCAGGCTTGGCTTTGCGAGGTTGGCACGCGCCGGCCAAGAAGTGCAGCCAAAAGCCACAGCAAGAAGAAAAACTAACCGAGTCCACTTCACATATCGCTCCATCGTCAGCGATCTTCGCGTGCACAGTTCCCGAGGTCACGTCCGTGTCAAAATCTTCCTCATCCATCTTGCCCGGAAAAAGGTGTGCGATCAAATTCCTGGCCCGTGTCGGATCGAGCCGTGGCGGGAGAATTGTTATACCGGATGGTTTGGAGTCGAGTAGGATGGACGTGCGGGAAAACCTTCCGGAAAGGGCTGCATGTGGAAAGCGATCTTAACCGATAGTCACTTCTGGATTCCTCTGCTCGTCCTGCTTTTTGGAGTCGTCTTGTTGTTGTACCTTCGCTAGGGGAGAAGCTGCTTGTCGATCGCCGTCAGAAAAACAACTTCCTCTCCTTTGCGGGCGATGCATGGCGTCGGCGTCATTTGCGGCCTGGCCGCAGGTGCATGGCTGGGCGGAGCCGAAGTACCTGCCAAGCTTGCCAGCACTACTATTTCCCCATTCGCAGTTTCCCTATGCATGGTGGCGGGCGTCTTCGTCGCGCGATGGACGATTCCTTCCCTGCTGAAAGGCAGCAACTACGTCTTCGCCGACCTGCAGGAAAACAAACATTTAATAGTGTGGGGCGTTCTAGCGGGCGCCCTATGGGCCATTGCCAACACCCTAACCGTGTTTGCCATCCGCGACGTGGGTCTGGCAATTGCATTCCCGCTCTGGAACACCAACTGCCTCGTAGGAATTTTCTGGGGATGGCTGCTCTTCAATGAACTGCGCGGAGCAAATGCCAGAAATTGGCTCAAGGTTCTGGGTGGAACACTCGCAATTCTCATAGCAGCATTGATGCTTGCCTATAGCTCCATGCATGGCTCGCTGATTGCTCCGGCCCATGCGCGGGAAGGCATCCTCGCGGCGCTGGGGGCGAGCCTGATGTGGGGCACCATGTACGTCCCTTATCGCAAGGCATATTTGAGTGGCATGAACCCTCTCTCCTTCGTAACTGTTTTCACTATCGGTGAGTTGGGGACCATGTCGCTGCTTGCCGTTAGCCTGCGCGGAGGAATGCATCCCTTGCTGCAGGAATTGCAGACAGCGCGTTCGGCAGTATTCTGGCTATTTCTGGGCGGTTTCTGCTGGGTGATCGGCGACCTGTTTCAGCAATATTCCACGAAGTACATCGGAATCAGCCGCGCCATTCCGCTTTCCAATACCAATCAACTGTGGGGCCTGGCCTGGGGTGCGCTGGTGTTTGGGGAGTTGGAATCTACGGATGCTCTGCATCACGTGCTGGTCGTTGCGGGGTCTGTCATCATGCTTCTGGGCGCGCTCGGCATCAGCACCTCAGCCGCAGACGCTGAAGAACATGCATCGACCCACGCGGCCATCGCACGGGAATGCGACCGCTATTCCCTGGACCATACCCGGGTCTTCCGGGCACAGACTGGCATCGATACCGAAGAGACACCCGCAACCAGGAGGCGCTGGTGGGACTACGCCATCGCGATTGCCGCGTGCGGCATTTTCGTTGTTCTAGCCCTGGGGGCCAAGCGTCCAATGTTGCCCACGGGCATGTTCTGGACCACCATCCTGCTGATGCTGCTTCTGCTGACTTTTGTCGGCGGAGGGTGGTGGCTTTGGAAAAAGACTCGATTTTCCTAGCATGGGAACACCCGCGTAGATTCGCGCAGTCGAAAATTGAAGAGCCGGTTCGTCAGATAGGGCGGAAAGATAGCTATTTGGAACTCCTCTCAAAGGTCCCGTTTTCTATCTTGTTCAACGCATTGCGCAGCGCGCGAACATTTTCTTCAAGAACGATAAACCGTTCAAATTCGTCACGAACTGCTGCGCCTAGCTTCAGGGCGTGGTTTCGAAAGGCGACTGGGCTGTCAGTTCTCGTTCTTAAAGAACAGTGAAATTCTGTCGCCCCAGTGCACAAGGCGATTTCATGGATGTTTTCCTGGCGGAGACCTCCGCCCACCATAATAGGAATCCTTCCCTTTGCTGCAGCGATCAGATGCGTGACACGGTGCGCACCCTGGACAATCGTCGGCATGCCACCAGAAGTCAGAATTCGGTTTGCGCCGGTCTCGATCACTTGAGCCAGCGACTCGCTTAAGTTGGCGGACATGTCAAAAGCACGATGAAACGTTATCTCCATGGGCCGGGCCAATTCCACTAGTTCCCTGGTCCGCCTCACATCTACGCGCCCCTCACCATCGAGCAATCCGAGAACCACACCATCCGCTCCTAGTTTCTTTGCCTCCATCACGTCATATTTCATTACGTCGTACTCATACTCTGTGTAGAGAAAATCGCCGCCCCTAGGTCTTACCATCACAAATACTTCAATTCCGACTTGCTTCCGAACTAATTGGATCAGCCCCGCACTCGGGGTGATCCCCCCCTCGGTTAAATCGCTGCACAGTTCAATCCGCTGTGCGCCTCCTCGTTCTGAGGCAATTGCCGATTCCACTGAATCCAGACAAATTTCTAAGATCATAATGGCTGATCCCATTTTCCCAGACGTTCAGATTCCCCGCCACGCGCGAGAAAGCCGAATACAAGAAAGCCTTGGGCAAACACTCGGTTGGGACGATGGCAGCAAGGCCGCAAGCTAAAACCTGTAGTAGCCGAAGAATTGCAAGTGTCGTTCCGTCGAACAGATCTGCGCGATAGAGCTATCATGACGAAGTTGGAATCGACGACTCCGGTATCTGAAAAGCCAAGCTATATCCCTGGAAATCTTTCCATTTTCTTGTATCGTGTGGAATGTTGAACGTAGAAAGCCTGAGTACCTCTGTAACGGCGCAGATAGCAGCACCGCCGGTATATCGTTAGCTGCACAGCTGTTAAATACGCAAGCAAACAGACGACAGGAGAAAAAATGGACCGACGCAACTTTCTCGCTTCCCTTGCCGGTATGACAGCGAGTCTTTCGCTGACCAATCTTGCGTCCGCAGAACCGGGCTCTGAACTCTCCGCGAATTTGCATGCTTATCCAGATTACCTCGCGTTGCCCACCACGGATCAGCTGGCGTGGCAGGACCTGGAAATCGGGATGTTCATCCATTTCGCGCCGAACACCTGGCAAGGCGTGGAGCAGGACAATCTCTCGACTCCTCTGTCGGAGATCAATCCTCGCCAGCTCAATACAGACCAGTGGGCTTCCACTGCGTTAGACCTGGGGGCAAAATATATCGTCTTCGTGGCCAAACATTCCGGTGGATTCTGCATGTGGCAAACCGACACGACCAAATACAGCATCGGCAACACGCCTTGGCATGACGGCCACGGCGATGTGCTCGCCGACATTTCCGCTTCCTGCCGGAAGTACGGACTAAAGCTGGGTGTCTACGTCTCTCCGCGGGATGCCAGCCAGGGAGCGGACGTAGGCGGCATCTGCAAAACCCCCGCACAACAGCGCAAATACAATGCCATCTATCGCCGCCAGCTTACGGAGGTTCTCTCTCGCTACGGGCCCTTGGTTGAGATCTGGTTCGACGGCTCCATCGTGATTCCTGTCGGAGACATTCTCAAGCAGTACGCCCCGCACGCTATGATCTTCCAGGGTCCGCATGCGACCATCCGCTGGGCGGGCAATGAAAACGGCTTCGTGCCCTATCCAGCATGGAACTCGATCTCCGCCGCGGATGCGAAGACGGGCGTTGCGACCGCGCTGAATGGAGATCCCAACGGCAGCGTCTGGATGCCGAATGAAGTGGATGTTTCCATCCTGCGGCCGTATTGGTTCTGGAGTGAGAAAAAACAGCAGAATCTGCTCACGCTGGATGAAATGGTGGAAATTTATTACCGATCGGTCGGACGCGGTGCCCAACTGCTGCTGAATCTTCCCCCGGATACAACCGGATTACTTCCAGCCGCCGACGTGGTACGTGCCCGTCAGTTCGGCAAGGAAATTCAGCGTCGGTTCGGGAAACGTCTGGCCCAGACCTCGGGTTCGGGCACTACGGTTACTCTGCCACTGGCCGCCGGTTCTCGCATCGACACAGTCATCCTGCAGGAGGACTGCGCGTTCGGCGAGCGTGTGCGCAGATACAAGATCGAAGGGCTCCATGCGGGTGGCTGGACGACGCTCGGGACAGGAACCTCTATCGGACACAAAAGAATCCAGCCCGTGGCACCCACTGTCGTCGATGCGGTGAGACTGTCCATCACAGAAAGCGTGGCTCGCCCTAAGATTCGGCGCCTTGCCGTGTTCGATACCAATTCTCCTGCGCCTCCGAACTGGAATGCTCCCGCAAAAGCATGGGCATACGATGAAGTCGGCACGTGGAATAGTTCCCGGTTCCAGGTGGACGTGTCTCACAAGATCACTGCCGCCGCCCAGTATCGTCTGCGCTTCGTCCCGCAAGGGGGATGGGGTGGGTGCGCGAAACCGATCGCGACTGCAACGGTGCTTCTGGATGGTTTACCGGAACCGAGCCTGCTCCGACCTCTTGCCGGATCGAAAGATATATTCCTTCTCACACTGCCCGGCATCGGCCAAAAGGTTATCCTCGAAGGAAAAATCCAGTGCGCTGAAAGCGGAACGATCCTGCTTCGGAAGCTTTGACACTCCCTGCGTCAGCACGCTACGGCAATTTCAATCACAGCAGGATTGCTCCGCTTCGATTCAGAACGGATGGCTGCTCTCGGTTGTGCCTTCGAAAAGATAATCGCAGGGTTCGGTTCGGAGAACTCCGTCATGCACGACGAACTTCTTTCGTGCGCCCGTGCTCCGCGTGCTCCATAATGACACACCAGCGTACATACCGTCGCGCCGGACGATGTAGTAGATCATGTCAAGATAGCGCAATCGAACCATGTCATTGTTGTAATTGTGCGCGATCCTGCGCAGCGCCTCCATCCCTGCTTCTTTCGGCGTAGCCCCCTGTCGCATGCAGTCCACGATCGTATGCGCACCCACAACCTTGATATTTTCCTCACCATTGCCTGTTGCGCCCGCCGAACCAATATCCTGGTCCGTGTAACAGCCCGCCCCAATAATCGGTGAGTCGCCCACCCTGCCTGCAATCTTCCACGCCTGTCCCGAGGTCGTAGTCGCGCCGGACATTTCACCTTTCGCATTCAAAGCGGAAACGTGAATCGTGCCAGTGGTGGGCCAAAGAGCCTGCAAGACCGCTTCGCTCCGCAAGCTTGGCCGAATACCCATGCGGTCAGCCATCTCTGAAACGCGCTGCATCGCGTCCCTGATCATCGGCAGGTGCTCCGGACCGGGATGCCGCGGCAACATCCTGGCTTGAGGAACATGAGCCGAGGATCCTCCTGCCGGAGGTTTCCAATCGGGACTGTCGATTCCTGGTCCCCAAAAGCCATTGCCTTGCTCCTTCCAGAGCAGCCAGAGTTTCCGCGCATCGTCAGTCAACAAATTTTCAGAATGGAAGCCCTCAGCCAGCGCAAATTTCTCCGCGCCGCTGCCCACAATCATCACGTGCCCGGTCCGTTTCATTACCGTTTCCGCCAGCAGCGTCGCGTGGCGAATGTTCTGAACTGCGGCAACAGAACCGGCACGGCGAGTCGGCCCGTGCATAACGCAGGCATCCAATTCCACTACGCCATCCTCATTCGGCAGACCACCATACCCGACACTGTGGTCGTTCGGATCGTCCTCCCGCGCCTGGCAGATGTGCAGCGCCGCCTGCAACGTGTCTGAACCCCGTTGCAGCATGGCATAGGCTTCGGCGACTGTGTTGTCTCCGGTTTCCCTGGTCACGATGACCGGCTTTTTCGGCGGTTGATATTCCACCTGCAGGTCCTCTCGATGCTTTGCGTCTACGGTCTCACCCGCTCCTGCGCCAACCGTGCCAGCAGCAACCCAGGCACTGCGAGACAAAAACTCCCGGCGAGTTGTGGCCATCATCATCCCTCCGAGTTTCCAGATCAATGATTCTCAGCAAAAAACATACGAATGCGGTGGATTATTCCACGATCGCTACCGGCTCGCAGCAAAATTCCATCGAGCCCCATCGCAACATTATCTGACTTGGTCCATGGGGCAAGGGAACCAAAAAATACTCTAAAATCAGGAGTCAGTGCGCCTGGCTTGCACGGCATCAACGTTCAACCCACCGGAAGATGCTGATATAACTCAAAGGTTGTGGTTGGTTCATGCAGGTTAGGATGACAAGGAAGCATGCCTGCCCGGTAGTAACCAAGGGGAATCTCTAAATGCGCACCATTTGTACTTTTTTTCTGCTTGCGACCTGCGCGGCATCTGTCCATGCTCAACCAAAGGCGCTGTTTTACATGACGAATTCCGCGCCCTCGGTGCAGTCCTTCCTCAATCATGCCGATAAAATCGATATTCTGGTACCCACCTGGTACTCGACCGACGTGCATGGCCTGGTATGGGGTGGCCCCAATTCCCAGGTAATGCAGGTTGCTCGCGAGCAACACGTGGCTGTTATGCCCATCATCGGCAGCGGGATGGGACCGACCGAGTACCATGAGTTTTTCAACGATGCGGCTGCCCGTCATGCTATGGAACAAGCCCTGGTCCGCGAATGCAAACAGAACGGTTATATGGGCATTCAGTTTGACTTTGAAGACGTGAGCTGGCTGGATGCCGATGCGCTTTCCAAGACGGTTGCGGAAACTGCGTCTGTCTTGCATGCTGCGGGTTACAGATTGTCCATTGCGACAGTGCCCAATGCTCCTGGATACCCGGGAGAAACCGCGTATAGCGCATGGATGTTTCGCGACTGGCGCGGCGCATATGACCTGAAGGCATTGGCGCAGTCGGTAGATTTGATCTGCCTGATGACCTACGACCAGCACACGCGCTACACGCCGCCCGGACCTGTGGCCGGATACCCCTGGGTCATCGAAAACCTGAAGTACGCGCTTGCCGTCGTTCCCAAAAATAAACTCTCGCTGGGTATCCCCGTCTATGGCTATCACTGGTTTGCGGGAATGCCTCCCGGAGGCAAGAACGTCCCCAACAATTCCGCCGAATATATTGGCGCACCGGCAGCTTTGCAGTTGGCACACGCTTACCACGCCAAATTGCAGTGGGATCCGGACGACAAGACTGCTTGGTTCTACTTCTATCGCGCAGATGACCGAGAGTGGATCTTTTTTACAGATGCACGCACGTTCGCGGCGCGTTACGATCTGGTGAAACAGGATGACTTGGAAGGGTTCTGCTCCTGGGTCCTGGGAGAAGAGGATCCTGCCATCTGGCAACTGCTGCCATCGCACGACCACTCCAGCGCTCATCCGCATGCGCAGGACCGGAAGAATTAATTCTATGGACTATTTTCTCGGCATCGACGCAGGCGCAACCAAGACCAGCTGCGTCCTGGGTTCGGAAACCAACGTGCTGGCGCGTGCCCACGGCGGCTCCATTAAAATCACGCGCGTCGACGAATCCAGCGCGGGAAAACATCTAGAGCACGTCCTTTCGTCAATCGTCCAGCAATCGGGAGTTCCGCTCAGTTCCGTCACCGGCACCTGCGTGGGGCTCTCCGGCGTCGCTATTCCCAGTGTGGCAGAGTGGGTGCGGAGTGCGCTCGCCTCCCGTGTCCATGGAGAAATTGCACTCTGCGGCGATGAGGTGATTGCGCTGGATGCAGCATTTCGTGGAGAACGAGGAATTCTCGTAATCGCCGGAACCGGCTCGAACGTTGGTGGCCGCACTGCGAATGGCCAGCTATTCCACACTGGCGGATGGGGACCTGTTCTGAGCGATCAAGGGTCGGGAAGCAGAATTGGGTTGCTCGCTTTGCGTGCAATTTTTCACGCAATCGATGCCTCGCAAGAAACATTGATGCTGCCCGCGTTGCACGCCGCATGGTCGACCCGCACGATTGAGGATCTGGTGGACCTGGGCAATCGTATCCCCGCCCCGGACTTTTCACAGCTTGCTCCCCTGGTGGCTCAATGTGCGGCAGAGGGAGATACTGTGGCTCGCGATGTTCTGCAGCAGTCTGGTGAGGAATTAGCTGACCTGCTTGTGATGGCCATACGGAAAGGCACGGAGTTAGAAGCGGCTGCGATTTCCAAGGTTCCGTCGCCACCTCCCGACCCGTGGCAGGTCGCTTATACCGGCAGCGTGGTCGAAAAGATTCCGGTATTGAGAGAGATCATGACCGCGACGGTTCATCGGGCATATCCCGCCGTGGAATTTCTACCCCGGCCTGCCGACCCCCCCTTGGGTGCGCTCTGGCGGGCGCGGCAACATGCTCTCTGCAATTCTTGAGACAAGGATAATCAACTGGGTACGAACTGCGGTACACCCTTGCGCCCGACTTTCTCCGCTTGCAAACTACAAAATAGATTTTCATCTCTTGCTTCGCGCCGGGCGCGACCCTTCTGCCGCATGGATGAGCAACGAGAGAAGCAAACGGGGATTCATGAGTCGACAACGAACCATGCCGGGCGGTCGTGCCATTCGAACTCAGTTACCGCGGGGGCCCAATGGCCGTACGCTCTGCCGCTGGTGCAGCCTGGAAGTACAGGGCCGAAGGCGAACGTTCTGTTCTGACTGGTGTGTCCACGAATGGCGCCTGCGCACCGATCCCGGATATCTTCGCCAACAGGTCTTCGCGCGGGACCAAGGGCGTTGTTCGCTTTGCCATATCGACTCGATAGAGGCCTTCCGCCGCCTGAAACGCGCACGCGGCGCGAATCGAAAAATCATGCTGAAGTATTGGGGCATTCGGTCGGTGAACCGACGGAGTCTTTGGGATGCAGACCACATTCTTCCCGTGTGCGAGGGTGGAGGAGAGTGTGATTTGGAAAACATTCGCACTCTCTGCATCGCCTGCCATAAGGACGTCACCTACCAATTGCGCCTGCGGCTGCAGAAGATGTCCCGCATCGCATCCTGACCGCTCACCAAGTACTACAGCTTGTATGCAGCCTTCACCAGACGATAGGTTAGATCCTGAGCCACTTCATGCGCCTCGTCTTCCTCTAGGCGATGGTCCGCGACCAGTGCAGCGAGATACGCGCAATCGACTCGACGCGCAACATCGTGGCGCCCTGGGATCGACAAAAAAGCGCGCGTGTCATCGTTGAATCCCACCGTGTTGTAAAAACCGGCGGTCTCGGTGGTGTATTCACGAAACCGTCGCATGCCCTCTGGACTGTCGTAAAACCACCACGGCGGCCCCAACTTCAGACATGGATAGTGTCCCGCAAGCGGCGCTAGTTCCCTTCCATAGCAGGACTCATCCAGCGTAAAAAGAATGATGGTCAAACCGGGTTCGTTGCCGACTCGCTGCAGCAACGGCTGCAGATTGTGCACGTAATCCGTCTGCGTGGGAATGTCGGCCCCCATGTCGCGACCAAAACGCTTGTAGATCGTCGCATTATGGTTCCGAAAGCTTCCCGGATGAATCTGCATCACCAGACCGTCGTCGAGGCTCATCTTGGCCATCTCGGTCAGCATCTGCGCCCGGAACATCTCTCTGTCAGCAACCGTTGAAGAGCCGGAAATCACGCGCTGAAACAATTTCAGTGCGCTCTCGGCATCCAGATCGGCCGTGGCCGGAGTGGGGTGGCCATGGTCCGTCGCGGTACACCCTAATTGGCGAAAAC
>JAJYSL010000068.1:17624-19781 GCA_021793595.1 Acidobacteriota bacterium
CAGCCAGATAGCCGTTCCAGTGGGAAGTATTTTCTCCCGTGGCATCTCCCAACTTCTGCACGTTCTCTTTAAATCCGTCGAAATCCGGGTCAACCATGGGATCGGGGCGGAACGTCGGGATCACTCTACCCTGCCAACCGGATTTCTGCAGCGCCAGATGATGCGTCAAAGGGTCGAGGGGCGAGTTGGTCGTCGACAGAGCCTCGATGCGAAAGCGTTCGAACAGAGCGCGCGGCCGAAATTCCGGCGTCGCCAGCTTCTCCTGGATGGTGTCGTAATAGTCGTCTGCCGTTTCCTGGGATAACGGGACCTTCAGACCAAACAATTCGCGAAAACAATAGTCAAGCCACAGCCGCGTGGGCGTTCCGCGAAAAAGATAGTAATGCTTGGCGAATAGATGCCAAACGGCCCTCGGGTTGGCAATGGGATGCTCTCCGATTCCAAGATGCTCCATTGGAATCCCCTGGCTATAGAGCATTCGAAAGACATAATGATCCGGCTGGATCAGAAGTGTGGCCGGATCGGGAAACGGTTCATTGTCCGCAAACCATTTGGCTTCCGTGTGACCATGAGGACTGAGAATAGGCAGTTCCTTCACACCCGCGTACAGTCGACTGGCAATGGCGCGGGTGGCAGGGTCGGCAGGAAAAAGGCGATGAGGATGCAACATGGCTGAAAAATCTCCACATTCATAGTAAAGCTTTCATCGGCTGTTCATCTCAACGAGAGGTTTTTCACGTATTTCGACGAAGCGTATCGCGAACGGGAAGGTCACGGCTTTCCCCGCTGAATTGGATATTCGCGCACTGAAGACGATACTCTGTTGTTGGAGACAGAGCATCGAATGACGACGAACGGAATCAAAGGATTGGACGTCTGCGGTAAAGTTGCGGTGGTGGTTGGAGGCACTTCCGGCATTGGCAAAGCGCTTGCCATCGGACTCGCGGAAGCTGGCGCCGATGTGGTTGCCACCTCCCGCCGCGCCGAGCACGTAAACGAAATCACGGCACACATTGAATCTCTTGGGCGACGTTCCCTGGCGATAACCTCCGATGTAAGCGATCGTGGCTCTCTTGAACAGGTACTGCAGCAGACGATAGCAACGTTGGGCGACGTCGATATTCTGGTGAACTGCGCCGGAATAACGCAACGAACCCCCACACTAGATTTGGAGGAATCGGTCTGGCAGAACATTCTGGATACCAATCTGACCGGCACATTTCGCTCCTGCCAGATATTTGGCCGCCACATGGTCGCCCGTGGCCGCGGCCGCATCATCAATATCGCTTCTCTCACCAGCTTTGTAGCGTTTTATGAAGTGGCCGCTTATGCCGCCAGCAAGGCCGGAGTCGCTCTGCTGACAAAATCCCTGGCCATCGAGTGGGCGCGCCACGGTGTCTGCGTCAATGCCATCGCTCCCGGCGTCTTCCGAACGGCGCTCAACACGGAATTGCTCGACAGTTCGGATCGCGGAAAAGAGCTGCTCATGCGCACTCCCATGGGACGCTTTGGCAAGGTGGAGGAACTGGTAGGCGCAGCCATTTACCTGGCCTCCGATGCCGCTTCCTTTGTTACCGGCGAAATTCTTGTCGTCGATGGCGGATTTCTATCCAGCGCCGTGAATCAGTAGAAACGTCTGAACCTGCAGCCATCAGGTTTCGCGTCCCACAGATTTATTTCTGTAGAGCCGCCAGCTTGTGCGTGCCCGTATTTTGTTTTTCCGGACGAGTAGATCGTACCCAGTGCCAGACGGAAAATGCAGTGGCAATCAGGCACAGGCCAATGAACGCAACCATACTCCAGACAAAGGCCGGTGATTTGCCTATACGCAGAATGACCGTGCCGAACTTGATAGCCAGCAACCCCAGCACGGCAAATCTGATGGCTCGAGTTAAGAAATTGATCGTCGCCAAGCGCCACAAAGAGTAACCGAGCGAGCTGGCGGCGGCAATCACCATCGTGAATGGAAATGGCGGTGGAGCAATACATCCGATCGCCACAGCGAGGCCAGCACGGTCGCCGATTTTTTCCTTCAACCGCTTAAACTGTCTTTCTCCAGCCACCTTGCGGATTCCTCCTTCGCCGAACTTACGAGCGACCGAAGCTAACACGAACACTCCTACAGTCGATCCGCAAGCCGCAGAAGCGACATAGATG
>JAJYSL010000478.1 GCA_021793595.1 Acidobacteriota bacterium
GGTAGGTAGCTGCGGAAGACGATGCAGTGAGGCAAATCACGCTCTGGAAAAATATCCTCATAAATGCCCCCTTATCCCCTGTGGGCTTATGTAGAAACGGACAGCAACAGTGCCCTCGATCATTGCCATTACGACGTCCACAGCGCAAACTACGGTGGAGGAGAAAGCTATGTGGTGGGTCGTCGCATACTCGAAAGGGTGCAACACCATTTAGGATTGGAGATGTTAAGAGCTCACCCCACACCCCGCATCGCAATGCCACTATGATGGAATTCCACATTTCGCGTAATGCTCGTGATCGTTATCAGGTCAGTGATGTCCTTTTTAGCTTTGTCGGCAACGTCATCTTCAGCGACCTGAGCGCCTGCCGCGATTTTGCCCATCGGATGAATGCAGTCCGCGCCCCGGGAAACGATCTGTCACAGATCGTTCATCCGGGATCGCTGTTCGCAATGGGTCTGATTGACGAAGTGAGCCATGCATTGGTGGCGCAGTACCGTCGCGAGCGAGACCCGGAGGTGACAAGGGCTGCTCTTGATTGGTTTGCTGCACGAATTGGCGAAGAGAACCTGGACAAATTGCTGCGTGGTTTTGTACAGGAGTTTCCCTCGGTTGACATTTATCGTGGACGAGTCAGGCTCGAGGAATGGCTGGAGGGTTCAACGGATGGCCTGACGCATCGCGAGGCGGTCCTTGAAGAACTTATCCTGCTTTGGTTGGCGAACCAGAATCCTGCGTTTGAGCCGTTTCGTGAGCTCTTTGACGATACTCGGTTGGCCGAGAGTACTGCTTACAAGCAGGTGATGGGGAAACTTGGGAGCTATTTCGCAACCCGCCCGGCGACAGAAATGGGGCAGGGAAATTTGCTCGATCTGTTACGCGCGCCTGTCGCAGCAGCGCCGAACTCCCTGCCTGGACAGTTAGCGTGGATACGGCAAAACTGGACGCGCTTTCTGGGTGAGAGGTTTTCCAAGGTGCTGTTGGCGGCTGATGTACTGAAGGAAGAGGAAATCGCAATATGGATGCGGTTTCATCCTCCCTCGGAACATGGACAGCAGAACAAGTTCCAGATGGGGAAGGCATCGGAAGTCCCCGTTTACGATCGCTCTGCGACACAACGGGTCATCGACCCGGAGTACGAGCGGTTCAGTCAGGATCTTGACTGGATGCCGAATGTGGTGATGATTGCGAAGAGCACCCATGTGTGGCTCGCGCAGATGTCAAGACAATATGGCCGAGCCATCGAACGGCTGGATCAGATTCCGGACGAGGAGTTGAACTTACTTGCCTACCGCGGCATTAATGCGCTGTGGTTGATCGGTGTCTGGGAACGCAGCCGGGCTTCGCGGACGATCAAGCAGCTTTGCGGCCAGTCAGAGGCTGGGGCGTCTGCTTATTCGCTGGAAAGTTACAGGATTGCAGATGATCTCGGCGGGGAGCTTGCATATCGCAATTTGCGACATCGGGCAGCGATGCATGGCATTCGACTCGCAAGCGACATGGTTCCAAATCATTTCGGCATCGATTCCGAGTGGGTGATCTATCATCCAGAACGCTTCCTGTCACGGAGTGATTTGCCGTTTGCTTACAGTTTCAACGGACCGGATCTTTCTCATGATCCTAGGGTCGAGATCAAGATTGATGACCGCTACTACGATCGCAGCGATGCAGCGGTCGTCTTTCGGCGGCGCGACAACTCCTCTGGACATATTGAATACATTTACCACGGGAACGATGGGACGAGCTTTCCCTGGAACGACACGGCACAGCTGAACTATATGCGTGCAGATGTCCGTGAACAGGTCATTCAGACCATTCTTCACGTAGCGCGACTCTTCCCCATCATCCGTTTTGATGCCGCGATGACTCTGGCGCGACGACAGGTACAGAGACTCTGGTTTCCACTCCCAGGCAGCGGTGGCGCCATTCCATCGCGGGCAGAGTCCAGCATGACTCAGGAGCAGTTTGATGCATTGATGCCCCAGGAGTTCTGGCGGGAAGTCGTGGATCGAGTTGCGGCGGAGGTTCCCGGCACGCTACTGCTGGCAGAAGCATTCTGGCTGCTGGAAGGCTATTTTGTGCGAACGCTGGGAATGCATCGTGTCTACAACAGTGCGTTTATGAATATGCTGCGCGACGAGGAAAATGAAAAATACAGGTCGGTGATAAAAAACACCATTGAATTCGACCCGGACATCCTCAAGCGCTATGTCAACTTCATGAGCAATCCAGACGAAAGAACTGCCATCGATCAATTCGGAACTGGAGACAAATATTTCGGCGTGTGCACCCTGATGGCGACGTTGCCGGGACTGCCAATGTTTGGGCACGGGCAAATTGAGGCCTTCACGGAAAGATATGGCATGGAGTATAAGAGACCGCGTTTTGAGGAAACTCCTAATGAGTATCTGGTCGATCGGCATCAACGAGAAATTGCTCCGCTGCTGAGGGATAGGGCGCTCTTCGCCGAGAGCATGAACTTCGCACTGTTCGACTTTTATACAGACACCGGCGCCATCGATGAGAATGTGTTCGCCTATTCGAATCGGCTGGGCGATCGCAAAGCATTGGTCATCTACCACAACAAATATGCGAGTACGGAAGGAACGTTGCATCAATCGGCAGCTCGCGCAGATAAAGAGTCCGGTGCGCTATACCAGACACACCTATACCAGGCGCTCGAAATTACCTCTGGGGATGGATTGATTCTTGCTTTTCAGGATACAGCGACGGGCCTTCACTACCTGCGGCGTTCGAGCGAAGTCACTGATCGCGGTCTACGCATCCATTTGAGGGCGTATCAATATCATGTCTTTCAGCATTGGCGGATCCTGCATTCCACGGACGAGCATCCTTGGGAGCAGTTATGCGACGAGTTGAATGGGACGGGCGTATGGAATCTTGAAGATGAGTTGGCCAAGCTCAAGTTGCACCCAGTCCATGAAGCGCTGCGCTATGCCCTGAACCCGGAGTTGCTGCGCCATTTCGCCGGCGACATCGAAGAATACAGTACAGAGACAAAGCTGACTACCTCGTCGAAGACCCGCGCTTTGCGGCAGCGCGACAAGACGATTGAGGCCATGAAGAATCGTGCAGAGCTGTTTTTTCTGGAGGCGAGCGCAGCGGTCAATAAGGACCAACTCCAATCCAAGCAGGAAATCCCGGCAACCGGAAAAACCAAGGCTCTTGATAGCTCAATGGCGTCTTCTACCGCGATTGAGGCCGCGCAAACTTATTCGAAGTTATTGTTGGCGGCAACAAAGATTCCGCGACTGGAGACAACTGTTACCCAGGGGGTAGCGCTGGATCCCCTGGTTACTCATCCCGGATCCAATTCAATTGGTCACCCGGGTTCAGAATGGGTGCCGGTGGTGGCCTGGTGTCTTCTCCAAGCCTTCTCTGACATGCTTCCAAAAGAAGATGCAGCCGAAGTCTTCGACCGCCTTTACATGCGCACTACATTGTCTCAGGTGTTCAGTTCGATGGGGCTTGACGGCGAGGAGCCGTATAGGGCGGCAGCACGCATCCGGATCCTGTTGGCCAATCCAGACAATGCAACAGAACTTCGCTGGACTGATCCA
>JAJYSL010000479.1 GCA_021793595.1 Acidobacteriota bacterium
TGTTGCAAGGCCGCATGCTCGATAGCGATGGGAACTTGTTCCACAATTTCTACGTTGAAGCCCTGCAGCGCGGGAACGTGGGTAGGAGTATTGGTCAGCAGGCGAATCTTGCGGATTTTCAGATCGGAAAGAATCTGACCGCCAAGGCCTACTTGACGCAGGGTGCGATACTGACGGTCTTCGCTGCGTTCGTGTACCCGCGGATCACGATGAAAGACCAGCCGAGGCTCAGGTCCGGTGGAATCGATTCCAAAACCCTTGGCATTGTTATGCAAATAGATCAGGGCACCCGCTCCTGCTTCGGCAATCATCTGCAAGGATCGGCGTACGACCTGCTGACAGTCGCATAATGGAGTGCCGAAGACATCGCCGGCCAGGCAATGGGTATGCACGCGCACCAGCAGCGGCTGCTCGCTCTGGGCCACATCTCCCAGAACCAAGGCAACATGGCTCTCGCCGCCATCGACTTCGCTCTCATAGGCGATCATGCGGAACTCGCCAAACGGAGTGGGTAGCATCGATTCCGCCACGCGATAAATGTTGCGTTCATCCTGCAGACGGTAGCGGATCAGCTCCGCTACGGTCAGCAGCTTGATACTGTGATCGCTACAAAACTGGATCAGGTCGGGCACCCGCGCCATGGTGCCGTCATCTTTCATGATTTCGCAAATGACTCCGGCAGGAACCAGGCCGGCCATCCGAGCCAAATCGACGGACGCTTCGGTTTGACCGGCACGCACCAGCACGCCGCCGCGCCGCGCGCGCAGGGGAAAAACATGTCCCGGCCGGGCCAGATCGGCCGCTCCGGAGCGAGGATCGATGGCTACTCGGATGGTATGAGCGCGATCGTGCGCGGAGATACCTGTAGTCACGCCCTCACGCGCCTCAATCGTTTCCGTGAAAGCGGTGCCAAAGCGCGAGGTATTTTCTTCCGTCATGGGACGCAGGCGGAGATGATCGGCACGATCTTCGGTGAGCGTCAGGCAGATGAGACCCCGCCCGAAGCGAGCCATGAAATTGATGGCTTCCGGAGTGACGAACTCCGCTGCGAGAGTAAGGTCGCCTTCATTCTCGCGGTCTTCGTCATCCACGACCACGATCATGCGTCCCGCCCGGATTTCATCCAGGGCGGTGGGAACGTCGACAAATGGAGCGGAGACCGTCATTGAAGTAATTGTACCGACACTTGTTTCACTTTATTTTCCCGCCTGGCACAAGAAAAATGCCACCCCGCCTGTGGGGTGGCATTTCCCGAAAGGGAATCTGTTTTACAGAGACGATTCGATCTCGAAACCCCACGCTTCCAGAAGAGCTTCCGGAATGTATTTGGAGTTCTTGTTCCGGCGCGCCCATTCCCTGAGACGAGTGGACCGAATGTACTGGTCCGGAGTTAGCTTGTATTCCTTCACGACTTGCTCAAAAGAAGTGACTGTCGGTACAACCGGCCCGATCGGTTCCGGTTTGCCCCAGTTTGGATTGCCGCGGCGTTTTGCCATTGATTCGCTTTTCCTTTGCTTTCGAGAGTTGGTGTGTGTATGAGCGAGAGAAAGTACTCAGCTTAGCAAAGGGGACATGCTAAGGCGTAAGCATCTCTAATTTTACGGAGTTTTTCTCCAAAAATCAATAGCTACTAGGAGTGGATACGCAGCGCCTGCCGCAACAGAATCTCCGCTCCGCGCCAGAAGATCTGCACCCCTATCGCCAACAGAATGAATGAGATGATGCGAAGGATTCCGTGAATTGTCTGGGGCGAGATCTTGCGCGCCAGCGCCGGGGCGTAACCATAGGCGAAATACACCATCACGGATAGAACGACGATGGCCAAGAACAGCCCCAGGTGACTGAAGATGCTGGCAATGGAGGTTGGCTGCTCGGCGTGGGCCGCCAAGGTCAACGTGACCACGACGGTTCCAGGTCCGGCTGTCAGGGGGAAAGTGAAGGGATAAAAAGCTTTGGAGTAGAGGGTCTGTAAAGACTTGGCGGGTTGGGTCACTTGGGTGGCATCCGGCGCATCAGGTTGGTTGAGAAGATTCCAACCCATCGACGCGATTACCAGCCCGCCTGCCACTTGAACCACGGGAAGAGAGATGCCAAAGAAGGTGAGAAGCAGAGCTCCGAGCAAATCGATAACCACGAGAAAAAGAACTGTAAATAGTGCAATCTTGCGGGCCAGATGCTTGTAGACAACAGTGTCCACAGGTCCAATAAGACCCAGAAACAGTATTGCCGACCCCAACGGGTTGATCAGAGGCAAAAGCGCCGTGAATGCGATCGAAAAGAAATCGATCAGGCGAACCAGTAGGGGTAGGATCTGAATGTGCATCGCGTGCACTCAATGTAGCAAAACAAGTCTTTGCTTGAGTGAGGAAAAATCGCGCGAGATTGCCGAGTCGCGAGCGAAGACATGCCCTAATCGAAAGAGACATGTTGAAAGCCCAGGCCAAGCAGCATGGATTGAACTGTGGTTTGCGCATTTTTCCCGGCTGTGGCCAGGATGCCGTCGGCCAGCGCCGCTTGTTGGATCTGGTCCTGCGCCTTGGCACGAACCTGACTTTCGAGATCTGGGTCCTCTGGAACCAGTAAGCCTGTGGTCCGGGAGTAGACTCGCGTTCTGGTGTTATCGATGGCGGTGACAAAGACCTGCGCAGGCGGCAGATGCACGTGAATGTCGCGGCCCTGAATTTGGATATCGCCGGGTTTCAGCTGGCCCAGATCGACCCCGGCGATGACCTCGCCGTGCACGACCAGTAGCAGCTTATCTCCCACCAGAAAATTCGGCAGGATAGGACTTTGCCGCTCTCCTTCGACGATCTTGTCGAGCGAATAGGTGACCGTCTCCAGTCGCTGCAAGCGCTGGATTTTATCCACCACGGAGGGCTGCGAAGTGTCGATCGTCAGTCTGCGGCCAGTTACCGTCGTAGCCAGATGATTCCATACCCCCGTCTTCGCTTTCCGAAGAAATACGACGAGGGCGACGATGCCTAACAGCAGGCCCAGGAAGAAGATGGGAAAAAGACTACGTTGGCGCTCGGGTTCCACGATGGAGCTTTTGGGCATTCTCATGCGTGTCTCTTTTGGATGCCTCCTGGGGTTGATTGCGGCACCGGAAGCCAGTTTAGCGTTCGTTCAGATCACAACTCTCTCGTGATATTCGCCAAAAACACCCCGTAAGGTGCCGGCTATTTCCCCCACTGTTGCGTTACTTTCCACAGCTTCCAATATCGCAGGCATCAGGTTGGCTCCACTGCGCGCGGTCTCTGTGAGCTGCTGGATCGCTGCCTGCCATCGCAAGGGATCGCGACGGACGCGCAGGGCCCGCACTCGCTCCACCTGCTTGCGCTCCAGCGCCTCATCGATGTGCTGCAGAGGAATGGGCGGATCGTTTTCCTGGGTAAACCGATTGACACCGACAACCACAGCCTCGCCGCTGTCCGTGGAGCGTTGGTATTCATACGCTGCATTCTGGATTTCCTGCTGAACATACCCGCGCTCAATGGCACACAGCATGCCGCCCATGGCTGCAATTTTTTGGAGGTAATCGGTCGCTCGATGTTCCACCTC
>JAJYSL010000480.1 GCA_021793595.1 Acidobacteriota bacterium
TGGCTCCGATGTTCACATAATTCTTCGGCTTGATTTCGCCCGTGCCGCTGACGATGCTGGAGAGATTTTCCCGCACCACTTTCGCAGTGAGCACTTTTTGAGCGTCCGCATCGCTGCGATACACCGTGAGCGCAACCAAAGCAGCACAGCCTACAAGGATTGCCGTCACAATGCCAACAGTCTTCTTATTCATCGCCATTCCGCAGTCTCTTCTATCGAGCCCAGGGGTTCAGGAAAATACGATTCTCAACTTTTCGCTCGCAGGCCTTTATATATATATTTACGAAGCAGACCTAAATAAAGTTCCCTAGAGCGTTTCCACCCTTGAATTCCGGCGTCTCGTCGGAGTTCGATCGGATTCCAGTTCGCGCAAGTGTCACTCGCATACCCTCAGCACGATTCACGCCACGGATTCGCGCTGAGAACCGTCCATCAGGTCGGACATGCGCTTGAAAGTGTCGTTACAAACACCATACAATCAGAATACAGAAATTGAGGTCCCACCATGTTCCGGATACGCTTTACTATCACCTTTGCATTGTTCACTGCATTCTGGGGATATCCGGCCACCCAAGCTCGTGCACAGGCGGTCCAACCACAGGACGCATCTCTGACCACATCGGACAACTCAGCCCAGGCCAACCCTTTAAAGCGAAAGTTGAGCGATAAGGAGATCCGCGAGCAGCAGAAAGAACTGCGCCAGGAATTGAAGGGGCCCTACAAGAAATGGCTGGACCAGGATGTCCGCTGGATCATTACCGACCAAGAGCGGAAAGCATTTCTCAGTCTCTCCAACGACGAGGAGCGCGATGCGTTTATCGAGCAATTCTGGCGGCGGCGCAATCCTGACCCGGAATCGCCGGACAACAGCTACCGGGAAGAGATTTATCGTCGCATCGCCTATGCGAACGAGCACTACGGCGCCGGCGAACCAGGATGGATGACCGATCGCGGACACATGTACATCGCCTGGGGCCCGCCCAACAGTATCGATTCCCACCCCGCGGGAGGGGCATACAATCGTCCTCCGGACCAAGGCGGAGGAATGGAAGAGACTTTTCCATTTGAAGTGTGGAACTACCGCCATCTGGATGGAATTGGCGACAATATCAATATTGAGTTTGTGGATACGTGCATGTGCGGCGACTACCACATGACGCTGAATCCCAACGAAAAAAATGCCTTGGCGCATGTTCCAGGCTCCCAAAGCCTGGCTCCTCCTAATATGAATCCAAATGACAAGCCCAAGAATGACGGGACTTATTTGACCGGCGGAAACGGAGATGAGTTCAGCAAGTTGGAGCAATTTTCGCAACTGGAAGCCGCTCCCCTGATCAAATTTAAAGATCTGGATGAATTCATCACCAGCCATAAAGTGCTGACCGGACCGTTCTTTCCGTTCGATGTCCGGACAGATTTTGTCAAGATCACCGACGATACCGTGCTGGTGCCCATTACGCTGCAGATTCGCAATCGAGACATTACCTATAAAACCACCGACGGCGTTGCCAAGGGAGTTGTCAATATTCTTGGTCGTGTATCGACTATCACCGGCCGCATAGCTCAGACTTTTGAAGATACGGTGGAAGTGGATGAACCGTCCGAATTGCTACCGAAAACACTCAACGCCAAATCCGTCTACTGGAAGGCGCTGCCTTTGCGCCCTGGGCGCTACCGGCTGGATATCGTGATCAAGGATGTAAACAATCCGAATCACATCGGTACCTACGCTCGGTCGTTCCTGGTTCCGGAATATGACGATGATAAGCTAGCGGCGTCTTCCTTGATCTTGGCGGACAAAATGCAAGAGGTCCCCTCCAAGGACATCGGCACCGGAGAATTCGTAATCGGCAATACTTTTGTTCGACCCCGTGTCAGCCCGAGCATGAGTCAGCCGGTCTCCTTCAACCGCGACCAGAGCCTCGATTTCTGGATGCAGGTATACAACCTGAAAATCAATCCGAAAACGAAGCAGAACGAGGCTACAGTTCACTATCTTGTGACCAACCTGGGAACTCACAAGACCTTGTACGAAGCGACGGATACGGCCTCCAGGCTGAATCCCAACTCCGACCAGGTAACGCTGGCAAAGTCTATGCCCCTTTCCAGCTTGCAGCCCGGAAAGTACGAACTCACCATCAGTGTCAATGATGGAGTATCAAAACAGCAGCTGGCACAATCCGCACCTTTTGAGGTCACGCAATAGGATGTCCTGCGTCTAATGCGCAGGCAGGATGGAATCTTGTGCGTGGAATTTCGCCCCACCGAACTTCCGCCGCAGATAGGGCAGCCTCGAGTGAGTAGCGCAACGATAGGTGATTCGATCCGCGTCTAAATTCGTATTGGCGGCATTTTTGTCGTTGGCAATTCCCGCGCTGGCAGCGGGTCCGGCCAGCGTCAGCGGTGTTGTGCGGGATGGAAACCGTTCCCCTTTGATGGGCGCGGTGGTGGAGTTGTTTGGTGGCGACCCCTTCCCACTTTTGACCGCGTTTACCGATATTCACGGACACTACCAGTTCTCCGACTTGCCCCCCGGAAGTTACAGCATTCGCGTGCTGCAAGCATATTCCATGCCCGGGCACCGCAAGAACATTCAAGTCGGCAGCACCACCCATGCCATCGTCAACCTGAACTTGATTTCCCTCTTCAATATGTCGCAGTGGTTCCCCGCTGTTCCTCGAAGCGCGGAGGAGCCTGCCGACGACTGGAAGTGGACGCTCCGCTCCGGGGTAGATCGCCCTATTTTGCGCTGGATTGACGATTCAAGCAGCAACCGCAAACCTGAGCAAGGCGATGCCGGCGCCATTCGTGATTCAGCACATCCAATGCGGGGACGTGCTGAGCTTAGTGCCGGTTCTTCGCAGTTTGGTGAGGGAGGATTTCGCCAAGAAGCGTTCTTTCGAGTACGAGAGGGCAATTCGACCGACGCGGTGTTGCATATACAGTCTTCCACTGGCGGCGCTGGTTTTGTAGCCGCTGGAATCGAGAGAGATCCGATGCCTGGAGACACGGCACGCGCGGTGGCTTCGTTCCGCACGTTGCCCATGGATTTCGGCTCAGGTTTGGGGCGTTTGCAGATATTTCAAATGCGCGGCGGCGAACAGCTTAGCCTGAACGATGCACTGATAGCGCAGTTCGGCGCCGAGACCGAGGCTGTACAGGCTGGACAAAATGTGACCGCCGCCCTTCCTTTCATGACAGTGCACCTACTGCAAGGTGGCAATGATGTCACCTATGGCCTGGCCACCAGTACCGACCTCCAGGGTCTGACCGATCTGGCTTCCTCTGGCATGGTACCGGCGATGGCCATGCAGGATGGAACGCTGCGTTTGACACATTCTCTTCATCAGGAAGTTTCCATCCAACGCAAGCTGGCGGGCGTTCAGATGGAGGCAGCCTATTTTTACGATCATTTCGTCGACCCGGTTTTGAATGGGTACGGAGATGTGAATGCGGCTGAATTCTCCTCTGGCGATGTTCTGTTGGACCCGGTCACAGGCGCGTTTCGTTCGGTTGGGCCCGACTTTTCCGGCGGGGGCCCCGCCGGAAAAGTC
>JAJYSL010000069.1 GCA_021793595.1 Acidobacteriota bacterium
GCCCGGATGACTGGCAGCGATGGGCGTTAGCAGCGCAGCCACTATGACTGTAAAAACTGCCTTGACGGTGCGAGGAATCGCAGCGGAAGAGAAGAACGGAACAAACAGCATCAAGCCGCTGACACGAATCAGCACCAGAATGCCCGCCGCGATAAATCCGCTCCAGTCCGCCATACCTTTCCTTCCCTTTTTCCTAGCAGCATTCTTGAAAGACTCGGGGTCGCGAATATCGACCGGGCATGGAATCAACCCAGGAATCGGTGAAAATCTCTGAACAACGAAATGGTGTATCCCACCAGGTTTCGCAGCAGCCAGGGCATACCCACTATCGACATGACGGCCACCGCTGCCAGCCGTGGAATCGTCGTGATGGTTTGCTCCTGGATGGAGGTCAAGGTCTGCAGGACGCTCAGGCCGATGCTGATCATCGCAGCCGCCAAAAGAAGCGGTGCGCTCAGCAGCATGGCCTCCATCAACAAGTGCCGCGCGAGTTCTGTCACCTGATCCGGACCCATGCAGGATTTCCTTTCGCCGACGGTCGTGGCGTGCGACACAAAATTAAAAGCTTTTCAATAGCGAGCCCGCCAGCAGATTCCACCCATCCACCATCACAAACAGCAGAATTTTCAATGGAGTCGAGATCACCACCGGCGGCAATTGCAGCATTCCGATGGCAGTCGTAATCGAGGCGACCACCAGGTCGACCAATAAGAATGGAAGAAACAGGACCGCGCCAATCTGGAATCCCGCTTTTAGCTCCGACAGCATGTACGCCGGAACCACCACCCGCAACGGTAAGTCCTCGGGTTTCGTCGGTCGCTTCTCCATGGTGGCGGAAGCGAAAAGGGCCAGATCTTTTTCCCGGGCGTAATGCAGCATGTACAGTTCCGTCGGCCGCGTCCCGCGCTCAATTGCCTGGGTGCCGGTGATCTGGCCGTTGCGAAAAGGCTCGACAGCTTGCTGATCGACCTGCACCAATACCGGATGCATCAGAAACCAGGTCATCATCAAACCAAGGCCCATCAGAACCTGGTTGCTGGGCGCGGTCTGCGTCCCCAACGCCTGCCGCAGAAAATGAAACACCACCAGCAGGCGAACCATCGGCGTCATGGAAAGAAGCAGCGCCGGGATCAAGGTGAGAAACGTCAGGACAAAAATAATCGTCCAGGGAACGGTTCCGTTGCCCGCTATGCGCAGTCCGCTGGTTGTGGGATCCACAAGTGGAGCTGGCGCCAGCAGAAGGAGGGCGGGTAAATTCATAGCGCGTGCGGCTTCCCCGCACCTGGCAGGTTTTCGGTCGGGCAAAGGTTTGAGGCCAGGACTGGAACAATCACAGTGATGTGCTCAACACCGCCGCCAACCAGAAATTGCACCCCGCCTACTTCCACCAGGGAAAGATGACGCTTCGCTCCCAGTGCCAACTGTCCGACCAGTCGCAGTTGCGGTGGTGTCGACGTAATTCCCGAATGGCATTTTGCCCTGACCCACCGCGCCAGACGCACAATGGCCTGCATGATTGGCGGAGTTCTCTCCAAGGATGGGATCCACCTTTTCCAGCCTTCTTTGGACGAAGCCCTTTCGGGTAGAATTGTGCCACCCGGATTCCATCGCGCATCGGAAGATGGAGTTGACATCTGTCCCGACACGCCCACCAATCCGTTTGCTGTTCTCCACATTGCAGCCATTTCCCTGGCCATTGCGATCCTTCCTCTTCTCATCCACTTTGTTGCGGCGCGCACCCGCGACCGAACGTCCTCACAACAGCCGCGTAATGCGAATCGCCATCGCCTGATCCACGACTTCCATTTCCACCCAGGCCAACTGCACGTCTTCGCTGGCAAGCGGAAGATCCTCGCTACTCGACCATGCCGTCGCGATGACTTGACCCGCCGCGAGAGCGAGTAAATCTCGCACGCAAAAACGCACCACCGGCAACGCCACGTCCAATTGAATTGGCAACCACTCGACTGCCGGCCACGCGTTACGCTTGGAAACCGCCGGCAAATGCGAACTCTCAGGCTGTGGCGCATCGCCGTGCGCAAAGAAGCTGCCAGCGGCTGCATCGTTCCGCGGCGGAGCGGTTTCCTGCAATGCTTCCATGGGCTGCATCCTTTATTCCTTCGGCATCTCGTTCAGGTGGCGACCGGCTGACCAGTTGAAATGCTTCCGCGCACCTGCCCCGGATCGGTTGCAAGGGAACGATTCGGTGTACATAGGTTTGGCCCGCTTCGATAAGTGCGCGATCGCCATAACAATCGAAAGATGTGCAGGAATGGAACCAATGGGGGAGAGCCAGGCTAAGAAAGTTCTTAGATTTTCTAATGTTCGCGACCGAGCGGTCGAAAGCATAGTCCGGATACCGGGGCGAAGCCGGCGGGTACGCAACTTCGCCCAAATCCGCCGAAGCGATGACTTACCGGATCATGTTAATAGTGTCCTGGGTGACCGTATTGAACGTCGTTACCGATTTTGCGTTGGCTTCATAGGCGCTTTGCGCCACGATCAGGTTGGAAAATTCACTGGAGATATCGACATTGGATCCCTCCAGCGCTCCGCCCTCCATCGTGCCACGGCCACCGGTACCGGCGACGCCGACGGTTGCCTGCCCGGAGGCCAAGGTGGCCGCAAAATTATTGTTCCCCAGGCGCGACAGGCCCTGCTCATTATTCACCGTTGCGACGGCCAATTGTCCCACGGCCTGCGTCTGCCCGTTAGAAAACTGCACCGAGATGGTCCCGTCAGAACCGACAGAAAATCCCTGGTAACTTCCGCTGGAATAGCCATTCTGCGTTGTGCTGCCGACTGTCGATGGGGAAGCCACCTGCGTCAGCGTCGGATTGTTGTTGGCATCGTATAGGTTCCAGCTGAAATTGAGATTACTGGCGCCGTCCGCGAGAGTGCCGAAGCTGATGCCCGATACATCGGCGGTGGGAGCTGTGAGTTTCCCATTGCTGCCAAAGGTGAGGGTACCTGTAGTGTTGGCGGTTGTACCGGAATAATCGCCGGCTGGAAGCGAGATGGCATAGCTCCAGCTGTTGCCTCCCAGATTGGTGAAGTTCACCGTCGCCACGTGGCTTTTCCCAAGCGAATCATATACAGTCACCTGCGCCGGAACTACTGACCCGACCGCTGCGCTCGCGTCCAAATTGGTTGCATTCAAAGCGAAGCTGGTCGTGGCCTGCGGTTGCTGCGTGGCGCCCAAGGGGATCTGAATCGCCGCCAAGGGTGCATTCGTGTTTACCACTCCATTGCTTGCGGGATAGCCCATCACCGCCAGTCCGTCGACGCTGGTCAGGTTTCCATTCTGATCGGTTTGAAAGCCTCCGGCGCGCGTGTAGGCCGGAGTTCCGCCGTTGTTCAACACAAAAAAACCGTTCCCGGTCAGCGCAACATCCCCGGGACTGCCTGCCGCGGTGTTGATGCTGCCAGGGGTAAAGTCTGTGGAATTGGCAGCCACCTTCACACCTTGACCTGCCAGCACCGGATCGCCGGAGCCGGACGAGCCCACCTGCTGATAGAACAAGTCTTCAAACGACGTGGATTGAGACTTGAATCCGGTCGTATTCAGATTGGAAATATTATTCGCGATGGTGTTGAGTTCGGTTTGATCGGCGTTCAGGCCAGTCAGCGGAATAGAAAAGGAAGCCATGTGATTTCTCCTTAAAAACAAAATGTTGGTGACTTTCGTCGTGACACTCCGGCGAAGTAGGTCGCTCTTTTCAGCGAACGGCGCCTCCTGTTCCGGGCTGACCTGCGGCCGGCAAGGAGTGCGATCCGGTGAATGTTGCCCCAGGTATGGATTGCTGCAAGGCCCGCATTAACGCTGGACTGGGCGGAACTTGACTGGGTGACAACGTCTGAGTCGGCAAGCTGGATGCATGCGTAAACGCCTGCGCCACGACGCTATCGGCAGACGTCGGCAACTGTACATGGCTTCCCAGTGGGAGAAGATGTCCGTCAATCCCCGGTGCGGAAGGGACAGAGTTTGACGTCGTCGCACTCTTCGTTGCGGCCGCAGTCGCTGCGGCTGGAGATAGACTGCTGGCGGCGCCTCCCGTAGGCGTGACACTACCCGTTGCGGTGGTCAGCGTCTGATTGATCTGGACCAGTTGTTCCAGGCTGTTGACCCCGACCAATTGCGTAATGTACTGCATGGGATCGGTCTGGGTGGTCGGATCCTGATTCTGAATCTCGGTGACCAGCAGCGTCAGAAAATCATTCGCAGTAATCGTCGCCTGGTTGGGAGAGCCGGTTGGTGCCCCAGCGCCTGTGGGGCTGGACGCGGCCGCATTCACTCCCTTTGCCTGCGCTTGCGGCTGCGACTTCGATTCGAACGGCAACGTGACAGCCTGTTTCACATGATCCAAAATGCCCAGCAGAAGACTCATCGTAGTGCTTCCTTTCCTTCGATACTTCAGTGCCATGTTTAGGCGCGAATGCTGAAATGGTGCCCTTCGTGGATGAAATTCTTTCTTTGGCCTGCCGCCACCGCTGCGCTTCCAGCTGGTAGGGCGTTCCCGGAATTCGTGGCTGCATTTGCCACCGTAAGATTGTCGGCAGGGGTGCGAGTCTCGCTTTGGGACGAGGGTTGTCCCTCCGATCCCGTGCCGGCCTGTCCGCCTGCCAGCGACGTTTCCACATGAACCTGATGCACGCCAGCCTGGTGTTCCTGCAGATATGTCGCCATGGTTGGCAACACAGATGTTAAAGCCGCGTGGCTGGCCGCTGAGTTCGTGGTCAACGCGGCTGCGATCTGTCCGGAAACTCTTTCTGCCCGCACTTCGACCCAACCCAACGAAGGATCGGATACTCCCACTGCAACCTGATTCGGTGCGGCATGCAGCAATACTCCACGCTCTCCGGCCGCCGCGCTGTCCAGGGCGGTAAATGCATCCGCAGTTGTGGCGCGAGCTGCCATTGAAACGGCAGTCGCGGAGGAAAAACTTCCAGTTGCGCCGGAGTGACTGCCAGCCGAGACAAGGCCAGCGCTGTCACGCAATCCGACGCCCGAGTCCGCAGGATTCGTATGCGGACCGGGCAAATTTTTCGCAGGTGTCGCGACGGCAGGAATCGCGGCGGTGAAACTGCTGCGTTTCGAGCCATCGCTGCCGTGAATGGAAGTGGCCGCTCGATTGCCACCACTACCGACCGGATCGATTCCAGTGGTACCAGAATTGACGGTTCCAGTGGTGTTTGCCGCATTGGACGTATTCCCATCGGCTACGGAATTTGAGCTACCGTCTGTCAACGCATGCGCCGAGATTCCATGTGCAAGCGAAGCTGGTTGACTTTGACTGGAGCCTTCTACGGACCCGCTGTTTTGATTCGCGGCCGATGTTGCACTCGTATTGGATGCGGTTGCAAGATTCGAGGTCGCGCCGCGTCTGTCGTCGACTAGCTGCCCTCCGTAGGGCGTCGCCGAATACTGGGAACTGACGATTCCATCAGTGGAAATGGCGGCTCCGTTCGGTACGATGCCGGTCGCTCCTGCCGCTCCATCTGCTTGCGAAAAGCGAGCTGCCAGTCGGGACGCCTTCGCTGGACTCGAAAGCCAGGAGTCCCTGGCCATTGTGCGATCGTCGATCGGTTTCGTTCCGTGTGTAGACTCCGTTGTATCGCTCGAACCGATTTGCGCTCCTGACGGCAATTGCACAACGGGAATATTTGGCACAACCGCCGAGACAGAAGCAACTGTGAGTGAGGCCGCAGTCGCAACCGCAGGAGAGCCCGAAACACCACCACATACCTTCGCGTCCTTCGACGGATGAGTTTCTTTCCGACCCGTCGCAGAAGGCGAACTCCCGGTCTGTGTGACGCCCGTGCGAACCGGTTGCAGTTGAGGGTCGCTCGAGCGACCCTCAACTGCAGTGATCGGAATCGATGTCTGTGCCTGCCCGTCCGCCAGCGATGAAGCGACTGCATCGAGAGCCGCAGACGGTGAAGCGACACTGCCCAATGGGTCCGCGTTCTGGCCATCCTGATTTGACGCACATGTTGCGGGATTGCCAATCGGAGTTTGGCTCGAGGCCGCGGGTACAGGTTCTCCCTCGCTAGCGGAATGGGTCCCGGCAGTCATACTGGATCGGTGGAACTGCGCACGTGAGGACGCCGATGCGCCCGAGTGATCGGAAGCTCTCGGTGCCGTCTGCGGCGGAGGGACTGCCGACCGCATCGCCTCAGCGAATGGATGGCCGGTCTCTATAACTCCAGGTCCCCTGCTCGCGGATGCCTGCGCTGCGCGGTTGGGGGAAACGGCGTCCATCGCCCGTATGGCACTCATGCAAACACAATCTCCAGATGAAGAAGTTGTGTGCAGCTGACGTGCCAAAGGTAATTCAAGGAAATAAGAGATCGATAAGGATTGGCTCAGAATTGCCGATGAAGCCTTTCGTTCGCCTTCCGGCGATCTTCACTTCTGGAATGTTGAGGTAGACTAGCCTGCTTCCGGTGCAGGTCTCGACGTTGCTGCATCAGGGTCCGTTGCGAAAACCACTCATCGGTTTCGGCCTGCGTCCGGCGATTTTTTTCTATGGCTTCGGTGTTCGCCCGCTGTTCTATCAGCTGTTCGGTCTGGCGCAGTTCGCGACGACGCTCACTGTAGTTCTCTATCAGAGGCTCCATTCGGCGCAGTTCGGCTTCGCGAAGCTCTTCCAGACGCATTCGCCTCCAACCGAAGAACTCGAGCACCGCTTCTTCCATCAGCCAGCCATTTTCTTTCGCGGCTTCACCAGAATGGCGTGCGGGGCTGACGAGGCGTGCGATACTTGCAGGGTCTTCCGGCCCAGGATTCCAACTCGCGGCCAGGGTGGTTCGCTGCTCATGCTCGAGGGCAACCTGTCGCGCACATTCCACGGACGCCTGGCGGGCACGCTGCGCTGCTCGTTCGACTTCCAGACGCGCCTGTTCTTCCGCCAACTGTCGAATCCGCAAAATGCGCTGCAGAGCTTTTGCCATGAAACTAAGATTCCTTCCCGATCAAATCTGCAGTGCCAGCATCTGGCTGAAGGTTTGCTCGAAGGAGGGACGCTCCTCCGGTCTCTGCTCAAGAAAGGCGCGAAGCTTTAGACGCGCTGCCAAGGCCCGATCGAGATCAGGATCGGAACCTGCCTTGTACGCTCCGATGCGAACCAAATCTTCCGAGCGCGCGTATGCGGAGAGCAGTTGCCGGATCAACATCGCCCGCTCGCGATGCTCCGGCGTAGTGACCGCGGGCATCAGGCGGCTGATCGATTCCAACACGTCGACCGGCGGATACCATCCTTCCGACGCCAATGCTCGAGACAGCACGATGTGTCCATCGAGAAACGATCGGGCCGCATCGACCAGCGGGTCCTGCAGGTCATCTCCCTCCATCAACACGGTGTAGAAAGCGGTAATGCTTCCAGTGACGTATTGACCGGCACGTTCGATCAGGCGCGCCATCCGCCGAAACACCGATGGAGTGTATCCGCGCGCAGTCGGCGGCTCGCCGGCCGCCAGGCCAATCTCCCGCGCCGCCATGGCGTAGCGTGTCAATGAATCGAGCACCAGCAGCACGTGTTTCCCTTGCGCCGCATAAAATTCGGCGATCGAGGTTGCTGCCATCGCCGCCCGCATACGCAGCAGCGGAGACTGATCGCTGGTCGACACCAAAACCACAGAACGCTTGCGGCCTTGCTCGCCGAGACTGTCTTCAAGGAACTCTCGAACTTCCCTGCCTCGTTCCCCGACAAGCCCGACGACGGTTAAATCGGCGGCGGTGTTTCGCGTCATCATGCCGATCAGCGTGCTCTTCCCCACTCCGGAGCCGCCGAAGATACCCACCCGCTGTCCCCGACCCACGGCGAGCAGTCCGTCGATCGCGCGCAGGCCCGTGCCGAGTCTGGTCTGGATGGGAACTCGATCCATCGGTTGCGGAATCGACCGTTCGAGAGGCCAGCTTTCCTTCACTCGCAGGCGTGGACCGCCGTCGAGCGGATAGCCCTGGGCATTCAACACCCGACCCAGCAGATCGTCTCCCACATCGATGGAAGGCGTATCGCCCAACGCCGCCACACTATCCCCAAACCGTATTCCGTCGGAGGAATCCAGGGTCATCGAAAGAACATGCGGCCCGCGAAAACCGATGACCTCCCCGGGATGACTGTTGCCCTCGCGATCAAGAATCTCACAGCATTCGCCTACAGAACAGAATGGCCCCTCCGACTCAATCGTCTGACCTGTGGCTTCGATGACGCGTCCGTGCCAGCGCCAGGCGGGTCGCTTTTCGAGCCGTCGGAAATACGCATTCAGAATCTGCTCGGAACGGGGTGAGGTTTCCTGGGGAGTACCGTTCTCTTCAATGCTGACGCTTCCGTTCTGCCCGTCGATTCGCATCCATCGCGGAGCGCAGTTCTCGGAAGTATCTGCGGAATTGGGAACCCAGCGATCTTCCGGCAAAACTTCCTGTATAGGAGATTCGATCGTTTCGGACATGGGCTCCGTAGCCGATGGGTTCTGCTTCGGCCGGTCCTTCGGATCGCGCGGGGGATGGATGGCCGGTTGGAAAAGAGAAATCGCGTCGACTCCCAATCCTTCCGGCAAAATTGGATCGGACATCGATTCCTCCCATCTCTGCCACTGAGATATCAGGCGCGCCTACCACCGTTATACGGCGTTCCGGCCAGTGGACGCAGCATTTGTTATAACTTCTACGGGCCTGCGATCCAGCAGATCGAAAAAGCCTTTTTCAATTTCTTCCAGCTGCGCTCGCACGCCCAGCTCAATGGTGCCCAGTTCCGTTGCCAGTAGACACTCCCCGGAGGAAAGGGAAGGATCCTCCAGGATTCCCGGCTGAATCCGCAGATTGCCTGCGTCGCGGAAGAATTCTTTCCACTGTCCGGTCTCCCGCGGAGGAACCCGCATGACGACATGGCTGGAATCACCCAACTTCTCCAAAGCGACACGAACTGCGCCAGACAGCAATAGAGGATCCAGATGGGCTTCTCGATGCAGGACACGTGCGGCAATCGCCAGCGCCAGCCGTACGACTTCTCCTTCGACATTGTGGAAGTAACTCTGCCGCTCCAGTCGGAACTGTTCGAGGGCCTGAAGGATCTGCGCCTGCAGCCGTTGCTGTTCCGCGTTGACCTGCTGCTCGGCTGCCATGCGTGTTTCGCGGCGACCCTGTTCGCGGGCTGCGGCCACAGCCTGTGCCGCGGCGGCTCGTTCCTCCTGCAAATGTTGCTCGAGTTCGGCCACTCTCCGCCGGTCCTCGCTCTCGGTTTCCGGCCGGACGTCGGCCCCTTGTGGGTTTTCTGCGCCGCCGAAACCGTCGGGTGGGCCGGGGAAAAGTGCGACCCAGTCGGCATCGGATGCCGAGCCATGGTGGGAATTTCTTTGAGACGAATCGTCCTGCGCTTTACCGGACCGTACGGTTCGGTATTGCAGGCGCTCCAGCACTGGCAGGCTGGCAGAGTCGGCTTCCTTCCTGTCTGCGCGGAATGCTCGTGTCGCTGCCACTATTGTTCCTCTTTCATCATGAAATCAATTTCACAGAAATCGCTGTCCGGCTCGATCGCGACGATCGAGGCTCGACGCCCTGTCACGGAAGGCCGGCTCGCTCACACCATCAGGTCATCTTCTTTTTCCGTGGCGAGAATCAACTTGCCATCCGCTTCCAGTTTTCGCGCAAGAGCAAGAATTTCCTGCTGCGCCCCCATCACATCCCGCACGCGCACCGGCCCAAGGACCTCCATATCCTCCTGCAACATCTCGATGGCTCGCGAGCTGAGCGCCTTGAACAGGTGCGCCTTCAGTTCGTCATTGGCGGCTTTCAATGCCAGCGCCAGCTGCTTCTTGTCGACCTGGGAAATCAGTTCTCGAATGCTTGCGGCGGGTACGGTTACCAGATCTTCAAACGTAAACATCAGATTGCGAATGTTGATGGCCAGCTGGGGATCATCTTTTTCAATCTGTTCCAGAATGGATTTTGCGGAGATAGCGTCCAGACGATTCAGCAGATCGGCAACTCCCTTGAATCCGGAGTAAGACTTGCGGTGCGTGTCGCCCAATGACAGCAGCCTCTTATGCAATACCAAGGCCACTTTCTGCGCCATTTCAGGAGAGAACTGCTGCATCTCCGCCAGCCGCCGGATGGAGTCCACTCGCTGCCCCTCGGCTAACTCCTGTAACACCTGCGAGGCCCGCTTGGGATCAAGATGCGCCAGCACCAGCGCTACCGTCTGAGGATGTTCTCCTTCGAGGAATTTGCCGAGCTGATGCGGGTCGACCTCCTGCAACATCGCCAGATCGCTGTGCTGCGCCTCCTGCGCATTCTTCACCTGGCTCAGCAAATCGCCGGCGCGCTGTTTGCCGAAGGCATCCACCAGCAGCTTGGTGGCGTACTCCAAACCGCCATGCACCATATATTGCTGGGTCTCGATGAGTTCGTAAAACTCTTCGAGCACTGCACTCGCCACTTCCGGAGAGACATCTCGGACCGCGGCGATTTCTTCGGTCAACAACTGCAGTTCATGTTCAGAAAGATTTTGATAGATCGATCGGGCCAGTTCGTCGCCAATCGTAATCATCAGCACCGCGGCCTTGCGCAGCGGCGTAAGATTCTTGAGCGGCGACTTATCCTTACTTTCTGAAGATAGCGGCGCAGGTAGCGTCTCCTGCACTGGAACCTGCGGAGCCGTGGTTGCTGTCGCCATCAATCCTGTCTCCTTTTCGTTTCAATTCATCCATCAACCAAAGGCCGCGCGATCGTTCGCTGCCACATCAGGACTTATTTCCCGAGCGGACCCAGCTCTGGAGCAGCCGTGTACCCTGCTGTGGCTCTTTCCTCACATACTCTGAAACGTGGTCGAACAGCACCTGCGCCCGTGCCTGCTGGCGCTCGAAACTCAACTCCTTGGTCTGATCCAGATGCGCCGCACCCGAGGCCGACTTCAGCTGCGGGGCTTGCCCGCCGGCGGACATGGTTTGCACCGACGAGCTCAATTGCTTGATCTGGGCGAGGACGGGCCGCACGATGAAAATCAGCACCATCAGAAACACGGCGAACAGGACGCCATAGCGCACGAATCCCATATTGTCGCCGACGTGGTCGACGAGCCGTGTTGCCAGACCCGCAGTGGCCGGGTTGGCATTGGTAGCGAAGGCAAGATTCTGCACCGTCAACTGATCGCCTCGCGACGCGTCAATTCCCACAGCAGCCTGCGCCAGTTGTTCTATCTCATGCATCTCCGCCGGCGTCCGCGCAACCCAGGTGACATGCTTGCCATCGGCAGAACGCACCATGCGATCGTTGATCAAGACGGCCGCCGTCACGCGGCGCAGTCGCCCAGGGCCCTGCACGTGGTGGTGGACCGCCTTGCTGACGGCGTAACGATCCTGCTCCCGCTTGCTGTTTTGCGGGGGCGTGGTCTGCTGCGGATACACCGGTTTCGCATTTGGAGCATTGCTTGCCGTTCCGGGAACACCGCCGGGGGCGGGCTGAGCGCCAGAGCTGGCCTCGGTGTGATCCGTGGAGAGTGGCGCGACCTTGGTGGGATCGTACATCTCATCGACATCGTCTTCGCTGCCGGAATCGAAGTCAGCCGTCACGGAGGCTCGCACATTATCTTCGCCGGCAGCCGGCATCAGAGTTGCGAGCAATTTGTTGGTCAGCAGTTGTTCGTACTGTGCTGCCTCCGCGCCAGCGGTTTTCGGCCCAAACTGCTGGCGTCCATCGGCATCCACCAAGGTCACCTGGTTGGCCTTTAACGTATCGACCGCACCGGCCACCAAGCTGCGAATCGACTGCGCCTCCTCGTCGCTCAAAGACCGCCTCAGTTTCAATACCACGCTGGCCTTGGCATTCCGTTGATCGTCCGTGAATAGCGAATCATGCGGCAAAACGAGATTGACTCGCGCCTGCTCGACTGCGTTCAGCGACTCGATCGTATGGTCCAGCTCGCCTTCCAGCGCTCGCTGATAGTTCACCCGCTCATCGAACTCTGAACCCACCCAGTTGGGCTTGTCGAAGATTTCAAATCCCATTCTCCCGCTGGAGGGTAATCCCTTTCCGGCGATGGCCAGCCGCGCCTTGTTCAAGGAAACGTCGGGAACGCGAACGGTTGCACCGTCCGGGGTCAGGTCATAGGGAATATTGGCCTGCATCAATTCCTGCTCTATCTGCTGGGCATCGCGCGCCTCCAGTCCGCTCATCAGGACTCGCATGTCGGGCCGAATCGCCAGCCATATCATTCCCCCGCCCACCACCAGCAGAACACCCAGAGAGGCAAGCAGACCCCAGCGCTGACGCGAAGACATGCTGCCGAAGCGAGCGCGTAAAACCCGGGTATTCGCGGTCAGGCGCTCCTCGATGCCAGTCTTGACGATGGCGGAGGATGGCGGCGGCGTGGGTGTTTTCTCTGGCATTCTGAATCTCTTCTAATTTCGCGCTTGGGCCCGGAGCGGGGTTAAAATTGCAGCCCCATCAACTGCTGGTATGCGGCGACCGCCTTGTTGCGAAAGGCCAGCATCATCTCAAATCCCAAATTGGCTTTTTCTGTTGCGATCATGGCAGTGTGCACGTCAACACCCTGACCGGACAGCAGGCCGGTCACCGTGTTGGCCGCATTCGTTTCCAATTGCTGCGTCTTGCCGATCGCGTCCTGCAACAATCCTGCAAAGGGCGTCGGGTACGATAGCGAGGTATCGCTGCCGCCGGAAATTCCTGATGTTCCCTGCGTAGAGGCAACGTCGACCATCATCCGCTGGGCGGCGGCCTGAATATTTGGAATCGCTGTCATCCTCTTGTTCCGCAACCTTTCTCAGCGTGGCTCAACGACGGCTAGCAAAATTTCTTCCCTGCTTACTTCAATAGATCGAACGTGGACGTAATCATGGACTTGGCCGCGGTCACCGCCGAAACATTCATTCCATAGGCACGCTGTGCCCCCATAAGATCTACCATCTCCGTCAACGGGTTGATGTTCGGATAGGTCACGAAACCCTTGGCATCCGCATCCGGATGGCCGGGATCGTACCGTTGCAACGGAGCTGCCGTATCGCTGATGACAGCAGCCACGCGAACCCCATCCCCGACTCCCGGCGACTGACCTGGCGAGCCTGCGGAGGACAACAACGTGCTGGCAAAGTCCTGCGGCTGATCAACGGCGGAGCTCTGAAAGACGACATGCTGACGCTGGTAGGGTTTGCCATTTTCTGTCCGCGTGGTATTCGCATTCGCCATATTCGCGGCAACCACCTCGGCGCGGACCCGTTCCGCTTCCAGGGCCGAACCGCTGATCTCCATCACTCCAAACAGATTCATAAGTTTTCCTCGCCTGGCCGCCAATCGGCCGCCCTACTGCGCCTGAATGGCACTGCGAATTTCCGACAATTGTTCCTGCAGCAGCTGAATTCCGGTTTTGTAATCCAGTTGTTCCTTCGCCAAATTCAGACCTTCCCGATCCATCGAAACATTGTTTCCGTCCGGTCGTTCTAACAATCCATCGACTTGCTCAATCGCGGGTGCCTGACTTGTGGGCTGCGTAGCGCTTGAATTTCCATCTGACAAACCGTTGCTGCCGTCCTGGCGCGCCAGCAGGACTTGCGAAGCGGCAGCGGAAAACTCAGCGGCAAAATCGATACCCAGCGCGCGATAGTTCGGCGTATCCAGGTTGGCGACATTGCTACCGGTCAGCTTGAATTGCGTACTGGTCAAGTCCAGGAACTTACCCAGCACATCAATCAGGGGTGTTGTAATCTCCATCGATCCTCCTTCCGTTCAAGCTTGCCTCAGTTGACAGCCTGTACCACCATTGCCATCCGCGATGAATTCAGCGAAACATTTTTCCCGATTCGTTCTCAAGATTCGCTCCACTCAGTCGATGAGCAATAGAAGGTCTAAAGTTGGGCTCGGCAGATAAGAGAATTCTCAGATTCTTTTTTCGGACGACGTTCTTTCCCGGGACCGCATGCGAATTTCCGCTGCGGTAATTGTGGGACGATCTTCGGCTAGGATGTAGGCCCGCTCGACCACATGGCCCAGCTCGCGCACGTTGCCGGGCCATGAATGACTGCACAGTTTTTCGACGGCTTCCGGATGAAAAACTTTTGAAGGCCCCGTCTGCCCCAGCTTCTCCAGAAAATACATCGCCAGTTCCGGGATATCCTCGCGGCGCTCTGCCAACGACGGCGTCTGGACAGGAAAAACGGCTAAACGGAAGTAGAGGTCGCTGCGAAATTTCCCTTCTTCCACGCACTGCAGCAGCGGCTGGTGGGTCGCTGCGATTACGCGAACATCGACGCGAACGGGTTCGTTTTCTCCGATTCGTTGCAACTCCCCAGCTTCCAGAAACCGCAACACTTTTGCCTGCAGCGCCATAGGCATCTCGCCAATTTCATCCAGAAACAGCGATCCTCCGTGCGCCGCCTCCATCCGTCCAGTTCGCGGCTGCATCGCGCCGGTGAAGGCTCCGCGGGTGTGGCCGAACAACTCCGCCTCCAATAACGCCTCCGGAATGGCAGCGCAATTCAGCACGATGAAGGGCCGATTGGCTCGCAGACTCAATCCATGGATGGCGTGCGCGACCAACTCTTTTCCAGTGCCGGTGGGTCCTTCGATCAGAACTGTCGTTGTTCGCGGCGCGACTAGGCGGACAGCATGCGCCAGACTCTGCATTTCGCGGCTGCTGCCCACCATTCCCGGCAGACCCGCCACCGGCTGGATGGAGGGCGAACCGGAGTTCAAAGGACTGGCAAACGAACTCTCAGACGTTGGTACCATGCCCGCTGCGACGGCTTCCGAGCGATCACATGCGACGGAATTTTCAGACTCGGTGGCGACAACTCGCATTGGCCTGGTGTAGAGAAAGCTCCCAGCCGGGTTGATTCCATGGGCTTGCGGAGAACGAATGCCACGAGGCGCCATGGTCTGAACATTCGCTGGGCGAACTTCAGAGTGACCGGCCCACACCGCGCTTCCAGATTCCTGGGCTCGCCGAAGGGCATGCAGCAGTTCCGGACGGCGTGCGGATCGGTGCTTCCCTACCATCTCCTCGGCCTCATTGACGCAGATCAGATCTAGATTGGGATACTGGATTCGAAGTTGATCGGCGAAATCGCCGGCTTCGAGGTCCGGCAGCCAAAAATCCAGCAGCAGCGCTTCGCTGGGCGCATCCTCCAGATACGAGAGGGCCTGGGCACCTCCAGACGCCTCGCGCACCTTCCATCGCATGCCAATCAGAATTTCAGCCAGCTTTTGACGAAACGAAGGATCTGCGCTCACCAGCACGGCCGTACGCGAAACCGCCGCGCGAACATCCATATTGCCTAACGTTTGCATTTTGAAACTCCTCCCCAAATCGAAACCGACTAGAAACAACAACCGGTTTGACCGCGGCAAAATCCGCGATCAAACCGGTTCCAGGGAGGGTACGCGCATCACGTATCCGTTGCCCCGCACCGTGTGAATCAATTTGTTCTCTGCGCCTTCGTCCACCTTGCGGCGAAGATAGTTGATGTAGACATCGACAACGTTGGTGGTGACATCGGGATGCATTTTCCATACATGCTCGAGCAGGCCACTTCTCGAAACGCATTCTCCGCGATGCTCCAACAGGTATTCCAGCAGCGAATATTCCTTCAATGTCAGATCAATGGACCGCCCGCCACGCTGGACGGCGCGACGACTGCGATCCAGTACCAGATCGCCGCAGCGCAATTGAGTGCCGGGACTGGAATCGAGCCTCCGAATCAGGGCGCGGCACCGCATCTGTAACTCTCGCAATGCGAACGGTTTGGGTAAGAAATCGTCAGCGCCAACTTCAAGGCAATGAAGGCGCTCTTCGAGTGAGTTTCGCGCGGTTAAGACCATCACCGCCGCATCGCTGATCTGGCGAATAGTTTTCAGGACTTCCAGTCCATCCTTGCGAGGCAGATTCAGATCGAGCAACAAAAGTCGAAATTGAGCTGTCTGCCACGTAGCCAGCGCGGATTCGCCATCCTGCACCCAGCTCACCGTATGGCCGTCGTTTTGCAGCGTGCGCTGCAGCAAACTTCCCAGCGCGGGGTCATCTTCAGCTATCAGAACTCGCATCGGCAGAAATCCATTTCCAGAACAACAAGGGAATTACAATTTATGAACTCTTGGGTACATCCTTGATGGAACGACACTTGTGCCGCTGGAAGTTTCCAGGGGGGCAGGTGACTTGTTTTCCGGTCAAGGTGTATCTAACTTCGCGCGAGTGGAGGGGAAAATCAAGCGAAAATTGGGGGGGGGTGGGGCACTAAGGTAATTCAAAATGGGACAGAATCAGAAAATTTCCTCAAGAGAAACGTGCGATGCTCTGCAGGGAGATTGAATCCAGCCGATAGGCTATAGCGCGGTCTCGCCCTGTTTCTACGGTAGTTTCGGCCGCTTCAGGCGATAACAGCCAGCCGCAACCCCTGGAAGCGGCTCGAATTCCTCTGCAATGTTGAGCGTCGTTTCGGAGCTTCCCAGGAAAAGATATCCGTTTGCAGGAATCAGCGGAGCAATCTTGCTGAGGATTTTGCGCTTCGTCTCCTGATTGAAATAGATGAGTACGTTGCGCATAAAAACCACATCGATCTTCGGTAGAAAGGACCAGGCCTCGGTCAGGTTCATTTCTCGAAATTCGATCATGCGGCGGATTTCCTCGCGAATTTGCCAATCGTCCCCGTCGCGGGTGAAGTACTTCACCAGAAACTTGACGGGCAGGCCACGGTTCACCTCCAGTTGCGAGTAGCGGCCACGAATGGCGCGTGCCAGCACGTCGGTGGAAAGATCGCTGGCGATGATTCGAATGTTCCATCCCTGCAATTGTGGAAAATGCTCCTGCAGGGTTATAGCAACCGTATAGGGCTCCTGACCTGTCGAGCATGCAGCGCTCCAGAATGTCAGGCGCCGTTCGGCCCCTCGAGCGGCTATCAAGTCAGGAATAATTCTGGTGCGCAGTAATTCGAAGGGCCGAATGTCGCGAAAGAACAAGGTCTCATTGGTGGTCATCGCGTGGATTAATTTTCGATGCGATCCATTGAAGGTGTCTCGCTGCAGGCGTCCGAGATACTCGCCTAAGGAATCGAAGCCTTCCTTTTCCGCCAATGGGCTCAGCCGCGACTCCACCAGATACTCCTTTCCTTGTTCCAGCACGATGCCCGCACGTTGATGAATCAAGGCACGAACATACTCGAATTCATTGGGCGTGACACTCATTTGGATCTCCTGGCATTCGGAAGATAGGTCGGCCTGGGTCGAATTGCAGACATGCGCCCGACGGCGACTCGGCGAACGACTTCCCCTGCCAGGAGAGCCAGCGGCATGACCATATCCGCCAGGCCGGCGTTGGCCACATATCCCGGCATTCCCCAGACAACTGAGGTGGCCTCATCCTGCGCCAGAATCTGGCCGCCCGCTTCTCGAATTCGTCCGCAGCCGCGAAGCCCATCCTGCCCCATTCCTGTCATGATGACCGCCAGCGCATCGCCTCGATACACTTCTGCAACGGATCGGAACAGCACATCCACAGCCGGGCGACAGGAGTTCTCCGGCTGTTCCTGCTGCGTGCGAATCCGCAGACCGTCCTTGCTTCGCTCCACCATCATATGGAAGTCCCCCGGAGCGATATAGGCATGACCCGGCAGCAATTCCTGATGGTTGACCGCTTCCATGACCGGGATCTGCGATTTCGAGGAGAGGCGGTCGGCAAGAAACTTGGTGAAGATGGGCGGCATGTGCTGCACGATGACCACCGGCACAGGAAAATTCGGCGGCAGCAGCGGCACCAAGTCACTTAAAGCGTTAGGGCCGCCAGTGGAGGTGCCAATCGCCACCACTTCGATACGCGAAGTGACCGGGCGTGGCGAGGCGAGAACAGATGAAAGCTCTACCTTTTGTGCGGCCACCATCGAGAAGAGACGGGCCGTCAAAGTCGCGGCTTGCGGGACATGGGCACGAATTTTTGGAATCAGCTCTGCCCGTATCTTCTCCAGTGCAGCCGCCGCGCTCCCCACGTTGGCCGGTTTGGTGACATAGTCGGAGGCGCCCAATGCGAGCGCGTCCATGGTGGCGGCCGCGCCTCGTTCCGTCAGCGTGCTGAACATGATGACCGGCAGACGGCGATGCGTTTTGCGCAGTTGCTTCAGTGTTTCCAGACCATCCATCACCGGCATTTCCACATCCAGCGTGATAATGTCAGGATTGACCTGTTCGATTTTCTGCAGCGCGATACGGCCGTCTGCCGCGGCGCCCGCGACTTCAATATCAGGCTCGCCGGCAAGAACATCGCTAACCATCCTGCGAATCACCACCGAATCATCCACCACAAGAACCCGGATTTTTGGCATAGCGGTCACAACAATCGGCTGAAACATCAAAACTGCAAGTCAGACTACTGAGGCGGAAGCCTAGTAATTCACCGCCCGGCAAAACATCGTCGCTCGGTGGAACGATGATCTGTTCAGAAGAAGTTTGGCGTCCGGCAAGCAGCGTCTTGATTTCTTTCAAGGATCAAGCCCCCGCCTGCCAGCACTTGGCGCCCTGTTGTGCCCGCCTAACTTTTAAGCAACTTTCATCGCCCGCTTCTTGGTTGCGGCTCCGACTTGCACCTCGTCAAACCGGAATTGACCGACCAACTGCTGCAGCTCCGACGCCATGCGGGATAGCTCCATCGCTGCGGACTGCGTGTTTGCGGCCCCTTCCGTGGTGCTCTTCGCAGCGCCTGCGACTGAGCTGATATTCTCGGCAACCTGTTTGCCGCCCTGCGCTGCCTCGGCCACATTGCTGGCGATTTCGTTGGTCGTCGCAGTCTGTTCCTCGACAGCGCCCGCAATCGTATTGGCAATGTCGTTGATCTGAACGATGATCTGGCTGATCTCCGCAATGGCCTGCACCGCCCCCTGGGTATCGCCCTGAATTTCTTCAATCTTCTGGGTGATGTCCTCGGTGGCCTTGGCCGTTTCCTTGGCCAGCTCCTTCACTTCGTTCGCAACCACGGCAAAGCCCTTGCCGGCTTCACCCGCTCGCGCTGCCTCTATGGTGGCATTCAGCGCCAGCAACTTGGTCTGTTGGGCGATGGATGTGATGACCTTGATAACCTGTCCAATTTCGGCGCTCGACTGGCCGAGCTTCGCCACTGTTGCATTGGTGGATTCCGCGGTCTTGACGGCGGAGGTCGCAACTCTGGCCGCGTCATTGGCGTTGCGCGCAATCTCCTTGATGCTGGCGGTCATCTCTTCGGTTGCGGTCGCGACTGTTTGCAGGTTCCTGGTCACCTGTTCGGCGGCGGCAGAGACCACGTTGGCCTGAGCAGCCGTCTCTTCGGCGTTGGAGCTCATTTGGCTGCTGACGGCGGAGAGTTCTTCGGACGAGCTGGCCAGTGTGTGGGAGTTCTGACCGATGGCGCGCATGCTGGCTGTGAGCGTATCCGCAGTCTTGTTCGTAGCTTCCGCTACATCCGCAAAGATCCCTTAGTACGACCCTTGGACACGACTTGTGTAATCGTTCGCTGCACTTTGCTGCAGAATC
>JAJYSL010000481.1 GCA_021793595.1 Acidobacteriota bacterium
TGTTTAGGACTGCGTTTGCCCCATTGATCCGAAAAATGCGCGAGGCTGTGGAAGATGGAATACGGACGGGTGAACTATGTCCTGTCGACTGGCTGCAGGTGGTGTACTCGATTTTCGGCGCGAATGTCTTTTATTTTCTCAGTGCGCCCATGATGGAAATGGCGTTGACATTTGATCCCTTCAGTTCAAAGGCGTTGAAGCTGCGGAGAAAGGTTGCAGTGCATTTTCTGGGTACAGCGCTATTCACTGACCGAGCGGTCGGAGCAGAGCTAGCCGAACGAATTCTTCGACACATGCCCATGCCCCGGGCGACGAACGTGCAGGCGCGGATTGACAAGTTTCATGCTCGGAGAAAGACGCTATGAATTCTCGCAACCGCATCTTTATTCTTCTGGGGGTATTGTTCCTTTTCTCGCTGGGCTGGTATTTCTTTACGACCAATCGGTCGGGAGATCTGCAGCTGATCGGCACGGTGGACGCGAATGAGGTCATTGTCAGTTCGCGAATTCCCGGCCGCATTGAGAAGCTGACGGTCGACGAGGGCGACTCCGTACACGCCGGCGAGCTGATCGCGACCATTCAGAGCGACGATCTGCAGGCGGCGCGGAACGCGGCGAAGGCGGCCGCGATGAGCCAGCATTACCTGGTGCGACAGAGCCGCGACACCGAACGCCAGATCGGCGGCAGCACCTCAAGCCAGGTGACAAACGCGGAAGCACAAGTGCGCTCCACGCAGGCGACTCTGGCACAGGCACAAGCCCAGGAAGAGCACCAGAATGCCGATACTTCCAGAACTGTTGCGTTGGCGGCTCAAGGGGTGATGAGCCTGCAGGCACGCGATGAGGCGGTGACGTCATTGCAGGCGGCGAAGGCCGCCGTCGCTGCGGCAAAACACAATGTTGCCGCTGCCGAAGCATCTTTGAAACTGGCCGAGGCCAATACGATTCAGGCGCAGGCCCAGGCACAAACGGTGGGTGCGACCCGCAGCCAAATGCAAAATGCGCAAGCGCTGCTAACTCAGGCGCAGGTGGAGCTTGGATATTCGCAGATTGTCTCCCCCATCGCAGGCAAGGTAAATGTGCGGGCCGCGAGACAGGGCGAAGTGGTTGCCGCAGGGACGCCCATTGTGACCATCACAGACCTGACGCAGACTTGGGTCTATGCGCCGCTGCCGGAGACCGAAGCGGACTCCGTGCAGTTGGGGGACATGCTGCGAGTGGTAATGCCGAGCGGCGCGACGCTGCAGGGGAAAGTAATCGCGAAGTCCGCGGAAGCCGATTTTGCGACGCAGCGCGATGTCAGCCGTCGCAAGCGAGACATAGAAACTGTCCGCCTGAAATTGCTGATCGACAATCCAGACATGCGCTACGTACCGGGAATGCTCGCTGAAGTCTACATCCCGAAGGACAAGCTGGTGAAGCAATGAGCCCAGCCGAGCCCAGGGTGGCAATCTCCGTTGAAAACGTTGTGAAGAGATATGGCGATTTCACCGCCGTTGACGGCATCACGTTTCGCGTGGAGGATGGGGAGATTTTTGGTTTGCTCGGCCCCAACGGCGCCGGCAAAAGCACGTTGATTCGCATGATGACCACTTTGACTCCCGTAACCAGCGGTCGGGCCATTGTGTCTGGACATGATGTCTCGCGCGAGCCCGACGCTGTGCGGCGGACCATTGGCGTAATTCCGCAGGCGCTGACCAGCGATGTCGACCTGACCGTCGAAGAAAACCTCTCCATCTATGCCAAGTTGTATGAAGTTCCCAAGGCCGACCGCCAGAGAAATATTAACGAGCTGCTGGAAGCGGTAGATTTGACGAAGTGGCGCGGAGCGCAGACCAAAACGCTCTCCGGAGGCATGCGACGCAGGCTGGAAATTGCTCGCGGCCTGGTTCACAATCCTCGCATCTTTTTTCTCGATGAGCCGACGACAGGGCTGGATCCGGTGTCTCGCGTCGCAGTGTGGGAGATGCTGAATCACCTTAAAAATACGCGCAGCCTGACCATGCTGCTGACGACGCACTATATGGACGAAGCTGATCGGCTGTGCGACCGCATCGCAATCGTCGACCATGGAAAACTGGTCGCTCTCGATACTCCGATGGCGCTGAAGTCCAGCGTGCCCGGAACCAATGTCGTCGAAGCTCAATTTGCCGAGGAGTCTACGGAATGGCCCGGCCGATTGAAGCAGCTCTCCGGGGTCACCTCCGTGGAATCGCAAAGCGCCGGTATGTACCGGCTGCTGACATCGAACGGCTCGTTGACTACAACACAGTTGGTGGAGATGGCGACGCGGAGCGGAGATAGCATCAAGTCGCTCAGTGTACAGAACACCACGCTCGACGACGTTTTTGTCCACTACACAGGCCGACAGCTCCGCGATGAACAAGTGAAGGCGCATGGCTTTGTAATGCCGCCGCGACCGGGGCTGCAGCCATGACACGAATGATGGCGATCGTTGAACGGGAGATGCGCAAGTTTTTCCGCTCACCCACATTGATGATGGTTTCGATGATGCTGCCATTGGTGCAACTTGTCATTCTGGGCAACGCCATCGGCGGACATATTACAGGGGCGAAGGTGGGCGTGGTGGATTACGACCACGGCTCGCAAGCGCTGAAAATCCACGAAGCGTTTAACGATATTGCCGCAAATATCCGCACCTTCTCTACCGTTGCCTATCCTGACGAAAAGAAAGCCCGCGAAGATGTGCGAACAGGAAAAATCGATGCCGCGGTCATCATCCCAATGCAGTATTCGCGGCGCGTGCTGGCTGGCGATTCACCGCGCATTGGCTTGGTCGTGGATAATACCGACCTGACGACCAGCGGCGGCATCGAAGCGGAAATGCAATCGCTGGTCAATGCGCTGAATGCGCCCGTGGTACAGCCCCTGGTGGTGAAGAACATCACTTTGGAAATCGTGGAACTGTATCCCTACGTGGAGTACATGAAGTACCTGCTCGCCGGTTCCATCGCGCTGGCGATGTACGTCGCCGTCATGATCGGCGGGGGTATGTTGTACATCGACGACAAAGCGCGAGGCGTGCATGAAGGCTACCTTGTCACTCCGATCACCAAGCTGGAATTGGTGTTGGGGTTAAACCTTGCAGGAACGATCAAAGCGGTCATGTCCGGCATCTCCCTGACCGTCATTGGATCGCTGCTCGCTGGGCTCGGCTCCATCTTTCATCCAGTGAATGACCTGCTGCTGTTGCTGCTGATTGTTTCCACCTCGATTGCCTTCAATGGCATGATGTTTCTGATGATGGTTCGCGTCGAAGATCCACTGGTGCCGCGTGCAATGTTTGGCGTATTGAATACACTGCTGTTTTTTCCTAGCGGCGCCATTTCGCCCGTGAAGGGATTTCCCTCCTGGCTTCGCTCGATCGCTGTCATGGATCCCTTTTCTTACGCGGTCCATGGCTTCAAAGCTGTGTTGCTAAAGGATGGCGGTATCCAGGCAATCTGGATGGATTTGCTCTTTCTGTTTGGATTTGGAATTGCCTGCCTTCTGGTCGCCACAAAGCTATTCAAGCG
>JAJYSL010000070.1 GCA_021793595.1 Acidobacteriota bacterium
GCAGTCGCCCTCAACGGACAGGTGGAAGACGCTGCTGGACTACATCGTGGCCAGAATCATTCCGCATAGGCCCCAAAAACTCCTCAAAACATCTGCGCTTCTGGCTAGCAACTGCGGTTTTTAGGTTTATCAGATCAAAATGGGGCCTTCGAAGTTCATCCATGCTTGTATCGTTCTGGTCGATGTTTGGAACAGATCATTACCGCGAAGCCAATCCCATGGAGTCACCTCGCTGACCCTTGGACGCTGGCGGGAGACGAATCCTGGAACGATTATCATCTCGCAGCGGATGTGCTGGTAAGTGAAACGGGACCTGTCACGCTGCTCGGTCGCATCGATTCAGCAAACTCATTCCATGGAGGCATGTTCCCCGGTGGATACATATTCCGCCTTCATCCCGATGGCGCCTGGGAGTTGCTTTCCACTACGGACAAAGCAGTTCCAGTGGTTCTTTCCCACGGACACGTCGAGTTATCGACGTTGCGGTGGCATCACATCGACCTGGGCTTTCATGGAAGCGAGATCAAGGTTTCTCTCGATGGAAAACACATGTCGACCGTGACCGACACGACGCACAATCATGGAATGGTCGGCCTCGGCACCGGCTGGAATCAGGGACAATTCGATAACCTATCCGTCTCCCGGAATTGATGCGTTATTTTTCCAGCAATTTCCGAATCGACTGTAGCTCCGCGCGGCGCGTTTCGCTTGTTTTTGGATAGTCGATTTTCAATGCAGTCAGGGCGTCGAGAACAATCTGCGAAACGATCAATCGCGCATTCTCCTTGTCATCCGCGGGGACTACGTACCATGGCGCATGACGAGTCGAGGTCGCGTGCAGACAATCCTCGTACGCTTCCTGATAATCCTTCCAGTACTCTCGTTCGTGAATGTCCGACATGCTGAATTTCCAATTTTTTCCCGTGTCATCGATGCGCGAAAGAAAGCGCTTGCGCTGCTCTTCCTTGGAAAGATGAAGAAATATTTTTACAACACGCGTTCCGTTCCGGTGGAGATGTTCCTCTAACTCCACGATGGAGCGATAGCGCTCCTTCCACAAAGCTTTTCCCTGCTGAGCGTCTGGCAGCCCCTCATTCCTCAGCATTTCTGGATGCACCCGCACCACCAGCACTTCCTCATAATAGGACCGATTGAAGATGCCGATCATCCCCCGCTCCGGCAATCTGCAATTTGTACGCCACAGAAAGTCATGCTTCAGTTCTTCCGCACTCGGCTGCTTGAAACTGAACACCTGGCAGCCTTCGGGATTAATGCCAGACAGCACGTGACTAATGGCGCCATCTTTGCCTGCGGAATCCAATCCTTGAAAAATCAATAGCAGCGCATAACGACTGCAAGCGTAGAGGAGTTCCTGTAACGAGCTCATCCTCGCCACATGATCTTCCAGAATTTCGCGATAGGCCTCCTTCGATGTATACACAGGCTTCACCAAAGTGGGCCATTCTTTCAGGCTGACCTTTTTGCCTGGAGGGAGCAGAAAATCTTTCGCGTCGATCGTTGTCTTCAATGTCTTTGCCATTTCAACCTCGTGATGTGCGTTTGAGTCTTGTTCGGAAAAATCTACTTTTCGATACTCTTACCGCTCGGTTCCAAGAGTCGATGAAGCAATTCGATCAGCGCTTCGGGTTCGTAGACAGGCGGCTGGCAGCTTGTTCCGCAGCAGACCACCGCAAAACTTCGCTCACCACGCAACTCCGGGAGATGCGGCAGTGTCTCCGCCAGCGAAGGTGGCAGCGCGTGCGCCTCAACGGCGGATCGACGAAATCCCAGCACGGTTTTATTCACGGCGTAGCGCGCCGTCGCAATCACGGATAAGCGTCGCGCTTCCTCGTCATCGCCAATAATGCAAACGTGCACCGGGGGCAACAGATACCGCTGCAGTGCAAGGCCATAGGCACCGGCGTACAAGCCGAATTGCTCAGCCACCCCGGCAAAAGCTTCGAGTGTATCTTCCGCTTTGTCTCGTAAATCATTGCTTCCGTTCAGCTCCGACAAACGCAGGAGCAACATGGCCGCCAGAGAATTCCCCGCCGGCGTCGGTGAGTCCTGCAACGGCTTTCGTCGAGCCGCGAGCACCCCGAGGGGCGCGGCTGCGAAGGAATTCTGCGCGGTATCAAAGAATCCGCCGCTGGTCGCGTCGTAGAAACGCGCGATCATTGCATTCGTGATGCGCTCCGCCTGCTGGTAATAATGCAAATGCACCGTCAACTCCCATGCATCGAGACACGCCAATCCCAGCGCGGCATAGTCGTCGAGCATTCCAGACACGGGAATCGACGGCGATTTCCCATCCCCGTATGCCACGACGCGATCCAGGCTGCCATCCACATGCCACGATTCCCGCAAAATTCTGTCCAGAGAAAATAGCGCAAATCGGCGCGGTACATCGAGCTCCAGAACGCGAGCCGCGTCGAGGTATGCAGAGATCGCGAGACCATTCCAGTTCACGTAGACTGTCTTGTCGACGAAAGGCGTGGGCCTCTGCAACCGCGCTGCATACAATTTTTTCTTGGCGGACTGCAACCGTTCGGTGGCCTGCTCCGCAGCAATTCCCGACCGGCGTGCAATCTCTGCCAATGAATAGTCAATGTGCAGTGTGTTCTTCTGCGGATTGTGGTGCATGTCGCCCAGTTCGCCAATATCGTAGTAGGGGGCGGCCACATCCATCTCTTCAGGACTCAGAACAGCAGCCGCTTCATCACGCGTCCAGGTAAAGTAATCGCCATCGTCGTCGAGCGATTCGTCGGCGTCCTGCGACGCATAGAAACCACCGCGCTTGCGGTCGCTCAATACGGTATCCATCCAGCGAATCACTTCCAGCGCAACCCGTGCGTGTTCCGGCTCGACGAAACTTTGAAAGCTGTGCACGTAATTCTTCAACAGCTCCGAATTGTCGTAGGACATTTTTTCGAAGTGCGGAACAATCCAGCGGTCATCGACGGAGTAACGATGGAAACCTCCCGCGAGATGGTCGTACATTCCTCCGCTCGCCATTTTATCCAGCGTCAGACGAGCGACGTTGTGCGCATTTTGATCCGCGCTGCGGCTTGCATAATCGAGCAATAAATCCAGCATAGATGGATGCGGAAATTTTGGTTGCGTTCCGAAACCGCCGTTGTATTTATCGAACTGCTGAAACGCCGACTGCACCAGTTTCTCGACAATGCCGGCGTGCAGATCTGCGGACCGGCCGGAAAACGATTCGTTGTATTCGATCGCTGCCACAACGCTATCGGCGGACTCCATCACCTCATCATGACGATCGTTGTAGGCATGCGCCATGGTCAGCAACACGCGACCAAAGCCAGGACGTCCATATCGTTCGTCCTTCGGAAAATATGTCCCGCCGAAGAATGGCTTGCCCTCTGGAGTCAGAATGACGGTCAATGGCCAACCGCCCTGCCCACTCATCGCCTGCACAGCCGCTTGATATCTCGTGTCCACATCGAGCCGCTCGTCGCGATCGACCTTGATTGCGATAAAGTGTCCATTGATGATTTCGGCAATCTCAGGATCTTCGTAGGATTCGCGATCCATCACATGACACCAATGGCACCACACCGCGCCGATATCCAACAGGACTGGCTTGTTCTCACTCCTGGCACGCGCAAACGCTGTATCGCCCCACTCCTGCCAGTTGACCGGTTGGTGCATGGCAGAGCGTAAATAGGAGGACGACGCATTCGCCAGCCCGTTCAAGTGTTCTTCCCTGGGATGCTCGCTCCTAACGTCAGCTTCTTTCCTTGGCTGAGAAGTTTCATCCGCGCGTCCCTGTGTTTCCGCCATCGTGCGCTGCCCTTCCATTTTGAAGCGTTCGGTTGTTAGATGCGAAGGATCATTGGACCAGTCGATGCGCCACCTGGACGTACAGATCGATTGCCTCTAACTGTTCCTGCTTGGCGAGCCGTTCGTTGGGCGTGTGTGCCACGTGGATCGAACCTGGCCCGAACAAAAGCGGCTCTCCCCAGTTTGACAGCGCAGGAACGTCAGTCGTGAATGCAGCAATCATCGTCGAAAACCCTTCGATACGCTTCAATCTCTGAAACGGAATTTCCAGGGCGACTTCCAACTCCGCATCCCCGCCGATCACGTCCTGCAAAGAGGCGCGAATTTTGTCGGACGGTCCGACCAGACGCACAAGGATCGTAGCCGACGCCTCGTCGGCGATGACGTTGGGAGCATACCCGCCTTCAATCAATCCAATGTTCAACGTGGAAGGCCCGACCTCCGGATCCGAAGGCAGCGGCATGTGCAGCAGTCGCTCCAGAACGGAAACCAGCTTATGGATCGCGGAGTCGCCTAATTCGGGATACGCTGAATGCGCCATTTTTCCGCGCGTGCGAATCACAGCGTTCAACACGCCTTTGGACGCCAGGGCCAATCGGTTGTCCGTCGGCTCACCGTTGATCAGGAAGCGGCTTCCCTTGGGCCGCTGGTTGGCGACCTTCGCGCCATGACTGCCGTTTTCCTCGCCCACCAGGAACAACAGCCCCACCCGCACACCCATCGCACGCAAGCGCTCCGCAGCCACAATCTGTGCGGCGATGATGCCCTTGGCATCGCTGCTGCCGCGCCCATACATATATTGATCGTCCTCGCGGCTGGGAAAAAACGGCGGCACTGTATCCATGTGGGTCGAGAGAACGACATCGGGTGGGTCGTTCGAAATTCCTGCATACACGTTGAAACGTTCGCGCCCCGCACACTGCGGAACGGGCGTCGTTTCCACCTGGAAACCTTGCTCTCGAAGATATCGCGAGAGGAAATGGCCGACTGCGGCTTCGTTTTCACTGATGGATTCGATATCCACCAACTGGCGTGTGAGGGCAACGGGGTCTGTAGGCATGCATTTCCAGCATACCGCTAGCGGAGTGATCCAAGACATCTGATGCAGCCCAGGGGCGTGTACCTTCTCCAAACCACGTAAAATATCCATACTGCCGACCTATGGAAGCCTCGCCCGTTCCTCCATCCATTCGATCCTTCGATCTCCGCGGCCCCGCAGGCACGCTGGAGGCAGTGCTGAACCGTGGCCGGGATGACGCGCTCTACTCTGCGCTGGTCTGTCATCCCCACCCGCTGGGCGGAGGCACACTTCATAACAAGGTGGTCTACCGCGCGATGAAGGCACTGCACAGCCTGGGATTCCCAGTTTTGCGCTTCAACTTTCGCGGTGTCGGACGAAGTGAGGGAACGCACAACAACGGTCACGGCGAGCAGGATGACGTGCGCGCGGCGCTCGATTGGCTGGAGCATGAATTTCACCGTCCGATTCTTTTTTCCGGATTTTCGTTTGGCGCCAACGTGGGGATGCGCGTGTGCTGCGGCGACCCGCGTGTTCCGGGATTGATAGCGCTTGGCCTGCCGGTCGTGGCTGAGGGGCGACACTACTCGTACCGATATCTACCCCGCTGCAGCCAGCCCAAACTCTTCATCAGCGGCGATCACGATCCATATGGTCCCGTGGCTGAGGTCGAGGCGGCGGTGGCGACCGCTCCGGAACCAAAACAGTTGATATGGATCCAGGACGCCGACCACTTTTTTGTGGGCAAGCTTGACCAGGTGCAGACCGAAATCATTGGATGGGTGCAGCAAAACTTCCCCGATGCGCGGATCTGACGAAACTTTCGCGAGTGGATGAGGGCATGACGAATTTGCGGGACATAGCCCGAAGGATCTTCGATCAGTCCCTCACCGACTGCAGCGTGGAGCAGGCGGTGGCACGCCACGTTTGTGTGCGCGGGGAAACCTTACAGGTAGGCGAAGAGACGATCGATCTTGGGCAGGTGCGGCGAGTTCAGATTGTGGCCGTCGGAAAAGCTGCCCGCTCTATGCTTGTTTCACTGCTGCGGCAGCTGAGCTTACCTCGCCGGTACGATCTGGCGGGCGTGTTGATCGCGCCGGAGGAATCGCAGAACGTCGCCACAAAACTTCCCCGTGAAATTCAATTTTTTGCAGGCGGCCACCCTTCACCGAATGCAGCCTCATTCGCCGGCGCACGCGCAGCCCTGACCATGTTGAGAAAATTGCCGCAAGATACGGTGGACAAATCGCTGTGCTTCTTTTTAATCAGCGGTGGAGCATCCGCAATGATGGAGCTGCCGCTGGATTCCGCGATTTCTCTGGCTGATACGGCGAGCTTTCACCGTGCGCTGGTGGGTAGCGGTGCCTCCATCACAGAAATCAATTGCGTCCGAAAGCATTTTTCCGCGGTGAAGGGCGGACGCCTTGCGCAAGCCGCCGGCAACGCAATCTGTCGATCGCTGCTGCTTTCCGACGTTCCCATTGGACGCGAAGACGCCCTGGGTTCCGGCCCAACGATTCCGGATTCTTCTACCGTCGAGCAGTGCAGAGAGATTGTCGAACGTTATCAACTGCTGGCTCAGTTCCCAGTTGCTGTGCGGCGATTCTTTGAGTCGGACGCGCTGGTGGAAACGCCGAAGCCGGAGGAGTTGCAGGCAAGGGCGTCGGTCCTGTTGAGCGCCCAAACCCTTGCCGAAGCTGCGGCGAACAACGCCAGGGCACTCGGTTATTTTCCTGTTATCGACAACAGCTGCGACGAGTGGGAGTACAAAGTCGCGGCCAGACATTTGCTCGATCAACTTCGAACTCTCCGCGCCAATCATCCTCGCGCATGCATCATCTCGGCGGGCGAAGTCAGTGTGACTTTACCGGCACAGAACGATGTCATGAAAAAGGTCGGCATCGGAGGCCGCAACCAGCAATTGGCCCTCTACGCCGCCACGCTGCTCACCCCGGAAGACGACCCGGTGGCCATTCTCTCCGCTGGATCGGATGGCATCGACGGAAATAGTCCCGCCGCTGGAGCCGTCGTGGACCGCGAGACGGTCGAAGGCGATGCGTTCTCCCAGGCAGTGCACGCCGTGGAAGAATTCGACACCTATTCCTTCCTCTCCAGTCGAGGAACAGCCATCGTAATCGGGCCGTCGGGAAACAATCTTCGCGATTTGAGGATTCTGATTGCAGGACAGGCGCAAACCCCAGTGGCGTCGGGAGTTGGCCCGGAAATTCCATAAACCATATATTTCAATTTAGAATTGTGGATAGCTTTCGAAGGAGTCGTATGTCACCGCGCACGAAAAGACCGAGCTTCGCCCAGGCAAGCGCCCCATTGGCAATGCGATAGAAATCAGTGGCGGTACGTTGCAACTCGAAGCAAGGAGCAGTCCGCAGCAGAATGGTGAGTGCCAAAACCAACGGTGGGAGCTCGAAAGTGCCTAAACTAATTACTTTAAGTGATGGCACCTGCAAGGCGTGGCCTTGCCAGAGGCTGGGCCTTGTGGGTCTGGCACGTGAGTTGCACCACAATTCTAGACTGCATCAGAAACCGCACCATTAGCCTTGGCATTCTGACGCGGAAAGATAAGCCTCGAAATGCCCCGGAACATTCCATTCCGAATCGCCGCTGTCGTACTGGCAACTCTAACGCTTGCCGCGGTGATTCTGGCATCGATCAACTACAGCCACGAAAGCCAATTTCAGATTCCAACGGACCAGGTCTGGTGGGCCGAGGCTCCCGGTGGCCTGATCGCGCAAAGGGTGCTGGCCGAAGGTCCTGGCGCCCGCGCAGGCATTGAGCCTAGCGATCTGCTGACGGCGGTGAACAATCACCGCACACCACGCCTCACATCGTTGCAACAGCAATTGTTCTCGACTGGCATATGGAGTAAGGCAACCTACTCCATAACCCGCGCGGGCGTGCGCCTTGAGATTCCGGTGATCCTGATCCCGACGGATCGGAACATCGATATCGGTCTGCGGCTGATCGCACTGGTCTACCTGTTGATCGGCCTTTATATTCTGTTCCGACGGTGGACAGCGCCGCGTTCGGTTCACTTCTACATCTTCTGCCTGGCTTCTTTTATTCTGTACGCCTTCCACTACACAGGAAAGCTGAACCTGTTCGATTGGTTCATTTTTTGGGGCGGCATCGCGGCAAGTGCGGCCCAGCCCGCACTTTTCCTGCACTTCGCTTTCACGTTTCCAGAGCATAACCCGACCATGCATCGCCGTCGCATGGCATGGCTGCTCTATCTGCCGGGAATTGCCCTGGTTGGCCTGTTCGTCACGGCCATTCGGCTCTGGTCTGCCACGGACTTGCTGTATCACCGCTTGAACCAGGTCGCGATCGGCTACATGACGGTGTATTACGTGGCGGCGGCGTTGGTGTTCTTCATCAACTACCGCCGGGCGGACAACCCGCTAACGCGCCAACAGCTGAAATGGCTGACGCGCGGCACGCTGCTTGCGGTCACGCCGTTCACCCTGCTGTGGGCGATTCCCTATCTCCTTGCTGGACCATCGGCGCCCACCCTGCTTGGCCAGATCGGCGTGCTGTGCCTGGTCTTTCTTCCGCTGACATTCAGCTACGCGATCGTTCGCTACCGACTGATGGACGTCGACCTTATCTTCAAGCGCGGCGTGACCTATACGCTGGCAACCGGAACCCTGGTCGCCATCTATTTTGGCGCGGTCGCGTTTGCCGGCGAAGTGGTGCACAAAAGACTGCCGGCAGCGGGTGGATGGGGACTCGCCACCGCAATTATTATCGCGGCCCTGGTCTTCGATCCCATCAAACGCGCCATCCAGGACCGCGTGGATCGCGTATTCGACCGCAAGCGGCTTGACTCTCGCGCGACCCTGGTTGAATTTGCCCGCAGCCTGAATACTCAAACCGATCTGCGGGCGCTGCTGAACGCCTTGGTTGATCGGCTGCCTCGTATTTTGCAGGTCGCCCGGGTGGGCGTCTTCCTCGATGACGAACGTGATGCCCGCACGTCAACGTTTCGACTGGCGGCCAGTCACGGAATTCCTGTACTGGCGTTGAACCATACGGAAGATCTGGAGACGGGATTCCTTCGCTTCGACGGTCGCGAGGACGGCTCACACATTTTCCTGGAAAGCACCCAAAATGCACCACATCTGACCGAAAGCCAGCAGCGCACGGTCGCTTTGCTAGACCTGAACTACTATCTTCCCTGCCGAGTGCAGCAGCGTACCATTGCGGTGCTGGGGTTGGGGCGCACCACCAATGGAGATTTTCTTTCCAGCGAAGACGTCGAGTTGCTGGAAACCCTGGCCAGCTATATCGGCATCGCCATTCAGAACGCACGCCTGTACGCCAAGCTTGAGGAGAAAATCGCCGAGTACGAGCAGCTGAAAGAATTCAACGAAAATATCGTCGAGTCCATCAACATCGGCATCCTGGCCGTCGACTTGGCCGACCGCATCGACAGCTGGAACGCGCAGATGGAATCCATGTATGCTGTTCCGCGCTCAGAAGCTTTGAATCAGCCCCTGGCGAGTTTATTCCCAGCAGATTTTCTGGCTGAATACGATCGCGTGAAACACGAAAACGGCGTGCATAATCTCTACAAATTTCAACTGGCCACCCGCGCAGGAGAAATTCGTAACGCCAACATCACCATTGCCCCGCTTGTCGATAAGGACTTTGCCATTGTCGGGCGCATCATCCTGGTCGATGACATCACTGACCGAGTGCAGATGGAAAGCCAGTTGATGCAGGCTGACAAGCTATCGTCGATCGGTTTGTTGGCAGCCGGCATTGCCCACGAAGTGAACACTCCGCTGGCGGTGATTTCGTCTTATACCCAGATGATGGCCAAGCAGATTCGTAGCGAAGATCGGACCGCGCCACTGCTGGACAAAATTACCCAGCAGACATTTCGCGCGTCGGAAATTGTCAACAGCCTGCTGAACTTTTCCCGCACCAGCACCATCGAGTTCAAAGCGGTCAGCGTGAATCATGTCTTGCAGGAAACACTGGCGCTATTGCAGCATCAGTTCAACACCGCAAACATTACCGTCGACTTGGCGCTGCAGCCGGAGTTGCCAGACATCCTGGGCAACATGGGAAAACTGCAACAGGTATTTCTTAACCTGTTTCTGAACGCCAAAGACGCCATGGCCGAGGGCGGCATACTGCGCGTTGAAACAATCGACAACGGACAAGTCGAGGTGATCATCGGCGACACCGGGTCCGGTATCGCCGCAGAAAACCTGCGTCGTATCTACGATCCATTCTTCACCACCAAAACCGCTGTTGTTGAAGGCCAGAGGCGTGGGACAGGCCTCGGCCTCTCTGTAAGCTACGGCATTATTCAGGAACATGCCGGCAAGATTCAGGTCGACAGTAAGGTGGGTCGGGGTACAACATTCCATCTGCAATTTCCTAAATTGAGGAAGCCCATTCATGCCTGAGGTTGTCCACGAAAATATTTCTCCCGAAGCCGACAGTACTCTCCCGCTCCGCATCATCATCATTGACGATGAAGCCGCCATTCGCGAGTCGCTGCAGCTGCTGCTGGAGTTGGAGGGCTTTGAGGTGGCGACTGCGCCCGATGGAGCGAAGGGTTTGAAGGCCCTGGAAGAGTCGGTATTCGACTTGGTATTGCTCGACCTTGCTCTGCCCGGTCAGAGTGGATTTGAGGTGCTGCAGGCGATTCGTGCCCGTCATGCAAATCTTCCGGTCATCATGATCACGGCATACGGCACCGTGAAGAATGTCGTCGAGGCCATGCATTTCGGCGCCAACAACTTCATCCAGAAGCCTTGGGACAATGAGAAATTGCTGGCCGACATTCGCGGCGCGATCGGTCAGCATCGCGCGGAAACAGAAAATATCCAGCTGAAGCGCGCTTTAAAGCAACGCTATAGTTTCGAAAACATCATCGGCAAGAGCGAACCCATGCAAGTCGTGCTGGATCTGGTTGGTCAAGTGGCTCCCAGCCGTTCCACCGTGTTGGTACAGGGCGAAAGCGGCACTGGCAAGGAGTTGATTGCCAAAGCGATCCATGCCCATTCACCACGCCGCGATAAGCCCTTTGTCCCCGTCCACACCGGAGCTGTACCGTCCGATCTGTTGGAGAGCACTCTGTTTGGCCATGTCAAAGGCGCCTTCACCTCCGCCATCGCGTCGAAGAAGGGGCTGTTTGAAATTGCAAATGGAGGGACGCTGTTTCTGGATGAAATCGGCACCATGGCGCTGGACACCCAGGCAAAGTTGCTGCGAGTGCTGCAGGATCGTAAGTTCATGCTGGTCGGCGGCGTGCAGGAACTTCAGGTCGACGTGCGTATTGTTGCGGCGACCAATGCCGACCTCCGCCTAGCGGTGCGCGAAGGACGATTTCGAGAGGATCTCTTTTATCGATTGAACGTAATCACCATCGACCTGCCGCCTCTGCGAAATCGAAAAGAAGATATCCCACTGCTGGTCGCGCATTGCCTGAAGCGTTTTTGCGAAGAAAATCAGCTTCCCTTGCGCACCATCTCGCCAGAGACCATGCGTGCTTTGATTGATTATTCCTGGCCGGGAAATGTGCGAGAGCTGGAAAATGTGATCGAACGCTGCGTTGTTCTTTCCACCGACCAGACAATTCAGAAGGATCTATTGCCCGATCATCTGACGGGTCGTAGCTACGAAGCCAGCCTGCTTGAGCATAATCCAGATGCATCGTTATTTGAGATTTTAGAAGAGATCGAAAAGCACATCATCACAGACCGGCTGGAAAACTGTAACTGGAATCAGACCGAGGCTGCGGAAGCTTTTCGGATTCCTCTCTCCACGCTGAATCAAAAAATCAAGCGTTTGAACATCGAGATACGGAAGAAGCCGAAGGATTGATTTCTTACCTGGGCCAATGCCTTCGGGCTTTCCTACGTTAAACGCCGGTAAGAGCCTGTTCCAGATCCGCGAGAATGTCCTCGACATCTTCAATGCCAACCGAGATGCGCACCAGTCCGTCCGTGATGCCGAGCTTGCGCCGCCCTTCCGCGCCAATCGCAGCATGCGTCATCGAAGCCGGGTGCGAGATCAGCGTCTCCACGCCACCCAGCGATTCTGCCAGGCTGCATAACTGAACCTTACGCAACATCCGATTCGCTGCTTCAAGCGATCCCAAGTCAAAGCTTAGCATCGATCCGAAGCCGGACATCTGCCGCTTGGCCAGCTCATATTGGGGATGGTCCGTCAACCCAGGATAGTGGACGCTGCGCACCTTGGGGTGTTTCTGCAGCCACTCCGCAACGATGCGGCCATTGGCATCGTGCTGGCGCATCCGCACGGCCAGCGTCTTGACTCCACGCAACAACAGCCAAGCTTCAAATGGCGACAGAATGCCGCCGGTGCATTTTTGAACGAAGGCGAACGTCTCGGCATGCTCAGGCTTGGTGCCGATCAACACTCCACCCAGTCCGTCGGAATGACCATTCAAGAACTTGGTCGTCGAATGCATGACAATGTCTGCGCCGAACTCAATCGGTCGCTGAAAGTACGGCGACATAAATGTGTTGTCGACGCTCAATTCGACACCGTGACTGTGACAAATAGTGGCGACCACTGCAATATCCGTGAGAGCCAGCATTGGATTTGTGGGCGTTTCGATATGCACCAGTTTGGTCGTGGGCCGAATTGCCTTGTCGACATTGTTCGCGTCGGACGTGTTGACATAGGTGAATTCGAGTCCATACCGGGTCAATACCTGGTCAAACAGCCGCGTCGTTCCACCGTACATATTATCGCTGCAAACAATGTGATCGCCGCTCTTCATCATGGTGCAGAGTGCTGTGATGGCTGCCATTCCACTGCCAAAAACGTGGGCTGAAGTTCCGCCTTCCAAGGATGCGAAATTTTCCTCCAGAGCCGTCCGAGTCGGGTTGGAGACCCTGGAATATTCGTACCCTTTGTTCCTGCCAATCTCCTGCTGCACGTAGGTGGAGCTGGCATAAATGGGGACATTGACTGCGCCCGTTAACGGGTCAGGGGCCTGTCCATCGTGAATTGCGCGGGTCGAAAAGCCTTTTTTCTTTTCTGTCATTTTTGTGATTCCTTGCGAGGACCTGTATTCATTGGGTGAGCCGTCGATGTGCAATGCACAGTGGCAGCAGTGTTACACGCCGCCGTCGAAGATTTTCTTCGAGAGGTATCGCTCGGCAGAGTCTGGAATGATGGTGATGATCCGTTGCCCCGGACGCATGGTGCGCGCCAGTTGCAATGCGGCGAAGACGTTCGCGCCTGCACTGGAGCCGCCCAGAACGCCCTCTTCTGTGGCCAGCCTCTTCACCATTGCAAAAGCATCACGGTCGGTCACCCGCACGATGGAGTCACACAATGAGCCGTCAAATGTTTTTGGAATAAAACTGACTCCGATCCCCTCCACCTTATGTTTGCCTGGCGTGCCGCCCTGCAAAATCGAGCCCTCAGTTTCAACTGCCACCGTCTTGACGGCGCCCAGGTCCTGCCGCAGTCTGCGTGCGATTCCGGTGAAGGTTCCGCCTGTTCCGACTCCGGCGACAAAGCCGTCAATACGGTTCTCCATTTGATCAAGAATTTCCTGGGCAGTGGTTCTGAAATGAAAATCCGGATTGGCGGGGTTGTCAAACTGGCGGGCCATCCATGCACCGGAAATGGAGCGCGCAAAATCGAGTGCTCTGCGAATTGCCCCCTGCATGCCTTCGTCTTCTGGGGTGCGTTCCACGGTTGCGCCAAAGCCGCGCATCAGGATACATTTTTCCTCAGCGAACCCTTCCGGCACGAACAGAGAAACCTTGTAGCCGCGACGGACACCGATAAACGCCAGGCCTACGCCGGTGTTTCCGGCAGTCGCCTCCACAACCGTGCCACCCGGTTGCAGCACGCCGCGCTGCTCCGCGTCCAAGATCAAGCCCAATGCGGCGCGATCCTTGATGCTGCCGCCTGGGTTCAGGAATTCCAGCTTTGCGTAAATCGCGGCGCCATTCTCAGGCGAAATTCGACCCAAGTGCACAATCGGCGTATTCCCCACCAACTCCATGATGTCAGCAGCCGTATGTCGAAAAGCGTCAGGGTTGGCAGGTGGCTTCAGATCGGTCGCATTCGTCATTTTTGTCGCATTCATCGACGGTCCTCAGCAAACTGTCCAGTGTATCAGGGCACCGACGAGTGCTGACGGATGGCACGGCGACACGCACCTTCGTATGCTGATGAACCCTCTAATTCCCGCTGGAGAGCAACACCCCCGCAGGTGTTTCAGATTGAGCCGTACTGGTGTCTTCTGACTTTGCCTTGTCACACTCGCCGACCACCCCACGCTGCGGCTCCTGGTAAACCTCCGACCACCACGCCAGGATTTCCGTCTGGTTCACCTGGCCGACCATGTGTTCTTCATCCCATATGGTCGCCAACACGGTCGTATAGGGAGAGAGGTTCGGGTCCACCTCCACCGGGTAGTAACGCGTGCCGACAAAAGAGATTTCCTTCGAATTCTTCAGCATGAATTTGTAGGTTCGGCGGGTCATGCAATTCCTCCTTGCGGCTCTCAGTAAGGGGCGGACCAATCACGAATCATGAACGACGCCCTCCTGCCGCCCGACCAACAGGAGGGCTCGCAATCGCAAATGCGGCCAGACAAATTTGTCGTGCGTGGCGGCGAAAGATAGGCCGAAGAGGTTGCAGAGCCGAGCAGTCACAAGACACAAATACACAGGCCGCATAAACGGCAAAAAGCAATGTGGATGGTCTGAACTTCCATTGAGACTAGCAAACATTTCGCGCGCGCAAAACAAGAAATTGTGCCTTTCTGGCGAAAAATAGGGCGGATGCACCATGCTCGCTATCGTCTGAAGGTGCATCGGCGACGCCGACACAGGTTCCCCCGATCACGCCAAAACGGCCCACACACTTTGGACGGATCGGCAAATTTTAAGGCGATGCTTTCGTAAACGAATGCTAACGCGACTTAGGAGGAGGCATCTCACTGTGATAATTTGAATCTAGGTGAGAGCGCGTAGCTCAGTTGGTAGAGCAACGCCCTTTTAAGGCGTGGGTCCTGGGTTCAAGTCCCAGCGCGCTCACCAGATTTGCTGCAATCACAAGCGATTGCAGCTGCAGTTTGCCTCAGTTACGCCATCGTTTCGCCTGTCGACCGAGGCTCCAAGCCTGACGTCACAAATCCACTCCGAACCCCTGAATGATGCGAACCGATTATTCGCTCGGATAGATCAGGTACGCCTTGCGACGTTCCATGAACTGCTCCACGCTATCGCGCCAGGTATCGGCGATGGATTCCGGATCTTCGTGATCTTCGAGTGCCTTGAGCGTCGCCTGATTCGCCAGCAGGCGCGCAATTGCATTCAGGTGATACTGGGTTGGATACATCTTGTTCAACATCGACGCAATCTCAATGCCCATTTCAGGGACATTCAGCTCATTGCGGTTCGTGATCACGAATTGAACCCCCTTGCAGACTTTGCCAGCGTAGGGATACGGCGCTTGCGGAGTGAACTCCACTGGGACGAAGCGAATGCCTGGAATCATGCGGCGATTCAGCGCGGCTGCAAATTGTGTCGCGTCAATCCATGGCGCGCCCATCCAGGCGAACGGCGTGTCCGTGCCGCGGCCTACGGAGATATTCGACGACTCGATCATTCCCAACCCGGGATACAGAGTGGCCTCGTTCAGGTTACGCAGATTGGGCGATGGATTCACCCAGAGCAGCGAGGTGGAATCGTACCAATCTCCACGCTCCCATCCCTTCATCGCGATCACCGTCAGAGATGCTCCCAGGTGGCCCTCGCCATTAAAGTACCGCGCCAATTCTCCCATCGTCATGCCGTGGCGGACTGGCAACGGCATAAAACCGGTGTAACTGGAGCGACCGGCATCCGAAACCGGACCTTGAACAAAGGAGCCATTGATCGGATCCGGTCGATCGAGGATCACTATATCTGTTCCCGTGTGTGCCGCTGCCTGAAGGAAATAGGCGACAGCCGTTTCATACGTATAGAAACGGACCCCAGCATCGCGCAGATCAATAACCACCGCATCCAAATGGCGCAGCTTTTTTATCGGAGGATGGCGCTCGGCGGCGGTCGCCCCATACATGCTGACCACTGGCAATCCAGTCGCCTTATCGCTGCTGCCGGAAATGTCGGTGGTATCCATCTTTCCGGTGATCCCATGTTCCGGACTGAACAGCGTTGTCACCTTCAAACCTGGAACTTTGGCGGGCGCATCGTGGAACAAGACATCGATAGTGCGCCGGCCATGACTATCCAACCCGGTCTGATTGCTGAGTATGCCCACGCGCAAATGTCCACCGTGCTTTTTTTCCAACTCCGCCAGCGGAGCAAAATTTTCCTGCTCCAATACATCGATGCCCGTTTCCACAGTGCCGTTGCGACTGGGCCATCGACGCATATCGGTCAAAGACTCGTTGTACCCGGTGAGGCGAGAAATTTCTCGTCCCGACTCGGGAATCTGAATATCAAGCGCCTGGGCGGCAGCGTTGGCCAGTTCCCCTTCCAGCGGAATGGTGTTTGGACGGCGGTCGGGATAGTTGCGATTGCTGAGAAAAATCACATAACTATCGCTCCACGGATCCATCCAGATGTCGGTTCCAGTCCAGCCGGTATGCCCGAAGCTACCCACCGGAAACAACTCGCCGCGATTGCCCGAAAATGGGCTTTCGATGTCCCATCCCAGGCCACGCAGAGCGACAGCGGTAGCAGGGTTCTGAGGAGTTGTCATCTTCTCAGCCGTCAGCCGGTTCAGGGGAAATTTGCTCGGCCTGCCCGCCAGCAGATCCAGCAGGTTCTGAGCGAAGATCGAAAGATCGTTGGCGGTGCTGAACAGACCCGCATGGCCGGCGACGCCGCCCATTCTTCTGGATGTGGGATCGTTCACCACGCCCTGGAGCATGTGATGATCTTCGTCGTATTGAGTCGGTGCGATGTCGGTGCGCCACGAATTGGGAGGGAGGAAGCGCGTATGATCCATTCCCATCGGAGCGAACACATACTTCGCGGTGTATTCATCGAGCGTCATGCCGCTGAGTTTTTCGACCAGCGCGCCCATCATGATGAAGTTGATATCGCTATACCGAAATGCAGTGCCAGGCGGTCGTTCAGGCTTGACGGCAAATGCCATGTCATACGCCGTCTGCTTGCCGGTCCATGGGTAGGACAGGTCCAGGTCCGGGGGCAACCCGGAGTAATGCGTCATGATCTGGCGGATGGTGATGTCCTTTTTCCCGTTGGCGGCAAACTCGGGAAGATATTTCGACAACGGATCGTTCAGGCGAAAGCGTCCCTGCTGATACAACTGCATCGCCGCCGTGGTGGTGGCGATCACCTTGGTCAACGAGGCCATATCGAAGACAGTGTCTTCCGTCATTGCGTTGGGCGTCGGTATCGTGGAGCGATCGCCGTAGGCCTTATGGAACACAACGTGCCCATCGTGGCCGATAAAAATCACCCCTCCCGGAACCGTCTTGGCCTTCAGCGCAGTCGCCATGATGCGATCAATGCTGCTGAAATCCGGAGAAGTTGTCTGTTGCGCTGTGAGTTGCATCGACAGCAAAAGAAACAACACGGGCATCGCCCATCGCAGCATCCACATACTTTGGGCAATTGCATCGCTGGAGAGGCGGTTAGAACAATCTTTCGGCGCTGTCGCGCGACTTTTATTTTGCATTTTCAACTCACATCGCTTCCTTAGGTTGCATGCAGCAGGCGTGGAGTCGCGTGGCGCCATCGGTCAAGGCAGTTCACGCGACCGGAACAGCAATAACCATTCAGCGGTCGATCTATCGTACGGATCGAGACTTACTACAGCTTCTAATAATGCGGCAGGCTTATAGCGTACAGATACCAGGCGGCGTGAGGCAACCACTCCTCTGTCCATCGCCAATCCTCGTCCAATCCGGTTCGTGCGAAACCCTCATTGAAAGCAATTCCATCCTCATTCTTAAAACCAGCGGTGACTCCATTGATAATCGAGCCCGGAGCGCTGGTGTATTTGTACGAACGGAAGAACATGTACGGAACGTTGCCGTGACCGCTTCCCATCAGCATACTTGCGTCGAACGGATTTCGTCCCAAAATCCAGTGCAGCTGGTTCCAGGCATAGGTTTCCAATTGGCGCTGAAAAGTTGGGTTATCGTTGTAGAGCGGTGCGGCCATGCGTGCGGCCGCCGCCAACGAGGCAAGCCGAGCGTTTTCACCTTGCCACCACGGTGCAGCTTCCGTGTCATGCGGAAAGAAGTATGCGCTACGAACCGTGCCGTCGCCCATGCGAACCAGTTGTCGGGCATATCCAAATGGATTGTTCATCTCAGACGTGATCCAGAGTTCGAAATGCAACGAGCGCGAAACCGCATCGCGAACCCGCGCCTGCTGGGCTGGACTTGCAATCTGGGCATACTCGAGCAGGCTGACAACCGGCAATCCCGCGTCAGACGGGTGGAAGAACGGACGACTGCCGTTATCGGCACGCCAGTAGTTATGGTATTTTCCAACGGAAATGAGGCGAGCCATCAGATGGTCGGCTCGCTGATCCGCGGCTTGAAGATACGTCGCATTATGGGTGGCCCGATAAAGTTCGGTCGCCGCCATCAGCGCGCAGTAATCGTCCAGAATGTTCTCTTTGCCATCGTTCAGCAGGTCACGATTGTGCGCCGAGAGGAAGGCAAATGCATCCTCGGCGGCCTTCAGATAGGCGGCGTGATCCATATCGCCGCTGATGGGCATCGTGCTGGCGAGCGCAAGAGCGGCGATCGACATGCCGCCACCAGATCGAAAGCTGGCCTGATACGCGTCGGGACCTTCTGCTGGTTTGATCCTTTCTGTGCTATCAGAGGCGCTCGTCTTGATCTGTGTGCGCCAGTTAGGATTGCCGATTTCACGATCCTTCGCGAGTTTGTTCTTGCCAGGCGCCGAGATCGACTCAAAAAAAGATCCGCCTGGGCGCTTCATGCGAACTAGAAAGTCCGCGCCGAACAATCCTTCATCCAGCAAACGACGTTCATACTCAGTGAAATTTTCGTTATTGCGGGCTTTCAGTACGCGATAGCTTTCAAGACACGACCACGCGACCAACGGCACCTGCTGCGGATTGAAATACGATGTCAAATTTTGATGCGAAAGGTGAATACCGTAATCCCCGGTCGCATCGTACCAACCGCCGCGCAAGTCGACATATCCGCTACCGTCCGGTAGCCGCAAATGTTCGTCGGCCCGGTTCATATCGCCGCTGGCTCGCTGTCCCTTGAAATAGAAAATGATGTTGGAGAGAGTATTTCGCTCCAGAACATTATGGTTGATTGAAAACGAGCATGACGTGATTGCACCGGCTTTGGTGGTTGCCGCGATTTTGTAGTGCCCCGGCTTCTGGACGGAAGAAAAGTCGGCCAGCCAGAACGTGCGTCCCCACTGATCGACCTGGCCTGCAGGTTTGAAGGGCCCCGTCAACACAACCTTGCCTGTGTCCGCATCCGTCAGCGTAAAGGTTTCGGGTGTGTCGTGGCTGCCCTGGGTACCGTCGGCAACCACCAACGCCTGCTTCAGATC
>JAJYSL010000071.1 GCA_021793595.1 Acidobacteriota bacterium
AGGACTGTAGACCGAAATCTCTGCCTTCGCCGACTCACCCATCGGGTGATACCTCCAAGCACAGTTAAACTCACTCCCAGTCTATCGTTCGAGACGCTTTCAATTGTTCAACTGCCGGAAAGAGGATAAATATTTTGGCGCTCGATTGAGCGCGGTCGTCTCAAAATCATCGCGGTAGGGAAATGGAAAGGGTTTGTCAGGCGGGGGCGCCGCAGCGCCTTTCGCTTGGCCCGTAGTCGTTGTCAGGGAGTAAAGGGACCCCGGTTCGAACGTATAGGCAAAGCTCGCACGACGGGGTGTGAGGTCTGCGATGTGCTCAAATGTGCGAGTTCGATTCGTCTCCCAGATGTGGATGGACGAGTTAGCCAAGTTGCCGGTTAGTGTAAACCTGACTGGCTGTGTAACTTTTGCATCCACCGTTTCAAGGATCACGCTCCAATTTTTTCCGTCGATGGACTTCAGCGTGACATAACTTCCACCCTGCGCCAGATGGCCTGAAGACGCATCCAGATATTTCCAGCCAGGCTTGGCAAACTGAGTTGTATGCGCGGTCAGCCAGATGGCACTTTGCACGTCATAGTGGCCGGACCATGGGGTGTTGGCATACATCAATCCGGAGTGAGGCGCGGGTAGCAAATCATAATAGGAGGTCACCGGGCTCCAGATTTCTGTCTTTGTAAAATGACCTTCTAGATAATTGAGGTTCAGGCGCTTCGCCCAGATTTTGCCACCTGCATTCCAATCTCGCGAAAGGATCGGACCACCGCCGCTGTTGGGTTGATCTTCGCTTGACCATAGCGGTTTTCCTATCGCATCGGCTTCCGGCGGAGTTGTAACCTTTCCATCGACCCATGGATAGTGGACTCCGACGACAGCAACCGCTTTGTTGAGCGATGGATTCGATCGCATCGCAGACAGGATACTCCACTGGCCGAGACCTTCCCGAGGTACTCGTCGCAACAAACTATGTTTGTATCCAACCCATGCTTTTTCAACGTCCGGTAGAGCGCTTCAACATAATTCGCATCGAACTGCTTCTCATTCCAGATGCCGGTGTACGCGATGTCCAGATGATGGTGGGTCTTTGCGCCCTCCAGAAAATCGGCGACATACTCGGCCATATCGTTCGAGTAAAAATGTCCTTCTCCCACCCACCCGGGAGCGCCCCACGGCAGCGTGTCCAGAATGATAGAGGGGTTGCGTTTGCGTGCCTCCTCCATCAGCCACCACTCATATCCGCGATCGTAGTCGTGATCCGTGCGGGATCGCATCGAACTCGGCTCTGAGCCATCGGTAGAGTTAACGTCGGCTCCAATCTCCACTTTCAAGTGCTGTAGTGAGGCTCCATAGTTCGGCTTAAATAAGTAGTCCAGAATTTGACTTCGATAAGGCTCAGGATAATCGACAAGTAACCGGGAGGAAGCCCCGGCGCTCAGTGTGCCAATCCCCTCGAAGATTTTTCCTTTGCTGTTGCCGTCCAAGGTAACGGTCTGGTTGGCAGCGAAGCAGGGAGAGAGGAGAAGAATCACGATAGGTGGGATCGCAACTTTGGATGCGAGACAAGCGTTCATGGCAGCAAAAAACTCCGGGACTCAGGTTATTCGGCATCTTCTTTAGGGTCGGGAACAAAGCGATAGCCAATCCCACGCACAGTTTGCAAGTGAAGCGGATGAACAGCGTCGTCTTCGAGGTAGCGTCGCAGTCGGACGATGAAGTTGTCGATCGCGCGCGTATCCGTATCCTGATGCAGGTGCCAAACCTTATCGAGAATCTCGCTGCGAGAGATGGCACGGCCCGGGTTCTGGATCAGATAGCGAAGCAATTCAACCTCCATCATGGTCAGCCGAACTTGCTTGTCGGCAGCACGCAGTTCCAGCAAGCCAAAGTCGATTGTCTTGCCCGCAAACGTGTATTCATCCAACGTTGGAAGTTCCCGTTCCGCCTCACGAGGGCGAAGCCAGCGGGTGCGCCGCAACAAACCATTCAGGCGAGCTAACAGAATCGACAGATCAAACGGCTTTGGCAGATAATCATCGGCTCCGGCGGCGAAACCCTCCAACACATCTTCTGGTCTGCCGCGGGCAGTCAACATCAGCACCGGGGTGTAGTTTTGTGCAGCGCGCATGGCGCGGGCGACTGCAAATCCATCCATGCCGGGAAGCATCACGTCCAGAACAACCGCATCGAAGGGTACTGATTGCTTCAAGAGCAGATCGATAGCCGTTTCTCCATCCCCGGCGACCACGGCCTCGTGCCCCTCTGCCTGAAGATTGAATAGCAATCCCTGGGCGAGATGCGCTTCATCCTCAACGATCAGGATGCGGCTACCGCTCCGCTCGTCCGATTTACGGGCGGCCGTGTCGCGCGGGTTCACTCCATTCTTGCTCACGTTTCTCCTTGCGCCTATGAATGCAGCAGTCGAGGTAACTGAACCGTGATGGTCGTTCCACGGCCTTCGCCCTCGCTTGTGGCGCTGGCATCGCCGCCATGTTGGCGCGCGATGGTTCGTACCAGGAACAACCCCAGGCCGGTGCCCTTGGTGCGCAACACCGTCAAGCTGGGCACCCGGTAGAACCTTTTGAAAATTCGCTTCAGGTGAACATTCGAAATACCAATTCCATTGTCAGTCACTCGAAGCACCACCCACGCATCGTGTTCAACGGTTAGCTGAACGCGAATTTTCGGATCTTTCGGTGAATACTTCACGGCGTTGTCGAGCACATTCATAATCGCCGCGCGCAAATCTTCCGGGTTGCCGACAACGACCGTGGAGACGCCGTGAGTTTCGTCCAGAAACTCAATTGTCTGGGGTGGCAAATGGTTTCGGAGCGTCACCACCTGGCAGGAATCTTCCACCATTTCCCGAATGTCCACACGGATGCTGATGTCGTCGGGTCCGCGCTGGCCAACTTCACCGGCTTTCAGCACCTGCTCCACGGTGGCCAGGAGACGCTCGCTGTCATTCAGCATGACGCGGTAAAACTCCTGGCGTTTGTCCTCGCTCAGGTCACGGCGCTGCAGCGTTTCAAGATAGAGGCGGATGGAGGCGATCGGAGTTTTCAACTCATGAGTGACAGCGTTCAGAAAACTGTCATGGCGTTCGTTGCGCCGGATCTCACGCACCAGAAAGATTGTATTCAGCACGACGCCCGCGATTAAAATTCCAAAGAAAAAAACGCCGAGAACCAGCGGAACAATTTCATGCCAGTTGAGGATGACCCAGCGGACATTCAAGGCGATCGCCAGCGCCACCAGGCACGCGCCCAGCGTGATGAAGAAAGCAATAGCTCCGCGACGGCGGGTGATCTTCTGCATAGGTGTCGAAGTGCTTCTGGGCAAACGAAAGCCTGACGGCAGTATAGAGCGGATTTCCTTTCAGAAATCGCTCCAGCCGTCAGGCTTAAGGGCAGGAGAGGGATGACGAGATTTAGGAGCCCTGTACGCCCGCAGGACGTGGGTCGTTTGGATCGAATTGCGCCACCTTGATCTGGCGCGCAAGGCCAAGCTTTTTCAGAATCCAGATGCCATAGTAGTTCGGATCGAACTCATACCATGTCAATCCATGGCGAGCCGACACCGGATGGGCATGATGGTTGTTGTGCCATCCTTCGCCACCGGTCAGCAGCGCAACCCACCAGCTGTTGCGCGAGTCATCGCGGGTTTGAAAGCGGCGCGAACCCCACAGGTGAGTCGCAGAATTCACCAGCCAGGTCGCGTGCAGCCCAACGGTGACGCGAAGAAATACGCCCCACAGAACCCACTGCCATCCGCCGATCGCCAGCAGGATAAGGCCTTCGACGGTCAACGGGATCCAGTGATATTTGCTGAGTAGGACGTAGAAGCGATTCTTCGCAAGGTCCGGCGCGTAACGAGCCAGCATCGCGGTCTCCGTGTGCAGCGCCTTGCCCTTCAAAATCCATCCGGCATGGGCCCACCAACCGCCTTCTGTAGGCGTATGTGGATCTCCGACATGGTCACTGTATTGGTGATGGACGCGGTGGGTGGCGACCCAGAACATCGGTCCACCTTCCAGGGCCGTCGTGGCGAAGATTGCCATGCCATACTCCACCCATTTCGGAACCCTGTAACCACGATGCGTCAGCAGTCGGTGGTAGCACATGCCGATGCCGACATTAATCGCCAAGATATAGGTGACGAAGAAGACGGCCAGAGCGCTCCAGCTAAAGTAGAAGAACGCGGCAATCGCTCCAATATGAAAAATGGCCAGAAAAACAGCGGTCGTCCAAGTCACGCCGTTGTCCTGCGTTGCGCGGCCCAGCACCGGAAGCGTTGGCTTGGTGCGTGCCGGTGCCGGAGCTTTGAAGACAGGCACGGCGACCGGAGTTCCCACGAAGGAAGCTTCAACGGTTTCGGCCGTCGCGGAGTGAAGAGGGGAAGTCTCGATCGTGTTCATCTCGACGGCTTCATTGGATATGGGAGCCACGCAATACCTCAAGGGAAAGAATGAAATTACCTATACATCAAGGCTAGCAGCGGGAAGGAATATCTTATGTAAGACTTTTGTAATTGCCCGTGGCACCTCTTGCTCTCCGCGGGTGGAATGCCGCGCGGGATCGCATTGAACACTTGTCTGTTGCGGCTAAAATTTACTTTATTGTTCTCGACTTCAAGACATCCGCAACATGATTTGATACGTTGGAATGGTCGTGATATTTCCCCCGTGGGTCCGCCGTGTCTACATCCCAACCTTGTTGACAATCTTCCCCGTTTCGGGTTCGATACTAGCGCAGAGTGCCCCTCCGGTGGCGCGAACGATTCCGTTACCCAGCAGCAAAATGTTGATCGAGCCTGTGCCCGGCGCTCCACAAAAGACGAATAGCCTGCCAATGGCGATGGCGATTTCTCCGGACGGCCGTTATGTTGCGGTGGTGGATGCCGGATACGGAACAGCGGAATCGAAAGACGAGCAGTCTATTGCGATTCTGGATGCAAAATCGCATAAGCTGCTGGATTTTCCCAATCCTCATACGCCCAAGAGCGCGCTGCAAACGCTGTACTCGGGCATCGCCTTCGGCAGCGATGGCCAGCATCTCTATGTCAGCATCGCCTCTCTGACGCATCCAGTGCCGGACGGAAAAAATGCTGTCGGAAACGGCATTCTCGTCTATCGCTGTACGGATGGCCGAGTGACGGAAGAAAAAATCCTGTCTATCCCGTTGCAACAACTCGCGGATGGGAAGCAGCAGAACAGAATGGGCACGCATCCACTCCCCGCAGGCAAGGCGATTCCGTATCCATCGGGATTGGCCGTGGTTCATGGGAGGGATGGCGACCGGCTTTTGATTGCGGACAATCTCTCCGATGACGCCATACTCATGGACGCCACGAGCGGGAAGATCCTGTATCGCTTCGATCTCGCCTCCAGCCGTACCATTCCTGCTTCGTATCCGATTGCGGCGGTTACGACACGGGACGGCAAGCGTGGATTCGTCGCGCTTTGGAACGCTTCTGAAGTTGCCGAATTGGATCTGGTGCACGGCAAAGTCGTACAGATGCTGCCGCTGTTGCCGCCTCGCGATCCGATCGATCCCAGTTCGCATCCGGCGGCTCTGGTACTGAATGAGAAAAAGCGGATATTGTATGTCGCGTTGGCGAATCGGGACTCTGTCGCTGCGGTGGCGATCGGCCGGCACGCAGGCAAACACGGCAGCATGCACACGCTGGGATTTTTCGACACGCGATTGCCGGGGCAAACATATTTTGGAGCCTTCCCAGATGCGTTGACGCTTTCGCCTGACGGTAACCGACTGTACGCTGCGGATGCCAGCCTGGATGCCGTTGCCGTCTTCAATCCTCACGCACTGAAACGGAATTCGAAAGGGCCGATCCACGCGTACGGATTTATCCCTACGGAGTGGTATCCAACAGCCGTGGCCGCGACGTCGGATGAACTGTATGTGGCGACTGGGAAAGGGCAGGGAACAGGCCCAAACAATTTCGCGCCAAAATTTGTGCCTCCAAGCTCCGCTCATAAGAAGTTGCCTTCGCCTCCGCACACCTACATTGCGTCACTCCTGTATGGTTCCCTGGGGGCGATGGATCGTGCCCGGGTCGATCAGCAGTTGGAACAGTTCAGCAGCCAGGTGATGGAAAGCAACCGCATGCACGCGGCACAGCAGCAGATTCTTTTCCGCGCCGGCGGCAATCCCATCCGGCATGTGATTTACATCATCAAGGAAAACCGTTCTTACGATCAGGTCTTCGGCGATTTGAATGCGGGAGATCGCGATCCCACCCTCACCATGTACGGTTGGTCGATTACGCCCAACGAACACAAGCTGGCCGAGCAATTCGGCATCCTGGACAATTTCTATGACTCTGGAGAAGTCTCCGGGGATGGCCACGTCTGGTCGACGGCAGCCATTACCAGCGACTACACCGAGAAGACATGGCAGCAAAGCTATCGCGGCGCGGAGCGCACCTACGACTACGAGGGCATCGTAGCCAATGGATATCCGCTGCAGGAGAAAATTTCCGATGTTGACGAACCGGCCAGCGGATACCTATGGACGAACCTGGCCAAGCACGGCAAAAGTTATTATCACTTTGGTGAGTTCGTCGCCACTAAGTTTTGTAGTGTGGCGGTCATGCCGAAAAAAACTGTCAATCCGCTGCAGGGAACTCCAGAACCCACCCCTCAAGTGTGTGCGCGCAACTCGATTCGCAAAGGAGAACCGATTCCAGAGAATTATGGCGGAGGCATCAGTCAATACCCTTGGAGAATTCCCCTGATCGCGCGGGACGTCGCCACCAAGCCAGAACTGGTCGGTCACTTCGATTCGCAATTTCAGGACTTTGATCTCAGCGTGCCGGATCAGTTCCGAGTCTCGGAATTTCTAACGCATTTCAATCGGTGGGTGGCCGATCGCGAACATGGCAAAGACACCATGCCTGCCTTTGTGATGCTGCGCCTGCCCGACGATCACACCGCGGGCACTACTCCCGGTATGCCGCGCCCGGAAGCATCGGTTGCCGATAACGATCTTGCGGTCGGAAGAGCTGTGGATGCTGTTTCGCACAGCCTGTTCTGGAACGACACGGCGTTTTTCATTCTTGAGGATGACGCGCAAGACGGCGCCGATCACGTCGACGCACATCGAAGTCTGATGCTGGTCGTCAACAAATATGCGCCACGGCCGATGTCCAAAGGAAAACCATTTGTCGATCATCACTTCTACACGACTGTAAGCGCGGTTCGAACACTGGAAAGCTTGTTGGGCCTGCCGCCGATGAATAACAACGACGCGTTTGCGCCGCTGATGACGCCGGAGTTTTCTGGTGATGGCACACAGCCCGCCTTCAAAGCCGATTACGTGAATCGCGATAACGGCAGGATCTATGAAGCGAACACGGCGAAGAGTTACGGAGCCAAACAGTCGGCGAAGATGAATTTCAGCCAGGCAGACATGGCAGATACGGCGAAGCTGAACATCATCCTGTGGCGCGATGAGATGGGAAGCCGCCCAGTACCGCAGCAACTTCTGATGTCGCATCCTCATCATCCCGATTCAGACGGCGACTGACGCAGTTCCGCCGATTTATTCAGCGAAATCGACATGAACAGCTTGCGGAATCACACCGCGTTCGTGGCCCATTTCCAGCAGCCGACGGATGGCATTCTTGCCGTCTTCGCCGTAGTCCAGCGTGCGCTCGTTGACGTACATGCCGACGAAGCGATTGGCGGAAGGTGTGTCCAGATCGCGAGCATATTGCATGGCGTGCGCAAGTGCCTCTTCCCGATGACGCAGCGCATAATTGACGCTGTCGCGCAGCGCCTGATTCATCATGCAGTGCACGGGCGTTCCCAGGTTGCGACGAATGGCGTTGCCGCCTAACGGCAGTGGCAGGCCAGTTTCTTCGCGCCACCATGTCCCCATGTCCAGCACGCAAGTCAGCCCGTCGCGCGCATAGGTCAACTGACCCTCGTGAATAATCAGTCCCGCTTCAAATGTTCCGTCGAGTACCCGCGGAATGATTTGATCGAAGGGGACAACTTCCGTGCTGACTCCGGGGAGAGCCATCTGCAACACCAGGTTGGCTGTCGTCAGTTTGCCCGGGATCGCAATGCGGACCTTTTTCACGTGATCCAGGGAGTAGCCGGGTTTGGCGACAATCATCGGACCGTAGCCCTCGCCGACGCTACCGCCGCAGGGCATTAACGCGTACTTATCCTGAACGTAGGGATACGCGTGGAAGGAAATGGCGGTCACGTCATAAAATGCCTCGCGCATCGCTTTCTGATTCAGTGTCTCGATGTCGGTTAGCGTGTGCGTGAACTCATATCCGGGAACTGTAACTTTGCCGGTTGCCAATCCGTAAAACATGAATGCGTCGTCTGAGTCGGGACTGTGCGCGATGCTGATCTGCTGAACTGCCGCTGTCGTCTCCATTGCTGTCTATATTCTCCATATTCAGAGTAAAGCAACGGCGGCAGGGAATGCACATGGGTAGTCGAAGAGTGTGGCGCATAAGACTGTCTCGTGGAGACCGTAATGGCAATGCTCGCGGAATCCGAAGACTCATGTGAGTCGGACGATAGCTTCCGCGGCATTCCAATGCAGGATGTGCGGCAGCACGGAATTCGTCGGCACCGAAAGACTCTCTATCGTGATTCAACATTTATTCGGCAGCGTACCAGTCCATCAAGGACTATGGCATGTTGCCGATTTATGCGACCTGATTGGAAGACTGCAGTGACCGCTGATACCGCCAGTTGCTTTTCTGGGTGCGAATCAGAACGAACACAGACACGCCCAGCAGCAGGCCTTCCAACATGTAGTTGTATCCATGCGGCAGGTGTTTCGTAAGTTTTTCGCTGCGATTTGTCTCTGGATCCGCTGCCACGTCGGCAGCTTCGAAAGTCACGTCCATTTGCGGAGGCTCCGGAGTTTCCATGAATGCCTGCACCGGTTCCTGAACCTGGGCGGCGAACGTCGGTGGTGTCATCCCATTTGCAACGTCGCTTGCAGACGCCGTCATCTCCAGCGCAATCGGGTCGAGGAGACTCGTGCTAATTTCGGCAACTTCCGGTTCAATGTCGAACTTGGCGATCTCGGCGTAGTCGATCTCAGCGTACTCGGTCTCGGCGGAGTCGGTGGAGACGTCGATCCGCTCGATCGCTTCATTCAGGCGAGCAAGCGAAAGTTCACTACCACTAGTGAGGGGGGAAGACCGCAGGATTCTGCGTGCGGTCCAAAGTAAAACGAGGCATAGCATGAAGATTGCCGCCATGGCAGTACCGTATAGAATCTGCATCGCAACCACCTGGTAACCGGAAAATTGAGTACTGAAGTGCAGCCATCATAGCAAACGAGGTTGATTTTTTGGCCGGAATTCAGGCCGTTGTCGCTTGGTGGGGAAGCGAGAATGGCAACAGCCAGCTTTGGCGGGGCGCGTCTGGCCCCTTTTCAGCACTCGTCACGTTCTACTTCACACCTCCGGAGCCTCGGCCAATGCCACTCATCGACGGATTGATGCGTTGTTCAGCGCCTTTTTGCGATCTCACGCATCTAAATCCATACAGCCAGAAATAGACGGCTCAATGGTTTAGGAGAAATTCATGAGACTTACCCAGCTTCCCTCGATGCGGCTTCCCTCGATGCGCAGGTTTTACAGATCATCCCTTATGGGTTTTGCAATGATTGGAATCGTCGCGCCTATTTCGGCAGTCGCCCAGTCGCACCCAGTCACGTCGGAAAACGCGGTCTCAGCGGAATTTCCATATCAGAATTTCCCCGAAAATCTTCCCGATGATGCAACGTCGCAACTCTATCCCACCACATGGACGACCTATGCGGCGAATCCTGGGCGTAACCCCGCTTTCCAAATGCCAGCGAATGCGCCGAAGCGATTTCAGGACGGAGTGGAGTGGTCGTTCGCAGGCGCCGGAGCGATGCCACTGACAGGCGCGCCGCCAGCCGGCAACTTTAAGACTGCCGCTTATACCGTAGGGATGCCGGTAGGCGTCAGCGTGGTCAAAGGAATCGTTTACGTAGGAGACGACAATGGCTACACCTATGCGATGAATGCCGAAACCGGAAAGCTAATTTGGGCACATTACGGATGGAACATGAACATGAGCAACCCGCTGGTGGTGGGGGAAAGCGTGTTTGTTTCTACCGGAAGCGCCTACTTCAACTATGCCAATACGATGAAATATCTAAAAGGCAAGCGACCGACGCGCGGTCCTGGGTTGAACACCATCTATGCTCTGGATCGCACGACTGGCAAAGAGATCTGGGCTTACCATACGCCGGGGGAGGGAATGCCAACGCCTTTGTATAAAGATGGATTTCTCTACGAGGGTACGGGCGACGGTAATATTTACAAACTTGCCGCCGACACGGGAACCCTGGTATGGAAGGCGGACATCACGTCGTTCGATAGCATGTCTTCCCTCGTGGAAGGATCAGGCTACGTTTTCGCGGGAGGCACCGACCCGAATTATTTTTACGCAGTGGACGAGAACACGGGAAAGATCGCCTGGAAGATGTCCATCCCCGACATGGTGGCAACGGGAATTGGAGATTGCACGCCGGCGTATCAGGCTGGGATTGTGGTGCAGGAAGTCACCATAGGCAGTGGAGATGCGGCAAAACCTGTGGCCAATGTCCTGCTCGCTTTGGATGCAAAGACAGGAAAAATTGTCTGGCAGAAGCGGTTTCCCAACGGCACTGTACCCCCAGCCATGAAAACAGCCACTCCGGTGATTGTGGACGGGGTGGTGTACGAAGGCAGCCCAGTCTCCGGCGAGTATTATGCGATCAATCTGAAAGACGGAAACGAATTGTGGAAGCTTCAAATCGGAAGCCAGATTCGTGCTGGCGCCGCAGTCCAAAACGGCATCGCATATCTGCCTTACAGGGCAGGAGACATCGCCGCGATCCAGACCAAAGATGGCAAGCGGGTTGGCGTGAAGCATATCGGTGGCGCTTTCGGTCCGTCGTCGCCTGTGATCGTGGGCGGGACCCTCTATGTTTCCAATGTCTACGGATATGTGAACGCAATCCCGCTGACAGAGATTTATCGCCCGTCGAAAGCCGTCATGGCGCAATGAGGATCGACAAGCCGGGTCGCAGTCGCCCGCGGCAATCAGAGCGTCCACCAACTCGTCGCGTTTCCGCTCCTGCTGATTCCGTTGTAGTTAGATAATTCCCTCGAAATCTCGCACGAAGCGGAGAAATGCCATCTAAGCGCGTATTATGCCCATCTCGAATCGAAAAATGTCCGCCGAGATTTCGCTCAACGCGAGTTTCGAGGCTGCATCAGCGGTGCGCGTTACCATCGGTGTCGACATGAACTCTCGCAGTCGATCGATTTTGCCGGCGTCTGGCCAACTGACCTTTTGGGCCGGTCGCCGCCCTCACGAAAAAGCCCAACTTTTCCCATCATTTGAGAGCAAATTCATCTTATTTTCACCTGCATGCCTTAGAAGGTAGATGTGCCTCCGAAAAGCACAGGAGCGGCAGGATGCCATGGCGCTCGAAACTTTCGATCTCGATACCTAAGAGGGACTCTCAATGATTCGTCGATTTCTCGCATTGGCCCTGATTACGACTGCAAGCGCCTTTGCGCAACAGATTTCGCTGACCGGCGCTGGCTCGACTTTTGCAAATCCACTGTATTCCAGCTGGTCAGGCCACTACCACGCACTCCATCCCAATGTTGAAGTCAATTATCAGTCCATCGGTTCGGGTGGGGGCATTCGCCAGCTGATTGCGGGCACGGTTGATTTCGGTGCGACCGACGGTCCCATGACCAACACGCAACTGGCGGAAGCACAACAAAAACGCGGCACAGCTATCCTGCATTTTCCGACGGCGCTGGGAGCGGCGATGCCTTCCTACAATATTCCGGGCGTGACCGCCACTCTGAAATTTACACCCGAGGCAATCGCCGGCATCTATCTGGGAAAAATCACAAAATGGAACGACCCTGCGATTCAGGGCCCAAATCCGGGTGTCAAGTTGCCGGCCAGCAATATCGTTGTGATTCACCGGTCGGACGGGTCAGGCACAACGTACACCTGGGCGGACTATCTGTCCAAGGTGAGCCCGGAGTGGAAAAGCAAAATCGGTGTGGGAACCTCAGTGAACTGGCCAGTCGGCCTGGGCGGCAAGGGAAATGAAGGCGTGGCGGGCTTGATTCAGCGAATCCCGAATTCGATCGGCTACATCGAATTGATCTACGCCGTGCAAAACCATATCCTTTATGGCGAAGTGAAGAATAGCTCCGGCAACTTCATCAAAGCCGATTTGAAATCTGTGACCGCTGCGGCTGCCGGTGCGACCAAGACGATGCCGGCGGACTTTCGCGTGTCGATCACAAATGCCCCGGGTGCGGATGCCTACCCCATCTCTACCTACACGTGGCTCCTGATTCCAGAGAAGATGAGCGACATGACCAAGGCCAGGGCGCTGAAGGCATTTCTGAAGTGGGGATTGACGGATGGACAGCAATATTGTGCGCCGTTGACCTACGCTCCCTTGCCGGCGGCGGTGGTGCAAAAGGAATTGCTACAAATGAAGAAGCTGCAGTATTAGTTGAACTTTTTGGGAGTGCTCGATGGCCGACGCTGTACTCGCAACCCCTCAAGCTCCATTTGAATCCAGGGGCTTGGACAAGAAGCAGACCTTGTGGGAACGCTTGCGCAAGGGGGATGAGGTTGCGCACCTTGTCACCCTCGCGGGCGGCTGGTCAATCCTGCTCATCACCGCCCTCCTGGTGCATCATCTGTGGGTCTTCTCGCGTCTGTCTCGAGACGCCTTCGGCTGGCATTTTCTCGTCGACAGCATCTGGGACCCAGTCAACGGACATTTCGGCGCATGGCCTTTTGTCTATGGCACAGTTGTCACGTCGTTAATGGCGTTGGCGATTTCCATCCCGATTGGGATCGGGTCAGCGATCTTTCTGGCAGAGCTGGCCCCACGTAAGCTCTCCAGTGGACTGACCTTCCTGATCGAACTGCTGGCCGCAGTGCCCAGCGTCATCTATGGATTGATCGGCATCTTCCTGCTGATTCCGTTTCTGTTCAATGTGGTGCCATCTTTCCAGAAATTCTTTGGCTGGATTCCTATCTTTAACGGGACCTTCTACGGCGTCAGTTATTTTTCCGCCTCGATCGTGCTTTCGATCATGATCGTTCCCTTCATCATTTCGATTTCCCGCGAAGTCCTTATTGCCGTTCCGGTGTCCCAGCGCGAGGCCATGATGGCCTTGGGCGCGACAAAGTGGGATGTGACCTGGCGTGCTGTGGTTCCGTATGCACGGCAGGGAATTATGGGCTCTATTTTCCTATCGTTGGCACGTGCCCTCGGCGAAACCATGGCGGTCACCATGGTGATCGGAAATGTGGCGCAGGTTTCTACCTCTCTGATGGCACCCGGTTATACCATCGCCGCGGTCATCGCAAACGAATTTACCGAAGCGACTGGCGACCTGTACCTGCACGCTCTGATCGAACTCGGGCTGGTGCTATTCGTTGTGACCATGATTTTCAATGCGCTGGCTCGCCTATTGATGCTGACGATGAAGGGGCATGAGGTGGTCGGATGAGCGCTTCTTACCCACCCACGTCTCGCAAGATCACCAACGTCGTCATGTTGACGTTGACCGGCCTGTGCACGCTCCTGGTGCTGTCAGTCCTGTTGACGATTCTGGGATACCTGCTCTGGAAGGGCGCCAGCTCTCTGAACTTCAATTTCTTCACCAAGATTCCCGCGCCAGTGGGGCAGGCAGGGGGCGGGGTTGAAAACGCCATCGTCGGCACGTTAAAGTTGCTGACGCTGGCAACGGCGATCGGCGTGCCCATCGGTCTGTTAGGCGGAATCTATCTGGCAGAATTCGCGGGAGGATGGTCGGCATTTACCATTCGCTACACCACGGACTTGTTGAACGGCGTTCCCTCGGTCGTAATGGGAATTTTCGTCTACACCCTGGTGGTCGTGCCGATGCATCATTTCTCCACCCTGGCGGGCGGCATTGCACTCGGCATCATGATGATTCCAATTGCTTTAAGGAGCACCGAAGACTTCCTTCGGGCGGTCCCGAGAAGCCTCCGGGAAGGCGGCCTGGCGCTAGGAGCCAGCAAGTCCGAAACTATCGTAACGATCGTTATCCCTGCGGCTATTTATGGCATTTTGACCGGCATTATGCTTGACATTGCTCGCGTTGCCGGGGAGACCGCACCACTCTTGTTTACCGCGTTCGGCAATCTTTTTAACAGCCCTGGATGGCTGCAGCCATCCGCTTCGCTGCCTGTCATCATCTATACGTACGCCATTTCACCCTATGAGGAATGGCATAAACAGGCTTGGGCGGCAGGCTTCATGCTACTCTCAGGATTACTGGTGCTTAACATCATTTCCCGTCTAATTTTGGCGCGGGGCAAGAAAATTTCGCATGGGTAATCAGTGATGACAACGTCGATGAAGCCATTTGACCTTAGCCAACTCTCCAAAGCCCACGAAGTGCGATTCGCACAAGATGAAGCGGCAGATGAGAAATTGCCTTGGCCGCAGTTCACTGTGGCGGACCTCAATTTCTATTACGGATCTCACCAGGCATTGAAGGGAATCAACCTGATTGTTCCCAACAAGCGCGTCATGGCGTTTATTGGACCGTCTGGATGCGGCAAGACCACCCTTCTACGAACATTGAATCGAATGTACGAGACCGTCCCCGGTACGCGAGTGGAGGGTAGCATTCGTTTGGGCGACAGAGACCTCTTCAGTTTTCCTGCGACCCGGCTGCGTCGCGTGGTGGGCATGGTCTTTCAGAAGCCGTCCCCGTTTCCAAAGTCAATATTTGATAACGTCGCGTATGGTTTGCGCCTCGATTCTTCCATCCGCCGCAATGAGATCGCCGACAGGGTGGAAAAGAGCTTGCGCCGGGCGGCGCTTTGGGATGAAGTGAAGGACAAACTGCATCAGTCCGCCAATGGTATTTCCGGCGGCCAACAGCAGCGTCTCTGCATCGCGCGCGCGCTCGCGGTAGAACCGGAAGTGCTGTTGCTCGATGAGCCGTGCTCCGCCCTCGACCCGATCTCGACGGCAAAGATTGAAGACCTTTTGTTTGAGATCAAGAACTTCTGCACCATCGTGATTGTGACGCACAACATGCTGCAGGCGGCTCGCGTTGCCGACTATGTCGGGTTCTTCCTCAACGGAGAATTGATTGAACTGAATCGCGCCAAGCAGATCTTCCAGAATCCGGAAAATCGCCAGACGCAGGATTACGTGACCGGTCGATTTGGTTGATATCTGCGCTCGACTGATACGCTAGAAGCAATGTCCGCAAAGTCGATTCAAGAAACCCATCACAAGCGTTTTGGCACCCGGGGCATCGCATATCAGGCGCCCGGTCGCGTCAACCTCATCGGCGAACACACAGACACCAGCGAGGGCTTTGTCATGCCCGCCGCGCTCGATTTGCGAACGATTTCCGTTCTGAGCCCGCGAAGCGATGCAACGGCGAATATTTACTCCGTCAATTTTGACGAGCAGGTCACCCTCGATCTGCAGCATCTGCCATTGCGTCGGCGCGGCCATTGGAGCGACTACCCGACAAGCGTCCTTTGGACTATGGAGCAGCGGGGGATTCGTCCCCAGGGTTTCGACCTGACGCTGTCTGGGAATGTTCCACTTGGTTCTGGACTTAGTTCCTCAGCCTCTGTTGAAGTGGCCGTCGCCGTCGCTGTTCTTGCGCATGCCGATACTGTACTTACGAAGCCGGAGATTGCGAAAATCTGCCAGTTTTCTGAGAACAATTTTGTCGGTGCGCAGAGTGGCATCATGGACCCTTTCACCTCCTGTTGTGGTGTCGACAATCATGCGCTATTGATTGACTGCCGCTCGCTCGATTATGAAGCGCTGCCGCTTCCCAGCAATGTGCTGCTGGTCATCTGCAATTCCATGGTGAAGCACTCGCTGGCCGGCGGAGGGGAATACAACGCGCGGCGCGCAGAGGTTCAGGCGGGCGTGCAAATTCTGCAGCAGCACTATCCTGACATGCATACCTTGCGTGACGTGACCGAGGAACAATTGCGGCGCTGTGAACGCGAGATGCCGGAGGAGATTTTTCATCGCTGCCTGCATGTTGTCACCGAGGACGAGCGAGTTCTTGAGGCGGCGACGGCGCTCCGCAGCGGAGATTTTCACAGGTTTGGCCGCATCATGCATGACGCTCACGTCAGCATGCGAGACAACTACGCGGCCAGTTGCGTGGAGACGGATTTGCTGGTGGAGTTGGCCGCACGGCAGCTAGGCTGCTTTGGCGCTCGCATCACGGGGGGGGGATTTGGTGGCTGCACCATCAATCTGGTGGCTGCGGACCATGCCGACAATTTCGTTCGCAATGTTCGCGCGGGATATGAAGAAGCGACCGGAATCCATGCAGAAATCTATCTCAGCCGCGCCTCCGACGGTGCCGGTCCACTTTTGGCGGAATAGCATACACGCCAAACAAACTGTAAAGTCCCTCTACTGGACGACGACCGCGAAGTTTACCGACGCGTGAATTTTGCCGGTAGCCTGATCGGTTCCCGTCACGGTGAAGGTATAGTTTCCGGCGGGAGTGCCAGTGCCCATACTGCCGCTGCCGCAGCCAACTGGGGAGATCAACACGATTGCAAAGAGCAGGCAGAGCAAGTTTCTCCGCGTTCTGCCGCTTACCGGGATGAAGAGGAGCAAGGCGCACGCCAACAGAGCATACCCATCGGCTGGAAATGCTGGCCGCCGGTATCGCAGAGACACCGGCATGGCCTCGCCATAGGTGGCGATTGTCAGCGGGAAGGTTACTGGATTCGGTCCGGTAATGGTCGGCGGAGATGGCACGGGCCCAGATTGTCCGCAGAATGGTGGGTACATCGTTCCCGACGGATTCTGAGCGAGGCTGCAACCGACGTTGATCGTTCCGGTAAATCCATTTTGTGGAGTGATGGTGAAGGTGGCTTGATTTACGCTCGGGTTCTTGATCGTCATGTTGCTGGCGGGCGCGGTGATCGTGAAACTAGGACTGGTTGCGGCATTCGCCGGCAGGCAGCAGACGAGAAAAAGACAGAGCGCAAGAATCGCGGGGAATCTCGGACCGCGTATGTTTGTCATCGGGCCCCCCTCCGGACTGAAGATAGGGCGCTCACCAGAAGCCACCCGTATTCTAATCTTTGGTGGCGCTAATGATGTCAGAGCGAGAGCATTTTCACTCCCGCCCATCGAAACACGGTCCTGCTTCAGCTTCTATTTTTGCGCCTGCCAGAATTCCGACCCGCGATTGGAATAATCCACCCGCACGGTGTTGATGGAGTATTTTCCGACGGGCACCGCAAGTTGATCGCCCGAAACAGTCAGCGCAGCGCCTTCCGGTCTTTCCATCAGGTTGGTGACCGTGGCCGCGGAGGCGCCTGCAGGAACGGTGATGTTTGCCGTGGTCTGCTTGCCGGCCCACTCATAGAAGCGAAGGATCAGGCTATTGCCGTCTTCGCTTTTCTTCATCGCGGTCAGCACCAGGTTTTGCGGTTTGACGGTGACGAAGGAATGCGTCGCGGGTAGCTCGCCGGTATGCGAGGCCACTTGCATGGCATGTAACGGGATGTTGAAGTCGAAGCCGTGCAGTACCGTGTTCGCTTCACGCCATCCGCCCGCATGTGGGTAGAGCGAATAACGAAAATGTTGCGGACCGCGATCAGCATCTGGATCGGGCCAAAGCGGCGAACGCAGCAGGGAGAGTCGCAGGTCGTTACCTACGACATCGTAGCCATATTTGGAGTCGTTGATCAGGCTGAAGCCGTGTTGACCGTCGCCAAGGTCGGCCCATCGCTGCGCAGGAACCTCAAATTTAGCGTCTTCCACAGAGTTGTTGCGCGTTGTCGGACGTTCTATAGTCCCGTAAGGAATCTCAAATGTCGCCTTCGGGCCGCTGGCCGCAAGCTTGAAACTCGCCTTCAACAGAATGTGCGTTTCGTGCCAATCCACATCGTTCACAACGTCCACGCGATCCATGCCGGCGTAGAGAATGATGTCTTGCGTAAACTTCGATTTGTCCCAGTGTCGGGTGATGCGAACGACATCGCGTACCGGACCGACCTCGACCAGTTGCACGCTGTCAGCGGCGGTGATGTCTGTTTCATGCTTCACGAAATCAGCGTCGATGTTCCAGGCGTCGTATTCCTTCGGGTTGTCGGCAAAGGCTTCCAGTTGGTTGCCGCAGCTTCCGGAAGCAAGGCTCTCAAAGTGAGACTGCTTCTCATAGAGACTGTCGATGCAGCCGTTCTTCGGGTCGATCACGACGCGCAACAGGGAATTTTCGAGCGTGGTGCCGCTGGGGTGCAGATCGGTCTGCATTGGCATCGCGCCCGGAACAGCGTGCAGCACAGTGTAGCCGACTGATGGAACATCTTTCGGCTGCAGTAGCAGGTGATAGGTGTGGGTGTTCTTGTCAGTGGAGAGAACCTGCACGGGTACGCGGCGGCCTTGCGCGTCGAGCACCGAGATGCCATTCGGCTCCGCCTGCGGCATCTGGACCGTTGCCTCCACAACGTCGGTACGGTTCCAACTCAAGGGATTCCAGATCAGGATGGGGACTCCGGCGTGCGCGTTGGTATCGATGTGGCTATCGATGTCCGCCAGCGCGTTGTGGGTCGCATCCTTCGCAGTCCAATGCACCACGTCGAATTGTTTCTGCGAGTCCTTGTAGATCACTCCGATGCCGGAGCCTGCTGCCAGGTCGTGAAAGCCGTTAAACAATTGCAGCTTCCATGCGGCGTTCAGTTGTGAACTGGGATAGTCCAGTCCGCCCAGCCAAGCCAGCGAAGAATATTTTTCGGCGTTCAGCAACCATTCCGATCCATGGCGCAAGTTCCACTTGAGCTTCGCCTGGGTGGTGTAAACGCCGCGATGGAATTCCAGGTAGAGTTCGTCATCCCACACGGGAACGCTGATTTTTCCGGATGGAGGCGCAGACAGTTTCGTATTGCCGGCCGCCAGGGTTTCGTAATTCCAGGTGGGAGCATTGGCAGTATCGACGCTCTTTGCCATCTTGTCGAAGAACGTCAGCGACGGGCCAAACTCTACATGCGGGTAGACCTTATTCGGTTCCATCCAGCGCATGCCGCTGTCGAGCATGTCGCGGGTCGGGCCACCGCCGTGGTCGCCAATGCCGTACAGGTGCATCAATTCTTTCTGACCCGGATTCAAATCGACGGCTGTCGCCAAATCGCTCGCCATGCGAACCGGCTCAATCTGGTTGACATAGTCATGCGGAAAATAGGTCAGGACGCGGCTGCCATCCGGAGAT
>JAJYSL010000072.1 GCA_021793595.1 Acidobacteriota bacterium
TTGCCGCTGGGCCGCCCACGCCGCCGGTCCATCAATCCGTCATAGCCATGTTGCTCGTAGCGTTCCCGCCATCGCCGCATCTGCCGGTCGCTGATGCCGATAATTTCCGCCGCCTGCCACCACGTGAGCTTCCGCGCCATTGCCCGCAAGATCACTTCCTGTACCTTCATCGCCCGCTCCACCGCGGCCCTCGGATATGCGTCCATGCTTCGCATGGTCGCCCATCCTCGCCGCCCGCATAGCGGACACTTCACTTGCTATCTCACCCGGACATATCATCTGCTACTGACACGCAGGAAATCGGTTCTATGCGGGCTCTCGCAATTCTGTTACCCTACGCTGAAGCTCCCCCATGTTCCATCTAGCCAGAGTGAACCTTTCGTGTTCGAGGCTATTGTGAAGGCGATGCAAACAGACGTGTGCGTGATAGGGGGAGGGCCCGCAGGCAGTACGCTTGCCGCGCAACTTTCCGTCCTGGGCAATAGCGTTGTGCTTGTCGAGCGAGCGGAGTTTCCCAGAAGACACCTCGGTGAATCCTTGACACCGGGTGTGCGTACGCTGCTGGAATCAATCGGCGCTGGGGAAGTCTTTCGGAAGGCTGGTGCGTCGGCGGTTGAGTCTGTCCTCGTCAATTGGGATAAAGGGCTTAAGGAACGAATCGATCCAGAAAGCCGGGGCACGATTGTAGATCGGGGAAGATTCGACGCGCTACTTCTCCAGCACGCCAGGGCGGCTGGCGTCCAAGTGCTCCAACCGGCAGTTTCCCGGGATTGCAGTCCGCTCGCGGAAGGTTGGCGGGTTACCGTGGAGCAAGGTGAAAAAACAACCCACGTCAGTGCTCGATTTCTCGCCGACGCGAGCGGCCGGGCATTTGCCACACGCGGTCGGAAACGCCCTACCGGCGTGCGAACAACCGCCTTTTACTCTTACTGGCAAGGGTCCGATCTCCCGAAGCGGGCCCGCATCGAGGCTGGTTCCGACGCCTGGTATTGGGGTGTTCCGATACCGGACGGCACTTATAACACCCTGGTCTTCGTAGATCCTCGAACGTATCCCCGAAACGTGATTCAGGAGATGGTGGCACGGTCCGGTCTGCTGAAGGGATGCCGCGACATCCATTTGGTTTCGCCAGTTCAGGCGGCCGATGCAACACCCTATATAGATGAGCAAAGCGTCACCCATAACAGCATCAAAGTTGGCGATGCGGCGCTCTCAATTGACCCTCTCTCGTCAAGCGGAGTTCAGAAGGCCATCCAGACGGCGCTTTCCGGCGCGGTAGTGGTGAATACATTGCTGCGAAGGCAGGGATCAGAGGACGCAGCCGTGGAGTTTTATCGATCAAGTCTCACGCATGCCTCGGAACGCCACCGCCGCTGGGCAAGCCAGTTCTACGGCGCAGCGGCCGCGACACGCAAGTCTGAGTTTTGGCGGCAGCGCTCCTCTGTCGATAACCCCGTTGTGCCTGTCTCAGCATTGAACGCCGGCGACTTCGCGGACGAGCAGTTGGCGCTGTCACTCGACCTCAGGCTTGTGGAATCGCCCTGCATCGACGGCGAGTTTGTGACCCTGAAAACAGCGATGCAGCATCCTGCGCTTGAAAGGCCAGTCACCTACGTCGCAGGCTCGGAGATGCCGCCGCTGGTCCGCAGGCTCCGGCGGCCCATGAAGCCGATGGAGATCGCGCTGCTTTGGTCTGATCAAGTTCCCATCAGAACCGGCTTGGCCCTGACGGGTTGGCTGATAAGCAATGGCCTGTTGATTCGGGCGCGTGATCAAAAGACGGCCCAACGCGAAATCTCGAGATTTCGTATATAGTTTGCGTTCAGTTCATTTGTCGACCCTCAATGGGCACTTGTGAATGAGAGTCAGGTTATTGCTGCACGTCATATTTTTTTGCCGAGATTCCGGGGGAAGTGAATGTCATCTCAAAAGAAGCCGGTGTCGCATCGCTCGACGGATGCCCCGCGAGATCCTTTTCAGAAGCGCCGGGAAATGACCTGGCATGAGCAGTTGGTATGGCTGCTGCACCTTGGGGCCGCAATGGAACATTCGCTCATGGCGCAGTATCTTTACGCTGCGTATTCACTTGGCGGCCCACTGGTGCCCAGAGAACACCACCGCAAGGTGAAAGAATGGCAGGATTCGATTCTGGCGGTTGCTCGCGAGGAAATGGGACACCTGCTGACCGTGCAGAACGTTCTCACGTTCCTCGGAGACGGTTTCAACCTGTCCCGCGATCAATTTCCCTGGTCCATTGAGTGGTTTAATATCGAGCCATTCTGCATGGGTTCGCTTGCCTGTTACGTGAATGCGGAGATGCCTGAGAATGAGAAGTTCGACGAGCGCGAGGAAATCGAAAAACTGGTGGCAAAACACCTCGGCAAGAACTCCCCGCCAGTGCATCCCGTGGCCGAAATCTACCGACAGGTCATGGATCTCCTGGCCGACTCAAAGCGGATTCCGGAGAGCGCGCTTCATCCGGAAACCTATTCGCTGCAGGCTTCCTGGGATGAGTGGGGCCGCGGCTACAAGCCAGATCCGCGACCCCTGGATGCAGCAGGAAATCTGGAGGCGAAGGTCGCGGCACAGGGGAAGGCGCAGTTCGACTCCCACGTTCTTGTTTACCAGGTTGCTACGCGCACCGAAGCCCTGGCGGCATTAAAGCAGGTGAGCCTCCAGGGGGAAGGAAAGGAGGACATAAAGGACATAGGGGTATGGACGCACTTCCGCCGATTCCTCAGAATCTATAAAGAGTTCAAACCGATCCAAAGCAGTCGCTGGAGCCCGGCAGCCCGCGCGCCGATCAATCCCAGCACCAATAAGGATCCAGAGTACGACAAGCAGCATACTTACATTTCCTGTAAGCGGAGCCGTAACTGGGCGATATTGTTTAATGTGCGTTATTGGATGCTGTTCCGGTACCTGGCGCACACCTTTCAGATTAAAGCGGCAGGCGCGCCAAGCAAGCCGAACGTGCGCGCGATGCTCATGCACAGAATATTCGGAGAGATGTACCAACTGAAGGCGCTCTCCGGCAGGCTGTTTCAAATGCCATTGACTGACGACGATGCAAATCCGGACAGGCACCCAAAGGAGCGAAACACTGCCGGCCCGCCGTTTGAATTGCCCTCAAATACGCGGATGGCAGTCAGCGATATCGATTGCTGGTGCATGCATCGGGATAGTCTCACTGCCTCACGAGACGCGTGCAGGGAAATCCTGAAGGCCGACCCCACTCCGGACGAGCGAGCCTATATTGACACGCTGCTTAACCTGGATGCGCAGACCGAAGTCTGGATCGACCAGATTCTTGCCGGATTGAACTCCACGACGAGGTATAGCGCATGAAGATCCGCGAATTGCGTATTCTGCCGCCGTTCGCCATTGGACGGCTCGGCTCGGCGAAGGAACCTCTGGACAATTACACCATCGACGACGATCCCACTCAGCCGTTAGGTTATCGCAGGATTGTTCCCGCGCAAACCCTGAAGGTGAATCAAAAGACCGGGGAGATCAAGAGCAGTACCGTTTCCAAGGCAATCGTATTCAAAACCAATGGCAAGATCCGGCCGGTTGCGCCCTTCCTGGAGGTGTTTGCCGTGCTGGAGAATCCGCCGAACAAGGAAGGAGCACCGGAAAAGCTGGTACAGCTTGATCGGGCACTTCTGAAAAAGCTGGGAGCAAGCCGAGCCAAGATTGAGTGGAGGGTTTCAGTGGCCAACCGCAAGGTGATGCGGCGGACGGAAAACCCTGATGATATGGTGGCGGCGGATACCGACTGGTTTTCAGACCACAAGAAACATGTGCTGAAGGGTACGTGCAACAATTTTGTGCCGGGCCGCTACATCGACTTTGGACATGCCCGCTTCATCCGTCCTAACGATCGGTTTGGACAGATTCGGCTCCGGTTTACGCCGGCGCAGGGATTGATTTACGGTCCGGCGACCGGCAAACCGGATCGGGCGATCCCACCAGAACGAGCCATCTACGATGCAACCAAGGATTGGGTTAAATTCGGAAGCGATCCGGACAAGATCAGGAACCAGACGGTGCCGCCGTCGCTGTATGCAATAGAACCACCAGCCCCAAGCTGGCTGAACAATAATATCGCGATCAGCCGCGGCTATTTGGACGACGCTTGCGACGGGTTTGTGGAAGTCCGGCTCAGTTTGCCGGGGGGCAAGCTTCTGACCGCAACAGCCCGAATTTGTTCAGCCCCTCCGGCGGTGGTTCCTGACTCGCTGTTCATTCGTTCCCTGGCCGATGATCTCGATCAGGTAATCTTTGGACCTGAGGTGCCGAAGGAACCTTATGAAGTGACTCGAAATCGCGCGCTGGATATCATCCGGCGAGCCTACGAGACCGTGCGATTTATGAACGTCGCGGTGATGAATGGGAACAATTTCAACGGCCGCTCCGCGCTTTCTCTGGATTCGATGCCGGAAGAAGAGGCCGCCGATACAGAACGCGCCATTCGCCCTGTAATGGCTCCTGGGACCGTGGATACGATCGGCATCATGACTCTTCATGAGCAGGTTTTTGCCGCGCTGCGTGGGGGCGCTGCGCCATGGTTTCTGAAGTTGTTGCGCCGTCCGGACGAAGTTGCCGATTTTACCGATCGAGGCAGAAGAAAAATGCCCGCGCTTATGTGCGGCGCCGACAACAATTATCTTGCGCTCACTTACCGGCAAATTGACACGATCCGGCGCGTCGCCTTGGAAGCGCCATTTCATTTCGGAGTGAAGGAGCCGGAACCCGAACCCGAACCTCTTACCGCGCTTAATTTGACCGCTCAACTGCACTATCAGGCTATGGGAAATCCCATCAGTTCTCGCCCCGTAACATCGGTGGCCAACTGCTGTCCTGGCCTGGAAGTGGATTTCCGCGCGGTGTGGCGGCGGATGTTTAAGGGAATCGTGCTGCGGGAATACGACAACCTGGTGATGGATGTGGACCCGGATGTAACTGATCCGGCTATCATGGCCCTGGTGGGTCAACAGTTGTTGCGAGTCCGGCTCTACGATGAAGACTCGAGCCCCAAATTTCTTATGTATACCCCGATCATGGGACCGGCCTCATCGGATCCGGATGGGAAGATCCGGTTGACGACGCAGCTTAATCCACAAGGGATCGCAGCTGTGGAATGGTCCAATGCGCTGGCCGCCGTCCTTCGTGGACATCAGGGAAAACAGGTTATTTGCGATTTCACCAGGGATCTTCCGCCAGGACAAAAGGAAATGATGCAGGAGATCGATGAGGAGCAAAAGAACTACATCACCATGAGGTTCGAAGTACGGAAGTTTTTCGACGAGGGCACTGCCGTTATCTCGAAGGTGCTTGCCAACGCAGGGGAGCTTACGCAGGGACTTTGCTCTCCGTGGCAGAACGACTACCGTGAGTGTTCGTGTTACTACTGGGCCTCCGCGCGTCCCGACTACATCAACGTACAGCCAGCGGGCAATGGTCTGAGCAAAGGCGATAACTGGTTTCAGATTGAGCGCACCGGGACGTACGTGCCAGACGACTATGCGGATTCGCGGCTGGTGCTTTACGATGAGCTGTTTCTCGACTGGGAACACTGGCTCAGGTTCCAGGTGGGTGGCAAAGATTGTATGGAAGAGCCCACCCGGAAAACGGAGGCTCGGCCAGGTCCGAAGGTGCAGAGTGGGTAACGCCGAGGCGAGGCGGTACATGGCGGCATCCGCTCCGCGTATGCCGCAGGTTCATCTGATCGAGACAGCTCGCGGTGGCAATCTCTTTGTCGTCGATGGGAGTCGCCTGTTCGCAGCGGGATTAAGCCTGTACTCGCGTTTTGAATCGGCGATCAAAGATCGCAATTTCACCGAAATTTCTGCTCTCCTGGATAAGGTTGGACTCGGGGGAAGTCCGCTTATCGGGGATGAGCCGCTGTCGAATCCCGCGATTCACGCGCTCTCCCTTGCGATCGCGCAGAAGTGCAATTTGGGCTGTACCTATTGCTATGCGCAACAGGGCGAATTTGGCGGGGTCGGAAAGAACATGGCCCTTGCAGAAGCAACGCGAGCCGTGGATCTCCTGGTGAATGGGGCAGAGGAGGGGGCGAGGCTGAACCTCGCTTTCCTCGGTGGCGAACCGCTGGTCAACCGTGCCGTCCTGCAGGCAGCAACCCGTTACGCTGCAGAATTGGCGGAGCGTCGTGGCAATCCCATCACCTTCTCCATCACTACAAACGGAACATTGCTGACGGAGGCCGACGCGGAGTTCTTTGAAGCGCACGCCTTCGCGGTGACAATCAGTCTGGACGGACCACGGGACACACACAACTTACTGCGGCCGTTCAAAAGTGGAAACGGGAGCTTTGACGCGATTCTTCAACGGATTCGGCCGTTGCTCGCGCTTCAACGTCGCATGCAGGTATCGGCTCGGGTGACGGTGACGCCCGCCAACCTCGAACTACGCCGCACACTCGATGAGTTCATCGAACTTGGTTTCCACAGCGTTGGATTTTCGCCAATGCTGAGCTCGCCGAGCGGCAACGGCGAGATGCAGGGTGAAGATCTCGAAACAATGCTCGGCGAGATGATTGACTGCGGAAGGGAGTTCGAGCGGCGCACACTCAAAGGGGATCGCTATCCATTCGCGAACATGACGAACGCCATGCGCGAAATTCAGCGCGGGACGCATCGACCGTACCCGTGCGGTGCCGGGGCAGGTTACCTGGGTGTCTCGGCGGACGGTGAGTTGTCTGCGTGCCATCGCTTCGTCGGGGACGAAGCCGGCGCCATGGGCACGTTAAACAATGGCGTTGATCGAACGCAGCAATCCGAGTGGCTCACCGAGCGCCATGTACATCGTCAGGAACCATGCCGGAGTTGCTGGGCACGTTATTTGTGCGGCGGCGGCTGCCATCACGAAGTAATTCACCGCGGTCGGCCAGCCTGCGACTACATACGTGGGTGGCTGCATTACTGCCTGGAAGCGTGGGTGAGGTTGCCCCGAGGTGTGGCTGACGGACTTTCCAGCACCTCGTACGCGTCGAGTTCCACGCGGCCCTGACTCCGTACGGAGCATCGCAGCGACCTGGATCACCCGCTTTGCCGTTTTAGATGTCTGCTCCCGTTTCTTGCATCTTTCCGGACAGATAGCTATCGTACGCAGCCAGATCCAGCAATCCATTGCCGCTCAAGTTGAAAACGATCACCTGCTTGCGGTCTTCCTCACGGCACCGGATGGCTTCATCGATCGCGACCGCAATTGCATGAGCGGATTCGGGTGCCGGTACGATGCCCTCCGTTCGCGCAAACCGAATTCCTGACTGGAATACCTTCATTTGCGGCACAGCAACCGCGTCAATGAGCCCGAGCTTTTTGCAGTGGCTCACCATGGGCGACATGCCGTGATAGCGCAGCCCACCTGCATGGATCACCGGTGGCATAAAGTCGTGGCCTAGAGTGTGCATCAACAATAGCGGAGTCAGCCGTGCCGCGTCGCCGAAGTCGTAGCGCAACTCGCCCTGAGTAAGGGATGGGCAGGAAGCAGGTTCCGCAGCAAGGATGCGGTAGCTCTTGCCAGACTTGATCTTTCCTTCGATAAAGGGAAACGCGAGCCCCGCAAAATTACTCCCGCCACCTGCGCAGCCGATCACAATGTCGGGAGCTTCACCGGCCATCTCCATCTGCTTGATGGTTTCCTGGCCGATGATGGACTGATGCAGGCACACTTGGTTGAGCACGCTGCCCAGCGAGTATTTTGTGCCTGGAGTTTTCACCGTGTGTTCGATAGCTTCGGAGATGGCAATGCCCAAGCTGCCGGAGCTATTTGGATCCCCCGCCAACACCTTGCGGCCAAATTCGGTTTGAGTGCTCGGACTGCCATGCACCGTCGCGCCGTATGTTTGAATCAGGAGCTTTCGGTATGGCTTCTGGTCAAAGCTCACCTTGACCATGAAAATGGTGCATTCCAGGCCAAAAACGGAGCATGCAAATGCCAGTGCAGAACCCCACTGTCCCGCGCCCGTTTCAGAAGCCAAACACTTTGTGCCGGCCACCTTGTTGTAAAAAGCCTGCGGAATTGCGGTATTCGGCTTGTGGCTGCCGGCCGGGCTTACTCCCTCATACTTGTAATAGATGTGCGCGGGCGTCTGCAGCGCTTTTTCAAGGCGTACGGCGCGAATCAGCGGCGTAGGGCGATAGAGAGAATAGACCTCCCGAACTTCCTGCGGAATGTCAATCTTTCGCTCGGAACTCATCTCCTGAGCGACAAGAGCCTCCGGGAAAAGCGCGAACATCAAGTCGGGGGTCACAGGCTCACGGGTTCCCGGATGCAGTGGAGGGGGCATCTGCTCTGGGAAATCCGCCAGGAGGTTATACCAGGACTTCGGCATTTCGTCTGCCGAAAGGAGAAACTGTACGTTGTCGCTCACCGATTGATCCTCAATGTTAGAGCTGAGGTTTCCCTGCTCTTTTCCGCTTACTTGTTATCGTTCCAGATGTCGCGGAAGATCAGCCACTCGCCATTCTTTTGCTTCTTGTAGATGAGGATGCCTTTGCAATTTGAGTGATTCGGCTTTCCACCATCGCGCGGAATATCCACTGCCGTATCGATCCCTTCGTCGAAACCGTATTCTCCCATCACAAAGTTCATGATAGGCACCTTCTTCCAGTGGGTCTTATATGCCTTGAAGTAATCGTTCACCCATTTTCGAATGTTGCCGCGCCCAGATACGATCCCAATGCCTGGCTGAAATATCTCTGCATCTTTGTCGTACATGGCCATCACTTGATCGGTATCGTTGGAATTGATCGCGGCTTCGTACGCCTTATGTGCGCGCAACAGTCCTGAATCCAGTTTCCGCTTCGATTGGCCCGATGACGCCTTCTTTGTGGCCATTTTCCCCTCCTTAAGCGTTGTGAATGAAGATACTACAATACCCTTGTCCGGGGTCAACTGCGTCCTCATTCTGCGAACGAATGCGCGCTCAGGTCTTGCAGTAATCCCCTGGCCTCAGCCAAGTCTAGCGTTTCCATGCCTTCGGTAAACCACTCGCAGATGGGGGTGAGGAGGCTGCGCGCCTCATTGCTTTTGCCGCGGCTGAGCAAAAGAGTCGCCAGGGTGGTGGAACTTCGCAGTTCCCAAGACCGAGCCTGCTGTTGACGCGCGCAGTCAATGGAAGCTCGCAGAATTGCCTCAGCCTCCTGGTCACGGCCGGTACGCATCAGGATCCAACCCTTGCAGCGCAACACTTCTGCCAGCCAGAGGCGCTCCTGTCCGGATGGGCGCTCGATCTGCTCGATGCACTCGTCAACTAGTTTCAACGCGGTGCTCGTATTGCCCGCTAGCTCAACTGCTATGGCCAATGCTGACTTGAGCAGTGGGATACGCACGTGGCCACCCGTTTTTGTCCAGCGTTCAATCCCTTGCCGGAGCAGAGCGATTGCTTCGGCCGGATGATGATTTTGCAATGCGGCGATCCCTCTGGCCTGAGGCACAGAGACTTCGTGGATGAAGGTCAAACCCTGCTCGCGCGCAAGTTGGTCGGCCTCGGCCAGGCGTTCGAGAAAACGGTCGGGCTCGCGCCGGTACGCAAAGACGTATGCACTGAATGTCAACGCCCATACAAGGCTGAAGGCATGGCCTTCGCCGCGGGCGCGCACCACACATTCGTCGCTGAGTTTCGCCGCTTGATCTGGATATCCCATGATCCAGATCAACTGGCAGGCATACACTTCGACGAAGGTACGCAGATTGTGCCCCGTCATCTGGATCCACTGATCTGCGCTCCTCGGATCGTACAGCGCCAAGGCGAGGTCTGCCTGCTCTCGAGACTCGGCGATCCGGCCATTCAACATGTACTGGACCATGGCCGTGAGATGGCCGAAGCATTTCACATCGTTTTCATTGGCTGCGTGGCCTTCGGCCAGCAGGCGGTCCGCCCACAACTGTGAATCGCCAATGCGGCCCTGCGTGATCGTGTTCGTCCACACCCACCAAAGTGCCAGAGACAGATTCTTTTGATTTCCAAGACTCTCTGCCAGACGCAGAATCGCCATTGCGTTCTCGCCAACCTCGGGAGCGGCCCATCCACGCAATCCCGTCCACGCAGCGTTGAGCGGCTCGCGGATGGTCAACTCCACGCTGTCTCTGTCCTGAGATGGGGCAAGCTGTTCGATCAAGCCCAGCCCCTTGGTGAAGTGAGCAACGGCTTCCTTGAGTGCCACCCGCTCCACTGCCAACGTCCCCGCCCTCTGCCAAAGCGGTATCGCCTTCCTTAGATGTCCTGCCTGTGTGTGGTGGTGGGCAAGCCACTCCGGCTTGTTGGCTACTCGGTCGGCAAATTGATTCTCCAGAACCTCCGCGATTTTCGAGTGGATTTCGCTCCGTCGGCTCCGAAGCAATGATTCATAGGCTGCGTCCTGAACCAGGGCATGTTTGAACATATAGATTGCATTGGGCGTCGCGCCGTTCCGACTCACAAGCCCGGCATCCACAAGTTTTTCCAATTCCTCGTCCAGGGCATCCGTGTGCAGCGACGCGATCGGCTGCAACAACTCAAAAGAAAACTCCCGTCCGATGCATGCGCCAATCTGTGCCAGATCTTTCACTTCCCCGAGACGATCGAGACGCGCCATGAGCGAGTCTCGCAGCGAAACCGGAATGGCCAGAGCAGACAACGGCCCCTGCAGCACGTAATGATCGCCCTCGTCCCGCAACAGTCCTGACTCCAGCACGGACCGCGTCAATTCCTCAACAAACAATGGAATTCCATCTGTACGAGCCAGCACTTCCTCCAGCACTTCAGCCGGCAGCCCCTTGCCCCGAGTGACACTTTCCACCAGCACCGCCCCTTGCTCACGATTCAGCCGATTCAGCGTGAGCGTATTCAGATGGCTCCCATTCCAAGGCGGCTCATATTCCGGCCGGTAAGTCATCACCAGCAGCACAGGAATGCTCTTCACAATAGAAACAAGCAGCTCGAGCAGATCCTGGCTGGTAGGGTCGATCCAGTGAATGTCTTCAAAGACCACGATGAGCGGATCGCGGAGGGCGAACGTGCGCACCCGATCGACGAGGGCCTCCAGCGTTTTCTCTTTCTGTTTTTGAGGAGAGAATTGCAACGGCGCATACCGCCCTGTCGGGAGCGAGAGCAACGCCGCGAAGAGTGGCAGGGCGTTCTCCACGTGCGGCGCCAGATCAACGAGTGCCGCCTCCAGTTTCTCAAACCTTTGCTCGGGCGTGTCTTCGCGGGCGAAACCAGCTGATTCCTCGATCTCCTCAATAAACGGGTGCAACGGAGAATTGAGATGGAACGGTGAACACTGATAGTGCAGAGCCTTATGCGGATCTAAAATTCTTTCTCGCAGCCCCTGGGCCAGACGCGATTTACCAATGCCCGCCTGTCCGCCAATGTGTACAACCTGGCCCGAACCGGTACGCGCCAGCTGCCAGCAGCGTTCCAGCAGGTCGGCCTCATCTTCGCGACCTACCAGAGGCGCAATTGCGATTCCGGCATGGGCGGCCTTGAAGCGGCCTTCCACCCGCCGGGCCTCGTCCAAACGCCAGGCCTGGACGGGCTGTTCAATACCCTTTAAGGCGTGCCTCCCCAGATCGGCAAGAGAGAAAGCGTTGCCTAGGAGGCGTCGGGTCACATCCGCAATCACAATTTCTCCGGGGTTTGCCAGCGCAAGCAAGCGAGCCGCTATGTTCGGGGTTACGCCGACTGCAAGGCCGGCTTCACCGCCCTCTTCTGCGGAATCTTCACCAACAACCACTGGACCCGTGGCGAGGCCAATGCGGACCTCAAGCGGCTTGGCAGATGGAATGGCCTTGACGGCTTCGATGATTTCGAGCGCAGAGCGGACAGCGCGTTCTGCTGCGTCCTCGAACGCAACAGGCCAGCCAAAATATGCAAGGATTCCATCCCCCAGGTACTGGGCCACGTGCCCGGCATACCGCGAGACGACAGCCCCGCAAACCCCGCGGTAGCTCTTGATCAATCCGTTCAGCTCTTCAGGATCAAGAATGGCGGACAGCGCTGTCGATCCCACCAGATCACAAAACATGACCGTCAGTTGCCGTCGTTCGCCGAGAAACGAAATCTTTGGGATCTCTGAGCTGGGTCGATCCGCGTGCTGACTCTTCAATGCAGCGATCTTATGGAGTATCCGCTTGCGCGGACCAAACGCAAGGCCAAGTTCCTTCAGGTCCGATTCTGTCAGGATGAGCAGTGTCTTCAGGTCTACCTGGTTTTGAACGAAAACGTCCTCAAACTCCGAGAGGCCATTCGCGCTTAGCCACTCGCCCAGGGACTCGACCATCTCTGCTCCTTTCAAATTTGTCGCCAGCGTGCCTCTGCCCGCGGTAGGACAGAATGGCCCCATCTTTACACACAACCACGCACGTGGCGAGCACGACTTTCCATTTGCTCTGGGGTGGGCCTCAGTTTCCTGTTTGCCACCCGTTCAGTTTTTTCTGTCCAACGGTAAAGAAATCGAGCTTGCCGATGTGTTACGAAGAGTAATAGACTTTTGCATCGTTCATTGTGTTCATTTGAAGTGCTCCGCCTGTTGTCGGAACCCGCTTCCCCCCATCGAGAGGTCTCAGGCATGGTAATTTTTGCGGTTAGCCCTTCTGATCATGAGGCATGCGCAATGATGCGCGAATTGGACGCCGAGATTTCTTCGCTCTATCCGGACTCCGTGATCCTTGGAATCGACGAAGCCGAATTCGAGAAAGCCGGCGGATATTTCGTTATCGCTCGCCAGGGAGATCAGACCATCGGCTGTGGCGGCTTTAGACCGATCAACGAAAAGTGCGCCGAGATTAAGCGCATGTTTGTGCGGCCAGATGTGCGCAGACGCGGCTGGGCACGCCAGATCCTCCGGCATCTGGAAGAAGAGGCTCATCGCCGTGGGTTTTACTGCACGGTGTTAGAGACAGGATGTGACAACGCAGGTGCAATTGGCCTGTACGAGTCGGAAGGCTATTCGCAGATTCCGGAGTATCCCGGATGCCAGGGAATTTTGGTGAGCCGCTGCTTTATGAAGCGCTGGTAAGTAAAAGATGTCAATCTGACGGTGCCGCACAGCTTGCCATGAACGGAGTCAAAGCGTTCCGCTTCCGAAACCGGGACCTGATGCCTATCTGCACGATCATGGAGATCCGGGTAGACTCCGGACTTCAGTCCGGACCCTACTAGTGTGAGCAGCCTCTAGAACAGTGTCGGCTCGTCGGGCATCTCGCGGCCTTTTTTCTTACGTTGAACGGGTGCCGAAGCCACTGCCCCGTGACTCGCTGCGGGTTTGTCGCTTGCTTCCGAGCCAAGCATAGAGAGCAAGGCGCGCATCTCTTTTCGCAGATCATTGAACTTCGGGCTCGCCGTTGCATTCTTCGAACCTACCGCCGAAATCCCTGTACCGCGGCCAGTCTGCGCAAACGGCGTGATGAAGTCCGTCTTGCGTCGCATCGGGTGCGGCCCTGTTTCATCCTGCGATTCCACGGCTGCGAGTGTGGTGCGCTTCTCCGCCAGAGATTTGCGCGCGCCTGCGATCGTGAATCCTTCGTCGTACAGCAATCGCTTGATCTCAAGAACAATTTCGACATCGCGCTTGCGATATAACCGTTGGCCGCTGCCACCTTTGTGCGGCTTCAACTGCGGAAATTCTGTCTCCCAAAATCGCAGCACATATGCGGGTAGGCTGCATAGGCGTGCAACATCCCCAATTCGAAAATACAGTTTGTCTGGGATGGAGACAGGCGTCTTCACCGATTGCATCTTGCGTCGGGCGGGTTGCGGTTGTGCCATCAGACTCCCCAATTCCCCAGGCAGAGATGCATCGAACATTTCACCTTTGAAGCGAGAACAGGATTCATTCTGTTGTGCTGGCTGTGCCGCACGCGATCTCGAGTCGCTCCAATCTCGCGCGCCTATTGATGGCCGCATTCGGCGACCTTCTTCAAAGTATAAGTCGTCGCGGGCCAATTGCGCAGCACCTATTTTTCTTCCTCCGCCCAAAAATCAGACCGGTAAATTTCGCGTTCAAATTCTCTGTCCACCCCGCATCGGTCGCTACATATCATTTCACTCCCGCGCGTCGACCGGTTGCACGGGTCGATGCATTGGAAGCCGGGGGAAACTCCCGTACCGTCGCAGGCCCCGCCGAACGACCCGCTGCCAGGTTTTTCAACTGGCCCGGATCAAGCGGACGTCCAGCGTTCTGACTCAGCGCTGGCAATTGCGCTTCCAGGCTGAGGCCAGCCGCGGGAGGCGCGGTCCGCGCGATCAGCCAGAATCCTCCGCCCGGCCGCGGCGCGGACTTCCCAGTGCCCATCTGCGGCGCGCTCGTAGCTCCTGGATTACGCGCAACAATCACCCCCGCCCTCTCTGCGGGAACGGGCACCGAATGGACTACTGGATAGGGAATCACGCTCTGCAACGTGGGTGCCACCAACGGGTGCGACAGGATCCGCGCAGATTTCCATTGCAGCGCAGTGGGATGGATCACCGTCTCTGGTGTCACCGCCCCTCCAGCAGCAAATCGATCCGACGGAACCGCAAGCGTTGCCGCCTTTTGATGCATGTAGCGAATGGAGCGAAACCCCGCCCACGTATGATAATAGCCAAAATAATCGGACGCGCTTATGTGATGCGGATTCGAACGCGCATCGCTCAAATTGGACAGGTTCACTTCAGTAAAGCACGCACGGCTGCAAGCGTACCCAGGATAGAATGGCTCTCCCGGTCCCAGCAGAATCCACCCAGCCAGCGGCGTGCCTCCTTCACTGGAAAAGCTCGCACCACCCACAAACGCCACCATCGCCGGCGCGTACACCGGACTCACTCCCGGGGGCCCTGGAACCCAACCCCACCGCGACCCCAGGTTTGTCCACCGCCCATAATGGAATGGCGCGAATCCCCACGCATCCGCATCCACCCAGGTCCATCCCCATGGCGCGATCCAGCTCCAGCGGCCATTCGAATACGGCGACCACCCTGCCGGCAGATTGGACGGATACCACACCGGACCATATTCCAAAGTCTGCGACCACTTGCCGTACGCATCCAGGTCCTCTGACCCAGGCGTATCCGGGTTCACGTACCGCCGAGATTCTGAGCCGAGAAACGCGCCGTCGCGCTGCAGGCTCCAGATATCGAACGGATCTTTTCCTGGCATAAGCTGCACAAGCACGTGGATCGGATTGCTTCCCACCAGGTGTACGCTCTCGCCCGCACCCAATGTCTTGGCCACCCCCGGGCCGCTGATCTGGATCGCACCGGCATCGACGGTCACCAGCGTGCCGCCGCCGTTGGTATACACATCCAGTCGAAAATCACCGGGCTGCGTCGCCGTGATGGCCCCGTTCGGCGTATCCACTTCTACCGGCCTGTTCGCACGTAATCCGAAGGTCCGCACATGCAGGCTTCCCTGCGCCACTGCGAGTTGCGTCGCATGATCGGAAAGGTTCACAACACTCAGATCCGTAAACTTCCACGCCCGCACTGCAAGCTCGCCCATCTGCAACTCCGCGTGGCCCTCGTGATTCACATACAAGCGATCTCCCGTGGTCAAAGGAGTGTTCGGCGCCGCCTGCGTCCATTGGTTCGTTCCCGCAGGTTCCAGCGACACCTGGGCCGCCACCTGCGCCAGCCTCGCCACTCGCACCGGTGGATCGCCTGCAGCGGCCCATGCATGTGTCGATCCCAGCAGGAGCGCCCCCATCGACACGCTGAACGAACATACAAGAAAGAACCACGCACGCGGACGGTTCCTCACTTCGATTGCCTCCAGGTTTCCGTTGTGAACTCTCATTGGACGAGTTCCAGGCCTTGGGATCATCTTCCCACCGCGATGCTCTGTTTCAGCCGGTGAAAATTCGCGCGCCGCTGCAGCACCCCATTCAGCGGAGACCCCAATCGAACGCACCGTCCCTCCCCCTCATCGCATCCGAAAAAAACGGCCTTGCAAAAAGTTGCAAGGCCGTTGCCTGGTGTGTTGCAGAAGGTCGCCACTCGCTGCACAGCTCGGAGCATTTTGCCTCCGACAGCTTCTTCTCCCGAAAAGCTGGTTGTCGTACAAGCCCTAAGAGTTGCGCTTATAAGTGGCGTCCCACTATATATAGTGGGATCAGTGCAACAATGTCAACAGAAAAATGCATCTCCCACCCCCGATGAACTCCCCGGATTCCCACAGCGTATCTTTGATCACAGAGAGTGGATTCATTTTGCACTGCTGGGGGCTTTTGCATGGCTGTAAAAAATCTCGAGAATTTTCACCCGCCGGCTCGTCCGAAAAACCAACGCTTCGAACGAAGGCGCGCGCCGTTGCGTCACTTCTCCATCACCGCGCTCTCCGTGGGAGTTTTGCTTTTCGGCGTGTCCGGATGCTCCGTCAACGAGCACAAAAATGGCGAGGCCGAAAATGTTCAACTGCACACGCCCATCGGCGGTCTGGATGTTCGCACCAACTCCGCAGCCGGAATCGATGTCGGCCTGCCCATCTACCCGGGTGCGGTCGCGACGGGCGACCACGGAAAGGACTCCGGCGCGGCGGATATCCATATGAGTTTCGGCAAGTGGCGATTGCATGTCAAAGCAGCGGAGTACAAAAGCAAGGATCCGGAGTTTAAAGTGGTCGCGTTTTACAAGAAGGCAATGGCCTCTTACGGCGATGTGATTACCTGCAAAGATAAGAAGCCCGTGGGACAACCTGTGGCGACCAGCCAGGGATTGACTTGCGCTAACGATCACGAATACGACGTCAGTATGGACGCCGATTCCTCAAAACATCACGTGGAATTCGGCACTCTGAAAATTTCTGGCGATATTAAACTGCTCGCGGGCTCTCCTGAAAATCAGCACATCGTTGAGTTCACCCCGACCTCCGACGGCACAAAGTTCTCAATCGTCTCTGTCCAGATGCCCCATGCAGGTCAAACTGATTAGCCCGGCGACCTCGACTCGATTGCGGCGGATGCGATGGTAGTTTAGCTTCAACATATGGACTTGGTTTGCCATCGCTGCAGCGCCACCCTCGAACCGGAAGCCTATTATTGCCAGGCGTGTGGGGCGCCCCAGATTCGCTATGTCGCGGACGAGGGCGAAACCGCCCAGGGAATGTTGGGAACCAGCGTGAATCTCCAGGCTGGCGCTGCCACGTCGAGCGCTGCTATTTCCTGGAAAATGGCGATACGAATTGCCGCCCTGGTGGGAACCGGGGTTGGAATTCTGTCGGCATTGCTCGCCGTTGGAAGCGTGCTCTGGGTGGCGGCTGGCGCGGTGATGGCGATAGGGATTTATCATCGACGCAGCCCTCTGACACTGCTCGGCCCGCGGGTGGGCGCACGCGTGGGCGCTCTCCTAGGCCTGATTGCGGCCACGGTGGCCTTCGCTGCCAACTCACTCTTATTGGTGGTCCAGCGCTATGGACTGCACCAGGGCAGCGAAATTGACACCCAGTTGACCTCCATTGTGAAGCAGGCGGCAGCCCGCGCAGCCACCATGGATCCGCAGGCACCGGTGGCGTCATTCACAAATTTCTGGCTATCAGCCGAAGGTCGCATTGGGTTAATCCTGCTGACCATGGCATTTTTATCTGTGTTGATTGTGTTGTTTGCCATTGCCGGAGGCGTGTTAGGAGCGCAGATCTACCGCTCCTCGCGCGGCAACAAAGCACTCTCCTGATCCATCGCTGGGCGTCGCAGTTCGTGAGCGGCTTTCCAGGTCGGCTATAAACAAAACCTGAGTGCCTATCCTCTGTGCGTTTTTTTGCGCAAAAGTGGGTGAACATAGACGTCAGGTTGTGTCGAATCGCACGCAAGGCGCCGAAAATGCCCTACGCGTCCACGCCGTGACATTTCTTGAATTTCTTTCCGGACCCACAAGGACAGGGATCGTTGCGCCCCACTTTTTCGCCGGTCCGTCGCCGCGCGGTTTCCGTCGCCTCGCCTGCCCCGGCCATTCGCGACTGCTGCAACTCACGCTTTTTGCGCCGCTGAAATTCCTCTTCCAGTGAATCGATGGTGGTCGAAGGCGCACGCGTGGGAACCGGAATCGACGACGCGATTCCGTTCGACGATCCGCCATTCAATCCCGCGCCATGATGCTCCTCCGTACCCCTAGGCAACGCTGCCGGTCCCGGTTCGGCGGCGTTCGCCGACCCTCCGCTGAACACAATCGACTGCGGATGAACCCGCGCCGGGATGGAGATTTCCTTTCCGTCTGGTCCCATGATCTGCATGCGGAACAGGAAACGCACGGTATCTTCCTGGAAGCGATTCATCATGGCTTCGAACGCTTCGAAGGATTCGCGCTTGTAAGAAATCAGCGGGTCCTGCTGACCGTAACCGCGCAATCCGATGCCTTCCTTCAACTGATCCATCGCCAGCAAGTGGTCTTTCCACAGGCCGTCCAGCACGCTCAGCATGATCATGCGCTCGTGATACCGCATGGCTTGCGCGCCGATGATCTGCTCCTTCGCGTCGTAGCGTTCTTTCAGGTGCGTGAACAGCGCTTCGCCCAGTTCGTGCCGGTTCAATTCGCGAACAGGAATGCCCTCGGCTGTGATGTCCATGCCGAACTGCATCAGCACCGCATCCTGCAGCGCTTTCGTGTCCCACTGATCGGGATGCAGCTTGTCAGGAGCATGGGTGTCGAGGATGGTGCTCAAAATATTCGAAACATAATCGTCGGTGATCAGTTCTTTCTGATCGATTCCTTCCAGCAGCTGGCGACGGGTTCCATACACCGCCTCGCGCTGCTTGTTCATCACGTCGTCGTACTCCAGCACATGCTTGCGCGACTCGAAATTCTGTCCTTCAACCGCCTTCTGTGCTGCCTCGATCCGCCGGGTAATCAACTTCGACTCAATCGGAACGCCTTCTTCCATGCCCAGGCGCTGCAACAGCGTCGAAACCCATTCCTTGGCGAAGATGCGCATCAGGTCGTCTTCCAGCGACAGGAAAAACCGCGAGGCTCCCGGATCGCCCTGTCGACCGGCGCGGCCACGCAACTGGTTATCGACGCGGCGAGATTCGTGTCGCTCCGTTCCCAGGATCATCAGACCGCCCGCGGCCAATACTTCCTCGCGCTCTTTCGCGGCCTGTGCCGCATACCCGGCGTAGACTTCTTTCCAGTCGGATTCCGGCGTCTCGAACTCCTGGCTTTGATAGTAGAAACGCATCATCCCCGGCGCCGCAGTTGGAGAAATCTCGCCTTCCGCCGCACTCACAGCCCGGGCACGATTCTTCTTCACCAGCTCCTGCTTGGCCAGAAATTCCGCATTGCCGCCCAGCACGATATCCGTTCCGCGACCCGCCA
>JAJYSL010000482.1 GCA_021793595.1 Acidobacteriota bacterium
GAGAGCTATCTATGGATTGTCACGCGGGATGGTGTACGCAGTTTCAGGCTCCCTGGCAGGAAGTTCCTCGATACGCTGGTCCACGCCTATCAGCAATCCATGCTGGCACGGGACAGGTACGCCGCAGACGAAGACATGCAGGCCCGTCAGTTGCGGATCCGACAAGCCGACGCAGGCCTTTCTGCACAATCGCGAAAATTGGCAGCCATATTGCTGCCTTCCGATTTGGGTCTTCAAATACACAGACTGTTGATCGTTGCGGATGGAAGTCTACAGTCCATGCCTTTTGCTGCGCTGGAATCGCCACATCTCCAGACGGCCGCTTCCAGATATCTCATCGAACGCTACGACCTGGTCTATGAACCATCGGCAGTTACGGCAGCGGCCCTTCTTGCCAAGCGCGCGGAATATTCTGACCGCCAGCGTATTGCCATCTTCGCCGATCCGGTTTACAGCAAGACGGATGCGAGAATAGACCATGTCGCCGCACAGCCGACCATGCTCGCGCCCCATCCTGTCTTGCGCGGGGCCTCCATCGAGAGCATGTCCGAACTGCCACGATTGCCTGATTCCCGCAAGGAAGCCAAGGCCGTTGCGCAGATCGCGGGGACTTCCAACGCATCTTTGTTTCTCGATTTCGACGCGTCCCCGCAAGAGGTAGAGGAAATAAACTGGAAGACCTATGAGGTGGCGCACTTTGCCGCCCACGCAATTGTAGACACAGAGCATCCGGAATTTTCCGGCATTGTGCTGTCCATGTTCCATCGCAACGGCTCACCAGCGGACGGCGTTTTATGGCTCCATGACATTTATCGATTGGACATTCCTGTATCCCTCGTTACACTGAGCGGCTGCGAGACCGCCGATGGCAAATCAATCCCCGGGGAAGGCATTAACGGATTGGCGCGGGCATTTCTTTACGCTGGAGCGCACAGTGTCATCGGCACGCTCTGGAACGTCGATGACAGCAGTTCCAACGAGCTGATGCGGGGCTTTTATCAGGCGTTTTTGACGCAGCACCTGGCGGCCGCCGCAGCTCTCCGTGCGGCGCAACTGCGTGTCCTGTCCGACGCCGACCATCGAGCGCCTTACTATTGGGCAGGATTTGTATTGGAAGGCAACTGGCGGGGGCATTAAACTGAACATTCCTTAGGATTACAGGACAAGCCGTGCAGGAATCTGCCCCAAGAACAAGAATACGATGGACACTCGATCGGCATTCGCTGGACACTCTGCTGAGCGCGTTACATCCGGACAGGAAACAGGCGAGTCTCGCATACGAAGCGCTGCGTGAGCGGCTCATCCGCTTTTTTGAATGGAACCATGCCGATACGCCCCAGGAGTTGGCCGACGAAACTCTGGATCGGCTTGCGCGTCGATTGTCTGCCTATGAGGATGAAATTCTCAATCCAGCAAAATTCGCAGCGGGAATTGCGCGCTTATTGCTCAAGGAGCATTTTCGGGAAAAAGGTCGCCGTGAGGCGGCGCTCGCGACGATGGCCGAATCCTATCCTGGCCTTGCAAGGATGGAGACAGAATCCGCCCGCCAGGATGAACGCATGGCCGCGCTGGAGCAGTGTCTACGGGCCATTCCTGAAGCCAGCCGCAATCTGATCGAACGCTACTTCAGCGCGGAAAGCCGCGCGCACGTTCAGCAGCGCCAGCGATTGGCCGAAGAGTACGGAATCTCAACCAATGCACTGCGAAACCGCGTAATGCGGGCCAGAATCGAACTGCAAAAGAGTTTTTTCTTGCTGCTTTCCGAAAAAACACCTCCAGTCCGTGAGATAAATCGCGAAAAATTGTCACAGCATGATGAAAGGTAATTTTTTATTGGAGGAAATTATTGAATCCCCCCTCAGATTCACAACAATTGTTTTTGCGTTATCTATTGGATGAATTGCCGCCCGACGAGCGGGCAGACGTAGACGAAGCCTTGATCGTGGACCAGGAGGCTTCCGATTCTTTTCAGGAAGCTCGGTACGATCTGATCGACGCATACGCCGCCGACGAATTGCCTCCTGAGGTCCGCCAGCGGGTCGAGCAGGCAATTTTTTCTACCGCAGAGGGGCAAAATGCGCTGTCCATGGCACTTGCGATGCAACGCGGGAAAACTGCGCCAGAAAAAAAAGACGCCACTTGGTTGACCGCTTCCGATAGAACCAAAGCGACAGTTCAGGTTCGAGGCCGCAACGCCGGTATTGTATTTTTCATTTCGACGTTGGCGGCCTGCTTGCTGCTGGCCTTCGTGTTCCTCCACTTGCGCCAGCGACCCATGCGCCAGATGGCCCAAACGCCGCCCACGACTTCATCGACAACGGCAGGCAGCGCAGTCCCGGAGAAACCGGGCCCGGTACAGTTGGCCGTTCCGTCGAAAAACTCTCCTTCGACGTCCCACTCTGCCTTGAGGCAAGCTGGCGTGCTGGCCGTCGCCATGCCCATGGGAACAGTCCGCGGAGTCGGCTTCATCCCGATTCGGCTTCGTCCTGGCATCGACCGTATTAAGGTGCAATGGCCCGTTCCGTCGGATTCCACGGCCTCCGCGTACACGGTTGAAATCGCCTCCGACCAGTCGAGACTTGCTGTCCTACCACAGCACGGCCCGCTAACCTCTGTTGGAGACATTCGCGTGGCCAACTTTTTCCTTCCCGCCAAAAAGCTGTCGAACGGCCAATATATCTTCCGGCTCCGCGCAGCCGATGCATCCGGCGATACGCCCGTCGCGGAATCCTCGGTTCGCATCTCCCGCTGAACCAGACCTGTGAGATCGCTCCAGCCCCCTTCGGTCTCTTGTCCCGGACGCATGTGAATTTCTGTTCACAATTTCTGAAGCGATCTGCACACCCAAAAATAATTGAAAAAACTGCGTGATGAGTTTGCGGATTCGATCACTGGTATACAGAAACGATTCTTATTTCCCTGTCTGGGGGCAGTGATGAACAAATTCTCTCGTGGGTCCGTGAAGCGTTTTTGGGGGCGATTGGTATCGGCAAGGGGCCTGTCTGCGGCAATTTTGCTCATAGTGTCGTTGCACGCGGTAACGCTGATGAATGGCTGTTACGTGGCCCCCAACCCTCCGGGGTGCCCAGAAGACGACAACGCGTGCATAGGCACATTCCCGAATAACCATCCTGAGGATCTCGTTGGTACTCCGCCAAAGGCTTATACCCAGGGTTATGCTGAGAATAATGGGATAGCCGTCCCGCCGCCCATAGTTAAAAAGTCTCCATTTTCGCTTGTTAAGGACGATGTTACAGGCGCAACGACGAGTGGAGGAAGCGCATTGATACCGTCATTCTTCCGGTCGTCTCCTCCTCCGCTTTGGGGCCTTGCTCAAACAGTTAACTTTTCCCAGACCGTGCCATCCAGCAACGACTACGCCACACCGAATACTGTGTTAGCGACCGGGCTTCAAGAACTTGCCATCCAACGACAGTCGGACTGTAGCTTCACCGTGAATGCGCTGGGCGGCTCTCCGACTCCCATCACCCCGTTTTCCTCCACGT
>JAJYSL010000003.1 GCA_021793595.1 Acidobacteriota bacterium
CGAGGCTTTCGTCGAGCGAGGCGAGCATGTATTTGCGCGAGCCACCGACACCGTAGGGGCCGGGCCACATGTCCCAGCCGGCTTTGGAGGAGACGATGAGCTCGTTACGGTGATGGCGAAAATCCTTGCGAAGGATATGCCCGAAGTTCTCTTCCGCCGAACCGTAGGGGGGGCCGTAGTTATTCGCCAGGTCGAAATGGGTGACGCCTCGATCGAACGCTCGCCGGATAACAGCGCGGCCGGTTTCAAAAACGTCTGCGCCGCCGAAATTCTGCCACAGGCCTAGGGAAATGGGAGGCAATACGATTCCAGATCGGCCGCAGCGGCGAAACTCAGCCTGCTGATAGCGTTTTTCATCGGGCACATAACTCATCCGCGAACATCTCCTTCATGCTTGGAAATTGGGGAAGCGAATCCTGCTGGTTCGATGTAATGGTGCGCTTGACAATCCGCCACACGGGGAACTCGACCAAACCCACTTCGGCTGAAAAATATGGTGCGCCCGACAAGATTCGAACTTGTGACCTAACGCTTCGGAGGCGTTCACTCTATCCAGCTGAGCTACGGGCGCATCCCTCTTGAGGTTATCACGATGGGATTTGTGGCGCGGATGGCGACTTGGCGCGGGATATCGTGGTTTCTCTGCCGGAGTGGGCGGTGTCAGCCTTTACGATTGTTTCGTTTAGAGTAGACTAGCGTAGATCATCAATGTCTTAAACTACTAAGAAAAGATCGGGAGGAACGCCGTCAATGGTCCAAAAAGAGATGACGTCAAGATGACATATTTGTTTGGAACCAGTCGAATATGCCAGCCCAGTCTTTTCTCTCCAGACCGAGTACCGACAATCGGACTGGGGGTGTAATGTGTTCACAGAACAGAAAGGTTCTATTCCCATTGGCAACCACTAAAGTTTCGTGTATTTGGAGAAGTACAGACTGTACCCGCGGATATCGCACCGGGTTATCCCTCCATAGCCACACGCGACATTCGAAAGAGAAGCTTCAGTTCATCCCGGCCTTTACGGAAAAATGGCCTATCATTCAACGCGCGCTGGACCGGCAATATCGAAAGTCTGTGGTGCCGGTAGATTTTTCTCGCGCCTATTGGACCTCCCCGCTGACCCCGAAGCTGGCTTTCGAAGTGGAGAAGGATCAGATTGAGCGCGGGCTCGATCTGGCAGCCCTGGTCAGCCTGACCGATCATGATTCGATTCAGGCTCCATCGTTGTTGCGTCTGGCGAGAGAGACGGCGGAGGTGCCCCTGTCGATGGAGTGGACCGTTCCGTACGAATGCGGCAGCGTGTTTCACCTGGGAATTCACAACCTGCCAGTCGCGCATGCGCATGATTTGACGCAGGCCTTGGAGCAGTACACGCACAAGCCTCGCGCCGCGGACGTGACAGAACTGCTGGCGGCGTTGCATTCGTTTCCGGAAGTCTTGATCGTGTTCAACCATCCCTTGTGGGACCTGGGGGGATTGGGAGCGGAGCGTCACGCGATCTGCCTGGATACATTTATGCGGCAGAACGGCGCTTTTTTGCACGCCATGGAACTGAACGGGATGCGAAAGTGGGACGAGAATAAACACGTGGTCCCGCTGGCGCAACGCTGGGGTTTGCCGATCGTTTCCGGGGGCGACCGTCACGCGTGCGAGCCGAGCGCCACTGTGAATTTGAGCCATGCACAAAATTTCGCGGAATTCGTGAATGAAATTCGCAAGGAGCAACGCAGCCACATTTTATTCATGCAGCAGTATGCCGATCCCATGTGTGTTCGCGTTGCACATGCTGTGCTGGATGTGATCCGCTACTATCCCGAATATCCGGAAGGTTCTCGCCGCTGGGACGACCGGGTGTTTCATCCAGACAAAACCGGGGAGGGGTTCCAGCCTCTGTCTGCGTTTTGGAAGTCGCCGCCGGAATTTGTCGAGCGCATTTTCTCGGTGTTCCGGTTGGCGGAAAACGCGACGGTACAGTGGGCGGCAAAACATGTTTACGCAGATGAGATGGACCTGCATGCCCTTTCAGAGGGACGATCTGAGGCCATTTCGTGAACAGTGCATATCCTCGGGTGGCTTTTTTCCCGGACGCGTTTCATGAAGTGGATGGGGTTGCGGTTGTTGCCAGAAATTTTGCGGGGTATGCGCGGGAACGCAATATTCCACTGCTGATCGTTCACGCCGGTTCGAGCGATCGGGTCATTCAGGAAGGGTCTGTGACCCGGATGGAGCTGCGGCGCAGCCTGATCAAATTTCCCCTCGACCGGAATCATGAGTTTGACCTGATCCTGCTGCGGCGTTATGGAAAAGTGGCGGACCTGCTGGGCGAATTCAGGCCGGATCTGATCCAGATTACCGGACCCAGCGATATTGGCATCGTGGGCGCTATGTGCGCTCACAAGATGCAAATTCCGCTGTCCGCATTCTGGCAGACGAATCTTCCGCAGTATGCCGGGTTGCGCGCCGCGCAAGCGCTGAAGTTTCTGCCGAAGCGCGCAGTCGAATCCGTTTCGCGTGCGGTGCAGCAACTGAGCCATCGCGCAACGACACGCTTCTATAAGATTCCTCGAATTCTGTTTGCGCCCAATCCCGAAATTGTGCAGATGCTGGCCGAGGGCACGGGGAAGCCGTGTTTTCCCATGGGTCATGGAGTGGATACAATCAGGTTCAACCCGGAGTTCCGCGACAGCCAAGGCAGTCTGTTCACGATTGGCTACGTGGGGCGGCTGACTGCGGAGAAAAATGTTCGCTGGTTGGCGCGTTTGGAGCAGGCGCTGCTTGGCGAGGGGATTCACGATTTTCGCATTTCGATTGTCGGGCATGGCGCGGAGCAGGAGTGGCTTCGCCAAAATTTGCGTCATGCCGAATTCCTTGGCGTTTTGGGCGGCGACGATCTATCGCGCGCGTTCGCGAACATGGATGTGCTGGCATTTCCATCCGAAACAGAAACCTTTGGCTTGGTCGTGCTGGAAGCTCTGGCGTCGGGAGTCCCGGCGGTCGTCATGGCGGCGGGCGGACCGAAATACACAGTCGAGCACGGAAAGACTGGTTTTGTCGCAAATAATTTCGAGGAGTTCGCATCCTACATTGCATGCCTGATGACCCATCCGGAGATGGAATCCTCCATGCGAGAAGCGGGTCGGCGGCACGCGAACAAGAGTTCCTGGGGCCACGCATTTCAAGACATCTACCGAACGTATCGTCTCCACCTGACTGACGCCAAGGCCACAGCACTCAGTAATCACACTCGGAGCTTGAATGATTCTGTACCCGTCCAGCCGTTCTCTTAAGCGATACAAAGTTCGCCGATTTGTTTTTCCGGCCATGCTGATGCTGCTGATGAATATGTTTTCATCCGTCCGGATGGAGGCTGCGACCGGTGGCGCGAATGCGAGCGCGTCTCCGATGACGCTGGCGCAGGTAGTCGACAACCTGATGGCCAGGAACGATGAGCGGGCCAAAGGCTTAAAGGGCTATGAGGGTGACCGCACTTATACCGTTCGCTATCACGGATTCCCGAAAGACCTGAATGCGCGGATGGTCGTTTCCATGGAGTACGAGGCTCCGAATACCAAGGAATTCACGGTGATCTCCCAGAGTGGCCCGAAATTTCTGGTCGATGAGGTATTGAAACGTCTGCTAAAAGCGGAAACGGATGCGCAGCGGAAAAATATCAGGGAAGCGGTCAATCTGGACCGGAAAAATTACCAGTTTAGCGATTTGGAGTATGAACCGGAGGCGGACGGCTGCTCGTACGTCTTGTCTGTGAATCCAAAAAAGCCGAACAAATATTTGTATCGCGGGAAAATCCGCGTGAACGACCATGACTTTGCGGTGTGCGGCATTCAAGCGAAGCCGGCGCAGAATCCTTCCTTCTGGATCAAAAGTACGAGCATTCACGAAACCTACGAAAAGGTTGGGAATTTCTGGTTGCCTGAGGAAAACAAGAGTGTATCGAGGATTCGCTTTGGCGGCAGCGCCACGCTGACGATTCAGTATCAGGACTACAAGGTCCAAATGCCGCAGCTCGTGAGTGGCAATGCCGCTTCTTCTTCAATGTTGGAAGGCAAGTAAATTTCGAGATCGCAGTGAGAACGTCAAGGCAGTGTTGACCTTGCGTTTCGCCAGATGGAATTTCCGCTACGTCGCTGGTAAGGTTTGCCTAGACGATTGGCGGCGGAGGTCGATCTGCCGGGATGCGAATTTCTCTTGTGTTGCCCTGCCGCATGCAAGCTAGCTGTACCCAATCCCCCCCAATGAATTTCAGGAGAACCAGCATGTCTTCTGTACTGATTACAGGAACAAGCGCGGGCATTGGTTTGGCGACTGCGCTGACGGTTGCGCGCGCGGGCCATACGGTATATGCGACGATGCGCAATCCAGCTCGCTCGCCAGAGTTGGCGGAAACGGCCGCGAAGGAACGGCTGCCCATCCGCATCTCCACGATGGATGTGAACTCGGACAGCTCAGTGAAAGAGCGGATGGAAGCGATCTATCGCGAGGCCAAGCATCTCGACGTGCTGGTGAACAACGCGGGTGTGGTCGGGAGCGGATCGGTGGAAGAGGTATCGCTGGCCAAGGCGCGGGCGGTGATGGAGACGAATTACTTTGGAGCGCTGCGCTGCATCCAGGCGGTGGTTCCCGATATGCGGCAGCGCAGGGGCGGATGCATCATCAATATCACTTCGGCTGCGGGGAAGATCGCGAATTCACCGAGCGGTTGTTACGCGGCGTCGAAGTTTGCGCTGGAAGCGATCAGTGAGGCGCTCGCCCAGGAGATGATTTCGTTCCATGTGAGAGTGGCCATTGTGGAGCCGGGAATCATCGACACGGCGATGGCGCGGCGAATCGAGAAGCCGACAGGTACGGAGGTATACCCGCAGCAGCGTCGGTTTGCCGATCTGTTTACGGCCTCACTCAAAAATCCTGGAAAGCCGAGCGTAGTGGCTGACAAAGTGCTGGAGATCATCGACAGCGGTACCATGCAATTGCGCCATCCCGTGGGGCCTGATTCGGAACCGCTGCTGGCATGGCGTAGATCCATGAGCGACGAGGAATGGGTGGCGTTGCACGGCGCCAGCGACGATGTCTGGTACAGCAGACTACAGCGGGATTTTGGGATGGAAATTCGCCCGCGGATTGAAGCTCAGGATACTCGCGCCGGGGGCTGAGGGATCGCAGCGCGGCGGACCTTGTCCCCGGGTTCTTGAACGAAAGACAAGAGACCAGTGTTTGGGTTTGGTGATACGCTGGCTTGACCCCCTAACAATTGAAGAAATTGAAACCTTGACGGCCGTCAGAGGAGAATCGCAATGAAACCTGGAAATGGCGCCGAAGCCCCGTTGAATCCTGGGCTGGTATTTGAAATGTTGAATGCGTATCAGCGTACGGCGGCTTTGAAAGCGGCAATCGACCTGGATCTGTTTCTGGCTGTGGGTGAAGGCCCGGGAGATGTGGCCTCCATCGCACGACATTGCGCCGCGTCGGAGCGGGGGGTGCGCATCCTTTGCGATTTTTTAACCATCAACGGCGTGCTAGTGAAGGAGGGTGGATGCTACAGGCACACGCCGTCGAGCGCGGTCTTTTTGGATCCGAAGTCGCCGGCATGCCTGGCTTCCGTGGCCCAGTTTCTTGGCAACCCCGCGATGCACGGGGCCTATGACAACCTGGCGGAGATTGTACGCGCAGGCCGCACCAACTTGCCGGGAGATGGCACTGTGGAGCCGGAGAATCCGATTTGGGTTCAATTTGCCGAAACTATGGCGCCGATGATGGGCCCGATGGCTGGTCCACTGGGCAAGGTGGTGCTGCAGGGACAATCGGGTCCGATGCGGGTGCTGGATATCGCCGCCGGTCACGGATTATTCGGAATTGAGATTGCGAAACAGAATCCGCAGGCACACGTCACAGGTTTGGATTGGGCGCCGGTGCTGCGCGTGGCTTTGGACAATGCCCGCAAAGCGGGCGTGCATGATCGCTACAACATGTTACCGGGCAGCGCCTTTGAGGTGGACTTCGACGGGCCGTATGACGCGGTGCTGCTGACGAATTTTCTGCACCATTTCGACAAGCCGACTTGCGTGGGCCTGCTGCACAAGGTTCACGCCGCACTGCGGCCGGGCGGACAGTGCGCCACGCTGGAGTTTGTGCCCAATGAAGATCGCGTTTCACCAGCGACTCCGGCGGCGTTCGCGATGACAATGTTGGCGACGACCGCAGCCGGCGATGCGTATACGCTGAGCGAGTTGACGAGCCTGTATCAGGAGGCCGGATTCAAAGACATTAGCGGCCACCCAATCCCCATGAGTCCGCACACGATTGTGACTGGGAACGCATGAATGGGTGGAAGCACATGGCAGATATCGCCACAAACTTGGGACGCAGCGAACCGACAATAAAACCCGCGAGGGTGAAAACAGCCACGGGGAAGCACGTACACGGGGTGGATGAGGATGGAAAAGTCGTGTTGCGCAAGCAGCTACGGCGAAGTCAGGTGATGGAGTTCTTCGCCCAGCGGCCTCCATGCCTGGTGGGAATGGAGGCCTGTGGAAGTGCTCACCATTGGGCACGGAGACTGATGAAAATCGGCTACACGGTAAAGCCGATGGCGCCTCAGTTGGTGGAGCTGCGTTCCGTGGCCGCGTGCATCTGGTGCCTTTCCGTGCCGACTTCAGCGAGGCACCGGAGACAACCATTGACGGAACACTGCATGATGAGTTGCCGGGAATTCTTTCTGAGCTGATTGCGCTGTGTCCGTCAGTTGTTCGGGACGGGCTGAAGCCACCAGCCGCAGTGAGGCTCTCCACGGACGAACTGTTTGCAGAACTGGACGTGACAGCGCGGTTTCAATCTGACTGTCGTGTATCCGCACCAGATGAAGCCGTGCCGTTGCGGACGTACACACAGCGGCAATCCTGTGGCTGCAACGGGAGGGCTTGGACGCAGATGCGCGGCCACTCATGGGTGAGCTACGTAAGCGGATGGGGAAGCGGTACGCATTCCGCAAGGTTGAGGGCAAAAGCGTCCGTGTGTTCACTGGCGTGCGGCTGCTCTTGGACTCACTTCCTGCCCGCTCTAGCTCTGGCGTGACTGTCCGCGCTGCCTGAGAGCAAGCCTGAGCCGACACACAAGACACACGTGTTTTACCTTATCGGGATGACCCTTCAAGAAAACAACTAAAGGGTGGTACGAATAAGGCGAAATGCGTGTGTGCGATGTGTCGAATGTGCAGGGAAAATACTTGCCAAACAATGGGCGCGGGACACAACCACGTATCGTGAGCTGCGCAAGCGTGGAGATGTCTGGCAGCGGCGAGCGTGTGGCGGGAGTTTCAGGGGACGACTCCCTGTTTGGGCGTAAGCCCCAACAAGTCAATGTAAACCCCAAGTTGTAAACCCTCGGCCCGCGGCTGGCTTTTCTGATTTCAAGCCTCTGAAAAGAATGGTCGGGGAGAGAGGATTTGAACCTCCGACCCCCTGGTCCCGAACCAGGTGCTCTACCAGGCTGAGCCACTCCCCGAAAACTTGCGTGATTGCTAAGCGGAAGGGCGCGAGCGGGAACTATCCTGGCCGCCGACGCTTCCAAAAGTGTAACAGAATCGGAGCTTCCAGACGGCGTGGCGAAGCCGACCCCAGTGCGAGATTTGAAGCGCTCGCCGAGCACGTCGGCCATGTAACAATAAAAGTGTCCCTCTACCAGGAAAACAATGAAATCTGCGTTCTCTTCCGCGATTCCCGTACCGGCACAGATCACGCCGGAGCTGCTGGCTCAGCATGGCATTACGGCTGACGAATATCAGCGCATTCTGGACGCGCTGGGGCGAACCCCAAGTTTCACGGAGCTCGGCATTTATAGCGTGATGTGGAGCGAACACTGCTCCTATAAATCCTCGCGCGTGCATTTGAAGCGGCTGCCGACGCAGAGCAACCGGGTGGTGCAGGGGCCGGGAGAAAATGCCGGCATTATCGACGTGGGAGATGGCTGGGCCTGCGCGTTCAAGATTGAATCGCACAACCATCCTTCTTATATAGAGCCGTATCAGGGTGCGGCGACTGGGGTGGGCGGGATTTTGCGCGACATTTTTACCATGGGTGCGCGACCGCTGGCAGTGATGGATTCGCTGCGATTTGGGCCGATCGTTGCGGAGGATTCGGCGAAAGCGGACGGGAAAGATTCGACACCTGCTTCTCTGCTGAATAAGAATCACCAGATTTTGGAAGGCGTGGTTAGCGGCATCGCCGGGTATGGGAATTGCTTCGGAGTGCCGAACCTGGGCGGGGAGACACGCTTCGAGCCTTGCTATTCCGGCAATCCTCTGGTGAATGCGTTCGCGCTTGGAATGGTGCGCAAAGACGAGATTTTTTACGGCAAAGCGACGGGCGTTGGCAACCCGGTCTTATATGTAGGAGCGAAAACGGGGCGCGACGGAATCCACGGCGCGACGATGGCTAGCGAGGAGTTTCATGAGGGCTCCGAGCAGAAGCGTCCGAATGTGCAGATGGGCGATCCCTTCATGGAAAAGCTGCTGCTGGAGGCTTGCCTGGAGGCGATGCAAACCGGCGCGATTGTTGGCATTCAGGATATGGGTGCGGCGGGATTGACGTCGTCTTCGTGCGAGATGGGCGGTCGCGGCGGGGTTGGCATTGAGATGGAACTGGATCGGGTTCCGCAGCGCGAAACCGGGATGACAGCGTACGAAATGATGCTGTCCGAATCGCAGGAGCGCATGCTGCTGGTGGCCGACAAGGGCCGCGAGGAAGAAGTCACGCGGGTGTTTGCGAAGTGGGGACTCGACGCTGTGACGGTGGGCACGGTCATCGCTGAATCACGACTGCGAATTCTGCACCATGGCGAGTTGGTCGCGGACATTCCGAATGCTTCGCTCACGGATGAGGCGCCGCGCTATCATCGGCCGATTGGAACCTGGAAAGCTCCGGTGCCGAGTGAGGCTTCCGCGGAAATGCAGCAGCAGTTGCGGTCGAAGCGTGACTGGACGGCGGACTTGAAGAAGCTGCTGGCGTCGTCGAACATTTGCGATAAGCGGTGGGTGTTTGAGCAGTACGACACCATGGTGCAGACCAACACTGTGCAAGGTCCGGGAGGAGAAGCCGGTGTGATGCGGCTGAAAGGCACGCAGCGCGGACTGGCGATGGCGCTCGATGGAAACAGTCGTTGGTGCTATCTCGATCCAAAGTTAGGAGCCGCCCATGCGGTGGCGGAGGCTGCTCGCAAAGTGGTTTGTAGTGGGGCGACGCCGATTGCGGCGACGAACTGCTTGAACTTCGGCAACCCTGAGAAACCGGAAATCATGGCGCAGCTTTCGAGCGCTATCGACGGCATTGCGGAGGCGTGCACGGCGCTCGGGACGCCGATCACGGGCGGCAATGTTTCGCTCTACAACGAGACCAAGGGGGAAGCGATCTATCCATCGCCGGTGCTCGGGATCGTTGGCATTCTGGAAGAAGTTTCGAAGGCGGTTCCGGCTGATTTTCAGCGCGTGGGCGACGCGGTTTTGCTGCTGCGACCGAAAGCGCCAGGCAAAGACAGCGCCAGCATGAAGGAATTTGGGTCTTCAGAATATGCGAAGGTTGTCCTGAATGCTTTGTGGGGCACGCCACCAGCACTGTCACTGTCGGCGGAAGCCGAACTGCACAAGTGTCTTGCGAAGTTGGCAGAGGAAGGCTTGCTGCATTCCGCGCGTGATGTTTCCGACGGCGGTATTGTGGTTGCGTTGGCGGAAGGAGGCTTCGCTAAACAATTAGGAGTGCGCGTTTCGATAGCTGAGGGAGTTTCTGACGATTCCATTACGCAAACCTTATTCGGCGAGAACGCGAGCGAGTTAATTGTCACCTGTGCTGCCGAACAGGTGGAGAGAATCAAAGGAATCGTCGATGATCATGGTGAGGTGACGGTGTTTCCGCTGGGCTCGACGATCGACCATCAGGTGGAGATCAGCATTAACGGGCAGCCAGTGATTTCGGAATCGATTGCGAATCTTTTTGAACCATGGCGCCGTGGATTGCCCGATGCGCTGGAGTCTATATTTCATCGCGAAAGTTCCGCGGTGGATCAGGCATAATGAACGCATACAACCCATCGATGGATCCAATGCCCATAGCCGAGCATGACCCTGTTCCATTCGACAAACTCCGCGAAGAGTGCGGCGTCGTGGCCATTCACAACCATCCGGATGCAGCGCGCCAGGCGTACCTGGCGCTTTACTCTCTGCAGCATCGCGGGCAGGAATCTGCGGGCATCGCCACGGCCGACCACGAAAATCTGTGGAACATCAAGGGCATGGGCCTGGTCGCAGAAATCTTCACCGACGATGTTCTGGCCAAGCTGCCTGGTTCCTTGGCCATCGGTCACACGCGCTATTCGACCACGGGAGATTCGGCGCTGTTGAATGCGCAGCCGATTCGGGTGGATTCCACCAAGGGCTTGATCGCGATTGCCCACAACGGAAACCTGGTGCATCTCGGCAATTTGCGAACGCGACTGGAACGTGAAGGCGCGATTTTCCAGACCACGAGCGACTCCGAAATTATTGTGCAGCTGATCGCGCACTCGAAAGAGCCGACGCTTATCGACGCCATCGCGGACTCCTTACGCCAGGTGGAGGGAGCTTTTTCCATCGTGATGATGACGCGGGATCGCATCTTCGCCGCCCGCGATGCACGCGGCTTTCGTCCGCTCTCAATGGGACGCATCGCCAATGCCGACGGGACTGAGACGATTGTGTTTGCGTCGGAGACCTGCGCCTTTGACCTGTTGCGGGCCAGGTACGATCGTGAAGTGAAGCCAGGCGAACTGGTGATGGTTTCCCGCGAAGGCGTGACCTGCCGGCAATTTTCCAGTGGCGTGCCGCAGGCAAGCTGCGTGTTTGAGCATGTTTATTTCTCGCGTCCCGACAGCAAAGTATTTGGACGATGGGTGCAGGAAAGCCGCGAGGAAATGGGACGTCAACTGGCGCGCGAATCCAGCGTGGAAGCAGACCTTGTCGTCCCAGTACCGGATTCCGGCGTCACCGCGGCGATCGGGTATGCGGCGGAGAGCGGCATTCCGTTCCGCTTCGGGCTGATCCGCAATCATTATGTGGGGCGAACATTTATTGAGCCGGAACAGCGGGTGCGCGATTTCGGCGTCAAGCTGAAGCTGAATCCAGTGCGCAATCTGCTGGAAGGCAAGCGAGTGATTTTGATTGATGATTCAATAATCCGCGGCACGACCAGTCGAAAAATCGTGCGCATGGTGCGCGGCGCCGGGGCGACAGAGGTTCATCTTCGCATCAGTTGTCCACCGACAACATCCCCTTGTTTTTACGGCGTAGACACCCCCAGCAAGCGCGAGTTGATTGCCGCCAATCAATCGGTGCATGAAATCTGTGAATTTATTGAGGCAGATTCTCTGGCGTATCTTTCGCTGGACGGACTGCTGCACGCCTGCGACGGGGCGGACGGCAATCGCTACTGCACCGCCTGCTATACCGGCGTGTACCCAACGCAGTGGGTCGATGTGGAAGACATTCTGCCCGCGCCTGCCGTTGAAGTATGAACGTCGAGATTCGAGAGTTTCAACCCGGAGATGAAATCGCTTTCCGCGCGTTGAACGAAGCCTGGATCACTGCATCTTTCCGGCTGGAAGACGAAGACGTTGTGACGCTGGGCGATCCGCGACATCACATTCTGGACGCAGGCGGCCACATTTACTTTGCCGTGCATCCGCACACTGGCGAAGTTCTGGGGTGCTGCGCGTTGCTGGCGATGAAAGACGGCTGCTTTGAAGTCGCGAAGATGGCGATTGCCGAGCGCTATCGTGGTCAGGGACTTGGAAGACAATTGCTGCGGGCAACGATCGCTGCCGCTCGCAGTCTGCGAGCACGGCGACTCTACCTCGTGACGCATCATTCGCTGAAGAACGCTATTGGACTCTACGAGTCAGAAGGCTTTGTGCACCTTCGCCCGGAAGATGCACCGCCTTCGCCGTATGCGCGCGCGACCGTTTTTATGGAGCAGTGTCTGTAATCGATCGAGCGCGACGTTCACGTTTATTCCAGGTCGAACAGCAGAATTTCGGCGTTGCTGGTGGCGTCAATTTGTATCGAGCCGTCACTGTCGATTGCCATACCGTCGCCTGCGTGCAAGGTCTTGTCATTCGCGGTTACCGAGCCGACGGCTACTTGCAGCCAGCCGTGGTTGCCGGCCAGCGACTGATCGATGGTCGTTCCTGCATCCAGCTTGCCCGCGTATACCTCAGCGTCGCTACGGATGAGAAACGATCCATCGCGGCCATCGCGGGAAGCGATCAAGTGCAGCCTGTTCGTTTGCGTCTCGATCGGAAAAGCCTTCTGTTCATATTTCGGATCGAGCCCGTTCCGATTCGGCAGCAGCCAGATTTGCAGCATATGTGTCGTCTCGGTTGGCGACGGATTGGCTTCGCTGTGACGGATGCCGGTGCCCGCGGACATGAACTGCACCTCTCCATGACGAATAACACCGCCGGAGCCGAGCGAATCTTGATGGCCCAGCTCCCCGCTGAGCACATAGGAGAGGATTTCCATGTCCTGATGCGGGTGCGCGCCGAAGCCCCTGCCGGGCGCGATAAAATCCTCGTTGATCACGCGCAGGGCGCGGAAACCCATATGCTCCGGGTCATAGTAGTTGGAAAAAGAAAATGTAAAGTGGGTATCCAGCCAGCCGTGGTTGGAGTGGCCGCGATCCTCGTTCAAACGAATATTTAGCATCAAACTACCTCCCAGCTTCCGATCCTTTAGATGGATGAGGGGCAAAAAGGATTCATCCGGTTCAGTGGAGCGGAGGGAGCGCGCAGGGATGCCGAAATGCGGCAGACTGCCTTCACGCAACGGTTTCGCCGGGGGAAGCGAAGCCGTTGCGCCATCGCGCCGCAAGCGGCGGAAACAGAGTTACTCGGGTTAGACGTGCGCCGGAGTCGCTACGGCAGGCTTCGCTGCTTCGCTTCCCTTGGCTTCGGACGTGGCAGGCTTGCGAATATCGATGCCACCCTTGAAGTAGGCGCCATCCTCAATGCTGATGCGCTGGGCCACAACATCTCCAGTCAGGGAGCCCTCATTGCGGATGTCGACGCGGTCGCTGGCAATGATATTGCCGTTGACCTTGCCAAGAACGACCACTTCGCGGGCAGAGACATTTGCGGCGACCTGGCCATTGCGGCCCACGACGACGCGATTTCCCGGTAGGTTGACGGAACCTTCGACGTGGCCGTCGATGTAGAGGCCTTCGCTGCCAGTGATTTCGCCCTTGATGGTGAGAGATTTGCCAATCGTCGCCTGTTCGGTGGTGGAACTGGACGGGGTAGGGTTGGGACGCTGCGCCACCGGTTCCGGGCTAAGCGGGGTAGGCGTTTGCGGACGGATCGGGTCCGCAGGGGAAGTGGGGCTGGTGCCAGGCTGGTTCGGTTTCCACATTGCGCTCATAAATCCTTTCTTTCTATTGCATTCGTTCCGTCTGCCAACGCACCATTGATCGTCCCAGGCATCATTTTTTGCAGAGCGGATCTTCGGTTTAATTTTGAAATCTCGCGGGGGAATGGATACCCGGGCGAGCCGCGCGGTCCTGTCGAGTTACTCAAATTTTACTGACTCTATCGCAAAATGGGGAATCAATCCTAGGAGAATTTGCAATCCTCATTTGCAGGGTAACATCATGGTCAATGCTTACCCCTTTGATTCAGAGGCGAGGGGCGGGCAGTCCTGAGGCTGGACGCATGACAGACACGGAACTTTTGGAGCGCATTTCCCGGTCCGCAGGTCAGCGCGCGGGGTATAAGCAGCTGGTTCGAGAACTGGGGCTGGGCGGTGGGCGCGAGCGGCGTCTGCTGCTGGAGCAACTGGATCGCCTGACCGCGAGTGGACAACTGGCCAAGATCGACCGCGACACCTGGACGGTCCAGGCAGCGGCGCGCAAGCGCAACAACTGGGTGAGCGGACGGCTGGATCTGCATCGAGACGGCTATGGCTTTGTGCGACCGGATACGCGCGAAGGTACCGGGGAAGAAGACATCTTCATTCCTCCGGACAGCATGGAAAGCGCGATGCAGGGCGACCTGGTGCTGGTGGAACTGCTTCCCTCGCGGGGAGATGGGCGCCGAGCGGGGCGTATTCTGCGAGTGCTGGAGCGGCACAATCCCACGGTGGTGGGCATTTTCCACTATGCCAATGGAAGGCGCACGGCGCGTGGCGATCGCATGTCGGGCAATTTTGTTACGCCGCTGAATGCGCGCATCAGCGAGGCGATCCTGGTGCCCTTTGGGGGCGAGATCCCAGAGCGTGGTGGGACGCTTGATCGAGTTCTAGGGGCTGAGGCAGTCGACCAGCAGGGCGACTATGAGGATCTGGAGGGATTGGTCGTCGATGTTGCGATTACCGATTGGCCGACCGCGACTCGGCCGGCACGCGGCCGAGTGATTGAGGTACTGGGGGATCGCGACGCCTTTGGTGTAGATGTTGAAATTCTAATTCGCAAGCACTTTTTGCCGCATATCTTTCCGGATCGGGTGCTGCAGGAAGCCCGCGAGGTTGCGGTGCCACCGGCGAGCGATTCGAGCGGATGGGAATCCAGTGGTCGGCCGCGCCGCGATTTTCGCCATTTGCCAATTGTCACCATTGACGGCGAAACGGCCAAGGACTTCGACGATGCGGTGCTGGTTCGCGAACTGCACAATGGCGGGTACGAGCTGCAGGTGCATATCGCCGACGTGGCGCATTATGTTCGCCCAGGGACGGCGCTCGATCTGGAAGCGCGCTTGCGCGGTAACTCTGTGTACTTTCCGGATCGCGCGGTTCCCATGTTGCCGATGGAACTGTCGACCGACGTTTGCAGTCTGCGTCCGAACGAGGATCGGCTGGTGCTTTCCTGCGTGATGCATCTGGGGCCCGATGGAACAGTGTTGTCGTCTGAGGTCTTGGAGGGCGTGATTCGCTCTGCGCGGCGCATGACGTATACGCAAGTCCACAACATTCTGCAGGGCGATCCGGAGACGCGAAAAGAATTCGCTTCGCTGGTTCCGGAGTTTGATCGCATGATGGCGCTGGCGCAGAAGATGAACGCGCGACGCGAGCAGCGGGGGTCGATCGACTTCGATTTGCCGGAGCCGGTCATTGAATTCGACGAGCAGGGCAGGATGCGCGGTATCGTTCGCTCTGAACGCACCTGGTCGAATCGACTGATCGAGGAATTCATGCTGGCAGCCAACGAATGCGTGGCCAGCTGGATTGAATCGCAGGGCGTTCCCAGTATTTATCGTATCCACGAGAAGCCGGATGCCAAGCGGGTGGCAAACTTCGAAGAGATCGCCGCGCATTTTGGCTATTCCCTGGGCGTGGGCGCATTGCCTGTGAAACGTGTCGAGTTGCGAGGCGATCGTCGGGACCGCATGCGCAGCGGTGGCAGCGACAAACGCATGCGGGAAATTCCCGAAGACATTCCGGTAACGCCGCAGATGTATCAGAAGCTGACGGAGCGGCTGGCGGGCAAGCCAGAGGAACGGATTCTCACTTACCTGATGCTGCGGTCATTGAAGCAGGCCCGCTACAGCGAAAAGAACGAAGGCCACTTTGCGCTGGCAACGCCGAGTTACACGCATTTCACCTCGCCGATTCGCCGCTACGCCGATCTGATCGTGCATCGCATTACGAAATCCCTGCTGGCTGCTGGCGTCGACAGCTATCGAGAACTGCCGCGAAGCGACACCGCTTCCGCCACACGCAGACGCCCAACCGACCTCGGCCACGCAGAGCACGCGATTCAGTCCCCTGTGGAGCAGCAGGAATTGGCGGCGATTGCGCAGGAGGTGAGCCAGTGCGAACGTCGGGCCGCCGATGCGGAGCGGGAACTGATTGAGTGGAAGAAAATCCACTTCATGCAGGACAAAATCGGCGAGGAATTTTCCGGAATCATTCTGAATGTGACGAAGTATGGATTGTTCGTTGAACTTGACGACTTGTTCGTGGAGGGCCTGGTTCCACTGGCAACGCTGCAGGGAGATCGCTATCGATTTAATGAAAACAGCCGTCAGATTCTGGGAGGATCGAGCGGCCACCGAATTTCTGTTGGCGACGAGGTGCGCGTAATTCTGGACCGAATTGACGCGGTGGAAAACAAGCTCCAGTTTGCCCTGGTGGAGCAGGTCTCCACCGAGACCGCGAAAAAACTCTCCGGACGTAAGTCGACGGGACAGCCCAGCGCGCATCCAAGCAAAAAGAGGCAAACGAAAAGGTCGCGAACGAAGTCAAAGAAGCGACGCTAATTCCAGGTTCGCTGTCCGGGGCTTGCCGAAATCTTTTCCTAAGCTTGGGCACGAAGGGAGGAAATTTGTTGGCACTAAAACGCAACGTGGCCAGAACTGCCTGTCTATTGCTCATCATCGTTTCGTCTATGGCCGCCACGGCTCAAGTGGGGCTCTATGGGGAATTCAGTGCAACAAAACTTAACGTTCCAAACACGAGCTGGATCTACGGGCCGACACTTGGGGGCTACCTGGATAAAGGTCATTTCTGGGTTTTCAGTTCCGGTATAGATGCCCGCGGAGCAATTCTTGGAAGCGGGTCAACCACGCTGGACAGCGGTTTAGTGGGTCCGCGCGTTGTGCTTCGTCCCCACGTTCTGCCGATCCAGCCGTATGTGGAAGCGCTGATTGGCGCGGGTCATGCCGACTATGGGCAGGGAGTCGCACATGTCAGCGCCACGAAGTTTGAGTATCAGTTTCTCGGTGGACTGGATTTGACGATTCTGCCTCGAATTGACTGGCGTGTGGTGGAATTCAGTTATGGAGGATTGTCTGGGCTGGGCAGCAGCTTCAACCCGAAAACGATCAGCACAGGCATTGTGATCCGCCTGCCTTAGGGGGGTCGATCGAAGCCTGACTGGAACCTGCGAAGTGAACCGGATGTACAAGGAGAAAGAGATGATTCACCTGGAAGATGCACGAAGGATTATTGCTGCGGCAGAAAAGAAAGCCAAGGAAATCGGCCAGCCGATGAACATCGCCGTCGCGGATGCGGGCGGCAACCTGGTCGCGCATGTTCGCATGGATGGCGCGTGGTTGGGTAGCATCGATATCTCCATCAAGAAGGCTTATACGTCGAGGGCGTTCGACATCAGCACGAAAGACCTGGCCACTCACAGCCAATCCGGGGGGCAGTTCTTTGGCATCCACGCTTCGAACGACGGCAAGATCATGATCTTTGCCGGCGGCATTCCGCTGAAGCGCGACGGAAAGGTTGTGGGTGCGATCGGGGTGAGTGGTGGATCGGGTGAGCAGGACCACGCTGTGGCCGAAGCCGGAGCTGCGGCGTACTAACGGCGATGGCGAATTTCTCATCTCGGCTCAGCAGCTCTGCAGCAGGGGATTAGGGGTGTGAGCCTGCGCCAAATTGAAAGGACGTGATTCCATGGCTACAAATCGGGGAGTTGTTTATCTCGGCCCAGGCAAGGTCGAAGTGCAGTCCATCGATTATCCAAAGATGCAGAACCCGGCGGGGAAAGAGATCACCCACGGCGTCATTTTGAAAATTGTTTCCACCAATATTTGCGGCTCTGACCAGCACATGGTGCGCGGCCGCACGACAGCACCAAAGGGGTTGGTGCTGGGACATGAAATTACCGGCGAAATTATTGAGAAGGGAAAGGACGTCGAATATCTTAACATTGGCGACCTGGTTACAGTTCCTTTCAACGTCGCGTGTGGCCGATGCCGAACCTGCCGGTCGGGCGAGACCGGTGTTTGCCTGAACGTGAATCCTGGACGCGCAGGCGGAGCCTATGGCTATGTCGACATGGGCGGCTGGGTTGGCGGTCAGGCTGAATTTGTGATGGTGCCATACGCGGACTTCAACCTGATCAAGTTTCCTGACAAGGCGCAGGCGATGGCGAAGATCAGGGATTTGACGATGCTCTCCGACATTCTGCCGACCGGATTTCATGGCGCGGTGAATGCGGGCGTGGGCGTGGGCTCGATCGTGTATGTGGCTGGTGCGGGGCCGGTGGGTCTGGCTGCGGCGGCCTCGGCGCAGATTCTTGGCGCGGCGGTTGTGATGATTGGCGACATGAATCAGGAGCGGCTGCAGCATGCCAAAAAGGTGGGGTTCGAACCGATCGACTTAACCAAGAGCGACAAACTGGAGGAGCTGATTGCCCAGGTGGTCGGAGTGCCGGAAGTGGATGCGGCCATCGATTGCGTTGGATTCGAAGCCCACGGCCATGGTTCGCAACATGGCACTGAGGCGCCGGCAACTGTTTTGAATTCGCTGATGACGATTACCCGCGCCGCAGGCAGCATCGGGATTCCCGGCCTGTACGTGACAGAAGATCCGGGATCGAAGGATGAGGCGTCGCAGAAGGGAAACCTTCGCATGCGCTTTGGACTCGGATGGGCGAAATCTCAGCGCTTCTTCACCGGCCAGACTCCGGTGCTGAAGTACAACCGGCAGCTGATGCAGGCCATTCTGCACGATCGTCTGCCGATTGCGAAAATCGTGAATGCTACGGTGATTCGCTTGGACGATGCGCCGAAGGGCTACCAGGACTTTGACAAAGGAGCGGCAAAGAAATTTGTCATTGATCCGCACGGAGCGCTGGGCAAGGCTTCCTAACGCAACCTAAGAGCGAGGTGGAACAGGCGGGTGGATGAGGACCGCGCGCCCGTCTGTTCCGCAAAGGTTCAAGAGGTGAAGATGATGCACGTCGGAGTACCGACCGGCGTGTACTGACCCGTAAAGTTGAGTAAACCCGTCCGCTTGTCGATCCGAAACGAGGTGATCTGGTCGCTCCGTTGGTTACACGCGTAGAGAAAAGTTCCGCCTGGATCGATATTGAACTGAGGGGGATAATCGCCCAGGGTGGGAGTGTCGCCAACATGCTTCAGGTGGCCACCCTCACCAATGGAAAACACGGCGATGGTGTTGTGCAGCCGGTTGGCGGCATACAGGGTGCGACCATCGGGCGACACTCGAATTCCGGAGGCGAAGCTGGTTCCTGCAAAGCCGTCCGGCAGAGTCGAGAGGGTTTGCTGCGCAGTCATGGATCCAGTTGCCGGATCGAAGTGAAAGAACACCACCGTGGAGGCTTCTTCTTGTATCGAGTAGAGCCAATGCCCATTGGGGTGAAACGCGAAATGGCGTGGCCCATCTCCGGAGGGAAGCGATACGAAGGGAGTCGCGGCCGGCGTTAGTTTCCCTGTCGACCCGTCGAAGTTATAAACGTAGATACGATCCTGCCCGAGATCGGTTTGCAAGACGAAGCGATTGCCGGGATCGGCGCCGATCATGTGGGCGTGGGGCGCATCGTGCCCGCTAATGGCAAAGCTGCCTGGAGGCGCACTGGTCGCTTTTTGGCTTCCGACGTGGTCCTGATCACGATGTGTGAAGGTCGCGGTGCCCAGCGATCCGTCGGACGAAACAGGAAGCACGGCAATGCTGCCGCCCCCGTAATTGGCCACGAAAACATATTTCCCGGAAGCGTCGAGGCTTAGATGGGCTGGACCTGCGCCCTGCGAACTGACTGTATTCAGCAACCGTAGATCGCCGTTTGACGCATCCACGGCATATGCGCTGACAGAACCACTCTTGCCTTCATAGTCTGAGATCTCATGGGCGGCATAGAGGTATCGTTGCGAAGGGTCGAGACAAAGCCATGAGGGACTCGTGGCCTCCGCGGCCAGCTTGACCTGCGATAATCCTCCGCTGGCGGGATCCATCTCGAATAGATAAATTCCCTTTCCGTTGGCTTTGCCGTCAATTGCGGTAGTATCCGTACCGACATACGCAAACACTTTGCCTCCGTTGGCTCGGCCTCGAAGATTCAAGGCCGAGCTGATTTGTGAATTGGCGAGCGCCAGAGCGGAAGCGCCCTGAATAAATTTGCGGCGGGAAGTGCTTTGGAATGAATCACTGGGTAGCATCGAATTTCGACGGCTCACTTTTGCTCCTGCTCCTTGAGCGGACTTCCTATTACTATAGCGATTCGAGTGCAATGAATGTATCCGAGAGCCGTGACGCGACAAGGTCGCTCATCCGGTTCGATGAGCGGGATGGGAATCGGAGCGCTTGCCTACACTTGCACGTCGCCGGCATCCCCCGCATTGCCGAGAACCACTTTGATATCCATCCGCTTTCGCCCGCGATAGATTGTGACCGTCACTGTCTGGCCAGCTTGATGGCCGTCCATAATCTCGGCGATGTCCTGGTCATTGGTGACGCGGTTGCCGTCAATGGCAACAATCAGGTCCCCGCCAATATAAATGGGCGTGTTGCCCAGATAAGCCTGTTGCTTGCCTCCGAGAATGCCGGCGCGGTCGGCGGGTCCACCGGGAACGGTACGCTCCACCAGGACACCGGGAACAGGGGGCAATCCGAGCTGGCTGGCGATGTCGGGTCCGATTGATACATAACGAGCTCCGAGGGTGGGCCGGAGCACTTTGCCGTAGCGGGCAAAGTCATTCAATGCCGCCTTGGCTGTATCGATGGGAATAGCGAAGCCGATACCGGCATTTTGATTGGCGCCTCCGCCAGTGTCAATCATCGTATTCATGCCGATGACATTGCCCTGCGAATTGAGCAAGGGGCCGCCGGAGTTGCCGGGATTGATGGCGGCGTCGGTTTGAATGGCGTCGGAGATTAAATTGCCCATGGGACCCCGTACAGAGCGGATGGAGCTGATGATTCCGCGCGTCATGGTGCCGCTGAGGCCGAACGGATTGCCGATGGCATAGACAAGCTGACCGACTTGCAGTCCGTGGGAGGTGGCCAGCGTGGCCGGTTGCAGGTCTGGAGCATCAATCTTGATGAGTGCCAGATCGTGCGACTTGTCGGTCATCAGCACCTGGGCCTTGTACTGGCGCTTGTTGTAGAGCGTTACCTGCAGGGACTGTGCGTCCGATACCACGTGGTAGTTGGTGAGAATGTCGCCACCTTTATTCAGGATGAATCCGGAGCCTTGTCCCTGGGCTGGGACCGCACCATAAAAGAAGTCGTAGGTGACCATGTTGGAGGTGATATTCACCACCGAGGGCAACGCCTTCTTGTAGACCGCGATGTTGTTCTGTTCGCTGGGCAACAGAGCCGGCGCCGCATGGGCGTCGGTGATTTCCATCCCGCCCGGCAGGGATCCGGTGGTCTGTGCGGAGGTTATGCTGGCGGCATGGGTAAACCATCCGCGGCCGGCACCGGTAGAGAATGTGTGGGTGGTGACGAAGTAGAACCCGCCCAGGATGGCAACGGTCAAAATCAACAAGCGTGCTTTCATCGATCCAGAGCTCTCAATCTTCGGTTGCCAAAACACGGGCCTCGCAGGTCACGGCAACAGAATGGATAGAATCAGTGCTCCATGCCACCATGTCTGTTTGGATTCAGATCCGGCATTTCCGTTGTGTCGTGCTTAACGTGTGGCAGGCGTTGCTCCTTCAATTTTCCGCCGTAAGTTTTCTTGTTGCAACTGCTTCAGGATCATCTCCACCTCGGATTCAAGGCGTTCGAGAGATCCTGAGTTTTCAATGACGAAATCGCAGAGGGGAGCTTTTTCCTGGTCTGTCATCTGCATGGCAATTCGCTTTCGACCGTCTTCCTGAAGTGCCGCCAGTTCTTCCGCGGAAAGTACTTTGCCGCCGCGCGCCGTGTATCGAGCGAGTCGAACATCCTGCGGAGCGGTCACCAGAATTAACGTATCAAATCTGTGGCTGAACCCGGGGGCGGTTTTGGCACGGTCGGCCTCAAAGACGAGTGCGGACTCGACCATCACGATGGCATCGGGATCGCTCGAGAAAATATGCTGGATGCGCCGCTCCTGCTCCGCGACCACTGGAGGATGGACGATTCGGCTCAGTTCATCCAGCTTGCCCGTCGATAATACGTAGCGTGCGAGGGCGGAACGGTCGAGTTGCCCATCGGCAAGGGTCAATGGGGGCGCTTCGGGGTAGCCGCGGAAGTGAGCGAGAATCGCGTCGTAGACTGGCTGCCCCGGCTGCATCAGATCGCGGCCAATCCGATCGGCGTTCACGATATGGACGCCGCGGCGCGCAAAGAGACTGGCGACCGTGCTCTTTCCGCTTGCAAGTCCTCCGGTAAGACCGACGCGCAACATAACGTATTCTCCCCGAAGACAATTACGCTGTCAGTCCGCGACGCAGGCGGGCTGCGCGAACGGTATTCGCCATCAACATGGCAATGGTCAGCGGACCGACGCCCCCCGGGACCGGCGTGTAATGGCTGGCGAGGGCGAATGCATGGGGGTCGATATCTCCCATCAACACGGAGCCTTTTTCCTTAAAGGTCTTTTCTCGCTTGGCGTTGCCGGCAAAAAAGCGGTCGAAATCCTGTTGTGAAGTGATGCGATTCATGCCGACATCGACCAGGACGGCGCCGCGGCGAACCATATCCGGTCGAATGATGCCGGCTTTTCCGATGGCGGCCACCAGAATGTCAGCGGAGCGGCAGAAGGCCGCCAGGTCCCGAGTTTTACTGTGGCATATGGTGACTGTGGCGTTTTCATGCAGCAGCAGCATTGCCATGGGTTTACCTACGATATCGCTGCGACCCACGACCACGGCATGCTGGCCAGAGAGGGGAATTTCGCTGCGCTTCAGCATTTGAATAATGCCGGCCGGGGTGCAGGGCGCCAGAGATGGCTGTCCACTCTGCAGACGGCCAACATTCACCGGATGAAAACCATCGACATCTTTTTCCGGAGAGACGGCCTCCAGCAAACGCTTCGCGTCCACGTGGGCGGGGAGAGGCAACTGGATCAGGATTCCGTCTACATCTTCGCGGGAGTTCAGTTGATGGATGAGAACCAGCATCTCTTCGGTGGTGACGGACGCGGGCGGAGTGACCATCTCGCTGTTCATACCCAGTTCGGCGCTGGTTTTTACCTTATTGCGCACATAGACTTCCGAGGCCGGGTGGTTGCCGACCATCACCACGGCCAGGCCGGGTCGAACGCCTTGTGCGTGCAGTTGTTGTATGTCTGCAGCCACTTCCGCTTTGATCGCGGAGGCGATGGCATTTCCGTCTAAGGATTGAGGGGTAATGGTGGTCGTCATGGCTTCTCCTTATGGTACTGGAAGCAGCGGGGTGGATGGCAGACAACCGGAATTGCGTCCGGGTAATCAGGGGAGAATGACGAAAGTTTTCTGGTGTGACCCCGGCGGCGGTCGATAAAAGACTATGGATTCTTCGAATCCATTTTTTCTTTCAGATCCGTAGCAACAAAGTGGGGGCAGGTCGAGTCTTAATAGCGTAGGAAACGATGTTGCGGTGGTATCGGCAACAGAGAAGGGCGGAGGCGAAATGCCGGCTGGCAGAGACATTGAGAAATTCCCGACGTTGGAACTACAGGAACTGCGAGATGGCCTATTGCAGCAAGGCCTGGATAGCTGGCAGGCAGCCGACTTGATCAGCAGCTTTCTGGCCGGACGCGGCTATGGTGTTTCGCGGCAGAGCGCTCGCGACGCGGTGCTTCGGGGTGAAGGAATCCCACATTCTATCGATGGCATGCAGGCTGAGTTGGAAAAACTCGCGATGGTGATGTAAACGCGTTATCCGACAGAGGCGCGTGAGTTGGCCTTGGCTCCCTCGAGAGTTCCGGAAGACATGAACCGTTCCAGCGCCTTGGAGGCGCAGCCCTCGCCGCATACGTGGTAAACGTCTGGATTTCTCGACTGCTCCTCATTCCAGGGCAGAAGCGTAAAATGTTGCGACGGCTGGCCTTCGTCAAAGCAAAGTACCTTTCCCAGAGTAATCATCCACCAGTGGTTGGACTCGAGTTTGACGGTACCGCAGATATTGCAGATGAAGGACTCGTCCCATGCCATCGCGTAACTCCAATGATTCCTGTTTACACCACTCCAAGTAGACGCAGCAAAAGGGGTTTGGTCGCTGCTAGCAGCACGAAAACAGAAGCTAGGAAGCAATCTTTTCCCGAGATCCTCTAGGAAAACATACCTGTACCATACGACAATTACTACATCCGTGGAGTTACTACTCAATCTTTTATGGCTCGCGGCTTCGGCGAGTTTGGGCGTGGCGCTGCTCTACTCCAGAAGTCGACGCCGCGTCGCGTTACAAGACTGCGTTCACTCCCATTCAGCGGCATGGGTCTCCTACCTGATTTTGATCGCGATGCTGCTGCCCGCCATTTCCATGACGGACGATTTGCAGGCCATGATGACCCCCACGGATGGCGAACAGATCGTACGCCGAATGGAAGCCGCCGTCCCGGGTCACTCGCCGATTCAACTTCATCGGATGGTATTTCTGCAAGCGCGAGGCGCATGGTTCGCACCTGTGTTCGAGGCTTGTCCTCTAGAAGCGGTTCGAGATCTTAATCCTTCCTATTGCTGGTATCGGCAAGCGACTCAAGGTCGTGCTCCCCCGGCCTTCGCTTAACTGCCCTACTCGCCGAACTTGTCTGAATTCCAGATACGTTTCCGATCGCTGTCTTGCCTGCGTTCACGATGCAGCGCAGGGCAATATTTTTCCGTGAAAGACCTGCTCGGGCAAATCCTTTGATTTTGAAGGACAAGGAATTTTCATGAAGCTCTCCGCAACATTGCGTGGAGGAGTCTGCATATGTCTGTCGCTCTGCTGGCAGCATTCCACAGCGCAAACGACCACGACAATCTCGGCGCCGCTGACCATGCGACAGGCGGTGGCGCTGGCTCGGCGCAAGAACCCGACGTTGCTGGCCTCGCAACGAAACCTGGAGTCGACCCGGTCGGAACAAATTACAGCGGGGCTGCGGCAGAATCCGGTCTTCACGCTGACCGGTTCCGACGTGACATTGCCGGCAAACAACCCGGCGAGCCCGTATGCCTATACCGGCGACGTTTCGCGGCTTTTTGAGCGAGGACAGAAGCGACGGTGGCGTTTGGAAAGCGCTCGCGCGACCACCCAGGTAACGGAAAGCCAATATCACGATTTGGAACGGCAAACGGTTCTCGCGGTGAAGAACGCATTCACCAATTTGTTGCTGGCCAAAGCGGCCCTGAAACTCGCGGATAGCAATCTGACCAGCTATCGTAAAACGGTCGACCTGACTCATGTACGACTCGAAGCGGGCGCGATCAGCCAGACCGATTTTGACCGTATCGATTTGCAGTTGGCGAGCTTCGAGTCGGACTATGAGAATGCTCAGGTCAATCTGGTTCAGAGCAGCGACCAGTTGCAGCAACTGCTGGGCTTTCAGGCTCCCAGGCGCAATTTCGACATTGTCGGAACGCTGGACCCTCCGCAGCTCACGCTATCTTTGCCGGACCTGGAACGGAAAGCGCTCGCGGCACGGCCGGACTATCGCGCGGCGCAACAATCGATTCTGGTGGCAGATGCAAACGTGAAACTGGCGGACGCCAACGGCACCACCGATCCCACGTTAGACGCCGCATATACGCGAAGTGGCATCTATAATTCCGCGGATTTTTATGTCAGCATCCCGCTGCGAATTTTCGATCGCAACCAAGGTGAGAAGCAGGCGGCGCGATTCACCGCGCAGGCGGATCGTTTTTCAGAGATGGCGGCGCGCAGCCAGGTGTTGTCGGACGTCGATCAGGCTTGGGCGGCCTACCTGGCCGCGCAGAGATTGGCCCAACGCTACAACACCCATTATGTACAGGAAGCTGGAAATATATTGAACAACCTGGAATTTGGATATCGCCACGGCAGTTATACGCTGCTTGACTACCTGGATGCGTTGCACGATAACCGGCAAACCAACCTGGATGCATTGAATGCGAACGCGCAGGTTTGGCTGAGTCTGCATCAACTGAGCGACGCTGCCGCAACGGAGATTCTGCCATGAAAACAGTCTCACTGGCATTGGCAACATCGCTCCTCGCATTGTGCCCGGCGGCCTGCAGTTCGAATTCTGCCTCGAACGTGCCGCCGCCGGCTTCAAAGACCATTGTGCAAACCGTCGTTGTGCACAGCCAGAAGGTTGTCGACCAGATCAATATTCCTGCCCGCGTTGTCGCCAACCCAACCAAAGTGGTGCAGGTGTTTCCACCGCTGAGTGGACGCCTGGTTCGGTTTTCGGTGCTGCCCGGGCAGTCTGTCCAGGCTGGACAAGTGATCGCGGAGCTGCAGAGTGGCGACATCGCGCAGGCGCGGTCCGACTTCGAGAAGGCCAAGATTCAGGTGTTGCTGGCCGATCAGGCGCTGAACCGCGGCAAACTGCTGCTGCAGCATGAGGTGATGGCGAAGGCGGATTATGAACAGCTGGTTGCGAACGATGATGCGGCACATTCCGAGCAGGAACGAGCGCGGCAACTCATCCACGAACTGGGCTTCTCAGAGAACAACAACAGCGATGAAGCGCCAATTCGCGCCCCCATCAGCGGAATCATTCTCGATACAGGAACTGCTGTCGGGGAATGGCAGCGTTCACTCGACAATGCGACTCCGTTGGCCACCATTGCGAATCTGGATTACGTCTGGGTTTTGGGAGATGCCTACCAGAGCGATCTGGCCAGCATTCGAGTGGGTCGACCGGTGACGGTGAAATTTCCGGCATATCCGGATTTATCGCTCCCCGGAAAGATCGATAACCTGTCGCAATCGCTCGATCCCACCACGCTAGCCGTAAAAGTGCGGGTGGTGCTGGCGAATCCGCAGATGAAGCTGAAGCCGCAGATGTTCGCGAACATTGTGGTGGATCGCTCCTCGACAGAGGGCTTTCTGGTTCCGGCGGCCTCGGTCATTCACGAAAACAATTACGACTCTGTCTTTGTTCAGACATCTCCCGGCAAGTATGAACGGCGTCCGGTGAAAATAGGCCAGATGCAGCAGCAGGACGTTGTGGTTCTGCGGGGTCTGCAAGACGGCGATCAGGTTGTGACACTCGGAGCGGCGCTATTGCGCGCGCCTGCGGGAGAGTGACGAATGGGCGGACTGATTCGAAAACTCATCGAATACCGTGTCATCGTAGTTGTAATTTTTATTGCCATGCTGCTGGTCGGCGGATATGCGTGTACCCAGCTTGATATTGAGGCCTATCCTGACCCCTCGCCGCCGCTGGTGGAAATCATTACGCAAAACCCGGCATGGTCTGCGGAAGAGATGGAGCAACAGGTCACCATTCCCGTGGAAAATGCGGTGTACGGCTCTCCGCATCTTGAACAGGTGCGTTCTATCAGTATTTTCGGCTTGAGCGATGTGAAGCTGTACTTCAGTTTCGGCAGCGACTATTTCCATGATCGCGAAGAAGTGCTGTATCACTTGCAGACACTGACGCTGCCCAATAACCTGCAGCCGACGCTCTCGCCCACGTCGCCGATCGGCGAAATTTACCGGTACATCCTTACCGGTCCCGGCTATAGCCTGAACGAACTGAAGGCGACGCAAGACTGGCTGGTCACTCGGGAGATCAAGCAGGTTCCGGGGATCATCGACGTGACAACGTTTGGCGGAACGACGCGGCAATACCAGGTGGTCGTCGATCCCGCAAAACTGTTGGCGCATAACGTCACCCTGACGCAGGTGGTGAATGCGATCCAGAACAGCAATGCCAATGTCGGAGGAGACTATCTCGCACTCGGCGCGCAAAACGTGAACGTGCGTTCAGTGGGCTTGCTAAAAACCGTCCAGGATATCGAATCCATCGTCGTGGCGGAACGTAACAATGTACCGGTACTGGTCGGCGATATTGCAACGGTTCGCAAAGGATTTCAGCCGCCGTTAGGGCGTGTGGGGCACAACAACGAGAGCAATGTTGTCGAGGGGATTGTTTTGCTGCAGAAGGGCGAGCAATCTTTGCCGGCATTGCGGGCGCTGAAGCAGAAGGTTTGGCATTTGAACCATGGCAACCTGCTGCCGCCTGGCATGCAGATCAAACCGTATTACGACCGCACCAACCTGATTCACATCACGACGGACACGGTTGAGCACATTATTTTGACAGGATTAATTCTTGTCACGCTGGTGCTCGTAGTAACGATTGGAGACTTCCGGACTACGCTGCTGACGACCCTGACCATCCCGTTCTCGGTGCTGTTTGCCGTTACTCTGATGGTTTTGACGAACCACTCAGCCAATCTATTATCGATCGGGGCAATTGACTTCGGCATTCTGGTTCACGCTGCAATCATCGTGCTGGAGAACATCTATCGCAAGCTGACCAATCGGCTGGAAGGCGAATCGACGGCGGACCTGATTGTTGAAGGCATTAAGCAAGGTGCCACGCCGGTGATCTTTTCGACGACGATCATCCTTACTTCGTTTCTGCCACTGTTCACGATGGAAGGCGTTCCGGGCAAGATTTTCGCCCCGATGTCGATGACGTACGGCTTTGCGCTGATTGGAGCCTTGATTTATGCCGTCATCTTTGCGCCGGTACTTGGGTTCATCACAGCTTCAAAAGAGACGACAACCGGGAAAGAGACCTGGCTGATTCGGCACGCGCTGCGGATATATGAACCATGGCTTAAGTTCTCGCTGAAGTCCTCTCGTGCGGTACTGATTGGCGCCGTGATTCTGATGCTGGTGACGATCTTCGTCTTCCGATTTGTCGGTGGCGAATTTATGCCTGCACTGGAAGAGGGCAATTTGTGGATTCGGGCTACGTTGCCGCAGGATATTTCGTTTCCGCAGTCCGTGGCCATTGCAGATTCCATGCGCACCACGCTGGATAAGTTTCCTGAAGTCAGGCAGACAGTTTCTCAAGTGGGTCGCCCGGATGATGGCACCGACGTGACCACCTTCAACAATGTGGAGATCTACACAGACCTGAAGCCTGAGAAGGGCTGGCCGGCATATCTGCACGGCAGCAAAGATAAGTTGATTGAGGAGATGCAATCGAAACTGGCCAAGTATCCCGGAGTGGTGCTTGGGTTTTCGCAGAATATCCAAGACAACGTGGAAGAGGCGATGTCGGGCGTGAAGGGTGAAAACTCTCTGAAATTGTTCGGAGACAATTTCGATACATTGTCGACGCTGTCGGAGCAAATCCTGAAGATCATGAAATCCGTGCGGGCGTGCAGGATGCGGGCATCTTTAAGGTCGGCGGCCAGCCGAATCTTCTGATCCAGATCGATCGAGCGAAAGCCGCGCGTTACGGATTGGCGGCGCAGGACATCAACAACGCGATTCAGGCAGCGGTGGGCGGCGCGCCGATCACACAAATGATTCTTGGAGATCGTCGCTTCGATCTGGTGGTTCGCTATCCCCTGGCGGATCGGAACAATCCGGATGTCATCCGAAAAATTCTGCTGCCCGCGCCCGATGGCAACATGGTTCCTTTGGGAGAAGTCGCCGATGTGACGGTTCGCGACGGGGCATTTGCGATTTACAGAGAAGGCGGACGGCGGTATGTTCCCATCAAATTCAGTGTTCGCGGTCGCGACCTGCAAAGCACAATTCAAGATCTGCAGGCGCGGTTGCAACAACAGGTCAAACTGCCGACGGGCTATGAGTATGCATGGGCGGGTGAATTCGAAAGCCTGCAGGCCGAGCTTCACCGCCTGGCATTTATAGTTCCCGTGAGCCTGATCATCATTCTTGGGCTGCTGTACGTATTGTTCCTTTCTGTCCGAGACGCCCTGATTGTTATGGCGGTGATTCCGTTCGGAATGATTGGCGGCATCTTTTCGCTGCTGATCACACATACTCCTTTCAGCATTTCGGCGGCGGTTGGGTTTACCTCCGTGCTGGGGCTCAATACGCTGGGAACTGTTGTGTTCTTGCGTGGGGTGCGACACATGCAATATGAACTTGGTGAGCAGATGGGATTGCTGCAGGGTTGTCTGGTGGAAATGCGGCCGGTGGTGATGGCCTGCATGGCCGCCGGGCTGGGACTACTGCCGGCAGCGCTCTCCAACGGGATTGGCGCCCAGGCCCAGCAGCCGCTGGCGCGAGTTGTTGTGGGCGGTATGGCGACGACCTTGTTCTCGGTACTTTTTATTACGCCCTTGCTGGCCCGTCACCTGCCGGGAGAGCCCCCGAAGGAGAACACCGAAAACTGAAGTTGTGCGTGGAAAGATTGAAGGGCAATGTGCATGACGCATTGACTGTGGAGCGTTCTCGGCGGCGCAGGCGAGCCGGTCTGCTTATACTTGGTGAAGCTTGACCCAGATGTGGCGAGACCACCATGACATTATCAAATCCCTCACTCGCTGCAAACGATCCCATACATACAGCACTGGATCTGAAGCGAATTTATCGCCGCATCACGCTGCGGCTGATTCCGTTTCTGATGTTGCTGTATCTGGTCACGTTTCTGAATCGCGTGAATGTCAGCTTCGCGGCACTTACCATGAACAGCGACCTGGGTCTGAGCAACACGCTGTTCGGTATTGGAGCGGGAATTTTCTTTGTGGGCTATGTCCCATTTGAGGTGCCCAGCAACTTTATGCTGGCAAAGGTCGGCGCGCGGCTGTGGCTGACGGTATTGCTGGTGCTGATGGGGTTGGTGTCGGTCGGGTTCGCTTTCGTGCACACCAGCACCTCCTACATGGTGATGCGCTTTCTGCTGGGAGCGGCGGAGTCCGGATTTTTTCCCGGCGTGGTGCTTTATCTCACTTTCTGGCTGCCTGCCTCGGTGCGCGGTGGGCTCATGTCGCTGTTTATTGTGTCGATTCCACTCTCGACGGTGGTGGGTGCGCCGTTGTCAATGGCCATCCTGAAGATGAACGGCATCGCTGGTCTGAGAGGCTGGCAGTGGTTGTTTGTTCTGGAAGGCGGACTCGCCATTGTTGTCGGCCTGATGATTCCGAAAATCCTCGCTGACTCGCCGAAGAAAGCGAACTGGCTGTCGTCGCAAGAATCGAGCTGGCTGGTTTCTGCCATTTCCGCTGAATCGCGACCGACGACGGCGCATGGCTCCTGGATCCATTTGTTGCGCAGTCGCACCGTGCTTGGCTTCGCGCTTGGCTATTTCATTTTGATGATTGGTCTCTACGGTCTGGGCTTCTGGATTCCGCGCATCCTCACGTCGCAAGGGCTGCCGATGGCGCAGACAGGATGGATGACCGCTCTTCCCTACGTGATTGCCACGGCGGTGATGGTATTGTGGTCGCGGCATTCCGACAGTTCCGGCGAGCGCCGGTGGCATATCGTGCTGGCGTTTCTGGCGGCGGCGCTTGGAATGTACATCGCATCCGTTACCCATGTAGTCGCGGTCAGCGTGGCAGGGTTTTCCATCGCGGCATCAGGTATTTGCTCCGCCATGCCGCTATTCTGGGTTGCCGCGACAGAACATCTAGGAGAAAACGGCGTCGCCGGAATCGCGCTTATCAATGCGATCGGCTGTCTTGGTGGATTCTTCGGTCCGTTCTGGATGGGCTGGCTGGTGGACCGCACACATTTCTTTTCGGCTGGCTTGTTGGCTGCGGCGGTCACGCTGGCCCTCGGTGCTGCGTTGATGTATGGATTAAACCGACCGACTCCAGTCGCGACCGAGGTGAAAGTCTAGGAAAAATTCCAGGGACATGTGTAAGCGACTGTGCTCAGGATTTGCTGGCGGCTAGTGTGAGAATCAATGTTTGCGGCTGACGGTCGCGCATAATTTGAAGCTTGATGGCCGCCTTCTTATTTCGCCGTAGCGCATGGTTCCATCTACTGCGGGAGGTCATGGGCACATCGTCGGCCTCGCAGATCACATCTCCTGCCCGCACTCCGGAGCGGAGGCCGGGGCTGTTGGGATCGATACTCTTTACCAGTAACCCTGTCGAGTTTTTCAGGCCGAAATAACGCGCCAGTTGCGGATTTAAAACATCCAGCGTAATGCCGGTATACGGAGGCGTGCCGGGAATATAGCTCATCAGGCCGCCATTGGAGCTGAAGGTCTTTCCGATTTCGGAAGAGGCTTCGCCAAAAAATCCGCTGGGCGGCGGAGGTTGAACAGGGTCTTGAGCAGCCATCTGCGCGCTGGGGTCGGGAACAGTGTAGTGCTTCGACCAGGCTTCCTTCTCCACCCTATCGCGATCCGCCAGCACGACGGTCATTTTCATGGGCTTGCCGTCGCGGACGATATCCAGTACCACGGATTGTCCCGGATTCATCTTGTGGAGCGCATCAGTCAGACCCTCGGCGCTCTCGGCTTTTTCCCCAGCGAACTTCACGATCACATCATTTGCATGTAGCCCGGCTTTTCCCGCTGGTGCATCGTGATCTACTGCGGCGATCTCTACCCCTTCATTCGAAGCCAGATGAAGTTTTTGTCTTTGCTGCTTGGTCAGGTTTTCAAAATCTACGCCAAGGTAGCCGCCGTGATGATGAGAACTGTTCATCCCTACCATCGGTTCCATGGGGCGCGTGCCAGCTGCAGCCGGCAAGACCAGCAGGGCAAGGCAGGCAAGATTCCATGGGAACGATCGATGTTTCATAGATTCACTTTTGTGGCTCAGTGAGCGTGGGCAGCTACATGTTCATCCGACCCGCAACCCAGCCCCGCGCCTTACTGTATCAGGACGTTGCATTGCAGCGAACCCATTCCCGGCATTCGGAACGTTCAGTGAACCCACCGGGTCAACTCCTCGCGCATACGGTCGGGCGTTCGATTTCTGCCTCCTCGGATCCGCGTTGAGTCGGGCGCGATTACTCCGTGGGGGGACTTGCCTGCAGTACTTTGAGCGAAGCTTCGCGAATGGCCGGATTGTCATCTCCCGAGGAAACGGTTTGCAATACCACCCGCACACTGCTATCCGCCTGGACTGGCTCCAGCATCTGCAAGGCCTGGCCGCGCACCGCCTGACTGGGATCATGCATCAGCGATTCGAGCACCGCGTCTCGCACTCGAACATCCTGGCCCACATACGGCTTGAGCCCTTCCAGCGCTTTCAGTCGCACCACAGGGTCGCGATCATAGCGTAAGGCCACCATCATCGCGGTCCGCACCGGTCCATCTTCACAGAAGTGACCCGCCTTGCATTGCGCCGCCAACAGTGCGACAGAATTGCTTTGCACAGTTGGATCGACAGCATTCTGCGTGGCCATCAGCAGCAGCTTCTGCACTTCAGGGTCGTCGATCGAACCCTCGACCGTGGCAGGCACCATGGTGTTGAAGTGGACCTCCACCATGTTGGTATTCGGGTGTTGCACAATCTCACTTACGTTATAGACCGACGGAGCCGCAGTGCTTACCGCGGGCGTGGCTACAGCGGCTCGCTGCGCGGCAGGGGGGTGCTCCAACGAATGCTTCCAGTAGTGTCCGGCTGAGGCTCCAATACCCAGGCCCACCAAGGCGACGGCCATCGCCATACCGGGCGCGGCCTGCAACTGGGCAAGCAACCCCTGCCATCCGATTTCAAATCGCATCCACAAGCTGGCAGGGGGTAACAGATCTAATGCATCGTCCAGCCGGACTCGACTTTGAGCGAGGAGGTTGGGGGAGGGTTCCTCGACCGGCGTTAGAGACATTGTCTGTCGAAGCGCCTGGTAGGCTTGCAACTCACCGCGGCAAAATTCACAACCCGCCATGTGTAGTTCCAAGCTGTGACTGTGTTCATCGGATAACTCGCCATAGATGTATGGCACAATCAACTGTTGTGCGTGATCGCATTTCACGGCCTGCTCCTAGAATTGAAAAAGTACATCATTCTTTACCGTCTTTTATCGAACGACTGACAACTGTGTCCGCAGTTTTCGGGTAGCACGAAAGAGGGTGTTCTTCGCTGTCTCTTCCGTTGTGTTTAACATCTCGCCAATGGTTCGCAGCCGCAGACCCTGGTAATGTTTCAGCTCAAATACAGTGCGCTCGCGTGGAGTCAAGGTCGCCAACGCCGTTTGAATTTTCTCCGCCAATATTTTTCGATCGAGTTCCCGCCCAGGATTGGCCATGGCGCGATCATCCGACACATTGATCATGGTGTCGCGCTCCTCGCCGGTGGCGTCGACGATCACTGCCGGATCTTCGCGACGTGTTTTGCGGCGGCGCAGAAGGTCCAGGCAAAGATTGGTGACGATGCGATAGATCCAGGTATAGAAGGAGCACTCGAAGCGAAAACTTCCGATGTGTCGATAGGCCTTCAGGAACGCTTCCTGATGGATGTCTTGCGCATCCTGTTCCGAGCCGGTCAGGTGCAGCGCCAGACGCAACACGGCCTGGTCGTACTGGCGCACCAAAGCATCGAAGGCTTCACGAGAGCCTTTTTGAGCCTCGCGGATGAGTTCCGCGTCCTGCAGCCGTGCTGAACTTTCGGCGTACATCCTTTGTTTCGATTGTATCCGTGGGGGCGCAGTTCGGCTTTGTGGGGAAGAAAAGCTGCCTGGCATAAGGACGGCGAATCGTTGCGGCTCCATCGAGTATGTCTCCATCCGTTTTGACGGCAATTTTCGCCAAAGGTGAGCCGATCCAGCATTTTGGGGCCCGCCGGGGAGGTGAGGAGGCACCGCGCGCCGCCGTTCTCCTTTTTTTGCTGTGGTTTGCGCCGGGGTGGCTGGCATACCCCTGGAAAGAGGGCTTTTGGCGCGAGAAGATGGCGCGTCGATTTTGCTCTACACTTGGCTTCATGACTCCTGTTTCCCATCGACCTTCCGGGGATGGCCAATCCTCATTTTTTTCAAATGATTCCGCCCGCAAGCCCGCCGTCGGCAACTGGGTGGTTGCTTATACCGATGGTGGATCGCGGGGCAACCCTGGCCCATCCGGCTATGGGGTGGTGATTCTGGGGGAAGACGGGAGCGTTCTGGGCGAACTGAGCGAATTCCTGGGGATGCGGACGAATAATGTTGCAGAATATTCCGGCCTGCTGGCGGCGCTGGAATTTGCGCTGGCCAAGGGGCATCCACGTTTGCGCGTGGTTTCAGACTCGGAACTCATGGTGAAGCAGATTCGCGGTCAATATCGCGTGCAGAGCCCGGACCTGCGTCCGCTGTACGAGGAAGCCAAGCGGCGCATTGCCAAGCTGGAGGCGTTCCAGATTGAACATGTGCTGCGCGGCAAGAACAAGAAAGCCGATGAGCTGGCGAATCAGGCCATGGATCGAGGCATGCGGCGAAAGCCGGAAGTGAAGGCTGGTGTTTCCAGTTCGCCCACTTCGCCGATTGCCGCAGAAGCGCCGCCGGTCCGACCGCTGCGCGGAATCGTGAAAGAGGGAAGAATCAAGCTGCTGGAAGGATCGATTCCGGAGGGAACTATCGTGGTGGTCATGCCGGAAAAAGCGTTGGGACGGAGGTAGGGCCACGCAGCGGATACCCAAAAAGCTGGACCGCTTTAACTTTGATGGGGCAATGCAGTCTTCAAACTTTGGACGGCAGTCTCAGGATCAGCTACCTCGACGATGAGTTGTTGATACTTCTCATTCCGCAGATCAATGACGATTGTTTTGTCGGGGTGGTGAACATCCCAGAATACCCGCTTACCATCTTGATAAAACGTGCCTGCGGTAATCACTCCGGGGAGATTGGTTCCGGGCATTTTCAAACCATGCCACCAGCCGCGCGCCATCTCGGGGTCAGCCCGAACGCCGGCGATGTGGAGAAGGGGGATTTCAAGCCTGCCCTTAAAAGCCCACAATTCATCGAGGCCTTGAACATGCAGAACCAATTTGCCGTCCGTCACAGATAAATCAACCATGAAACATCTCTCCAAAGTTTAACGGCCTGTGGTGAGCCCCCATGTACTTCAGATCAGCATATGGTCTGGTGACCTGGGGATTTGTGGGTCTATGTAAGAGATCGGCATATTATGATGACGCGAGCGCGGCCTTCACGTGTTCGCTGACCAGCTTGCCGTCGGCGCGTAATCCGGAGGCCTGAAATTTGGCCTGAACTGCTTTCATTACGTTGCCCATATCACGAGGAGTTGGTCGGGAACCCGCAGCGGACATCTCCGCGATCACGGCCTCGACGTTGCTGCGAATGTCCTCTGGGGAGGCGGACTTGGGGAGATAGCTCTCAATAATCGGGATTTCGGCGGCTTCTTTCTCCACCAGGTCCATGCGGTTGCCCTTGGTGAACTGCTCAATGGAATCCCGCCGCTGCTTCACCATGGTAACCAGCACCTGTTCGGCTTCGGCATCAGCCAGCGGCGCACGCTTGTCGATTTCCTTATTCTTGAGCGCGGATTTCATCATGCGGAGGGTCGACAGGCGATCTGCCTCCCGGGTCTTCATCGCGGCCACCATGTCCTGCTGCACTTTGTCCGTCAAGCTCACCGCAACCACCGCCTCTCCACATTGTCGCTGAAAAAAGACCGCAATTTTCTAATTATAAGCGCGCGGCAAAACCCTTGTTTTTTCTCTAGAATGGAAGCATGTTCCATAAGACGCGTCTGTTTACTCCCGGCCCGACACCTTTGCTGCCAGCGGCGCAATTTGCCATGGCTGCCGCTGATCTGCACCATCGCACTCCGGAATTTCGCGCGCTGTATCAGCGCGTTCTGGAACAGCTTCGGACATTTGTCGGCACGAAGAACGATGTGATTCTGCTGACCTGTTCCGGTACCGGGGCGATGGAGGCTTCGATCTCCAATCTGACCTCCCCGGGCGATCGCGTGCTGGTGCTGACAGCCGGTAAATTCGGCGAACGCTGGACTGGCCTGGCGAAGGCGTTTGGCTGCCAGCCGGATGTGGTGAGCGCTCCCTATGGACAGACCTTGCCGCTTGAAGCTGCGAAGGCAGCGCTGCGCAGCGATACCAAACTGGTGCTGATGCAGGCGACGGAAACTTCGACCGGCGTTCGACACGACGTGAAGGCGGTGGCGGAGATGCTGCGCGCCGCCGGAAGCGATGCCTTGCTGGTGGTCGATGCCATTACCGGCCTGGGAACCACGCATCTGGAGATGGATGCCTGGGGCATCGATGTGCTGATTGGCGGATCGCAGAAGGCGGTGATGATTCCGCCGGGTCTGGCGTACCTGGCCGTCAGCGAACGTGCCTGGAAGCGCATGGAGACGACCAAGAATCCGCGTTACTATTTCGACCTTCGCAAGGAGCGGAAGGTAGCGGCCAAGGGTGAGTCCGCATACACCCCTGGCGTCGCCTTGATTGCTGCGCTGGGTGCGGCGTTCGACTACATCGCTGCGCAGGCGGATGGAGATTTGGCCAAGGGTCGCGTGGAACTGGTGGAAAATGCCGAAACCTGTGCTGCCATGATGCGTGCGGCCCTTCCCGCCATGGGAATGCGCCTGTTCGCGCCGGATGCTCCCGCCGCTGCCGTGACGGCAGTTATGCCGCCGGAGGGCGTGGATTCCGGCATCATTGTGAAGCAGCTGAAGGCCCGTTTTGGAACGATCGTCGCCAATGGCCAGGGAGAGATGAAGGGCCAGTTGTTCCGTGTGGCGCATCTCGGATTTTTCGATCCGCTGGACACGCTGGCGGTGATCGGTGCGCTGGAACAGGTGACGGTCGACGCGCTGCCTCCATCGAAATTTCAGTTAGGCGACGCATTGGCTGCAGCACAGCGCGTATTCGCGGAGCGCAGCCGTAGCCTCGATAACGCCGCTACAAACTCTTCAAAACCCAGTGCTGTCGCCGAACCCACCGGGGTTGGCCGGTAGCCGTTTTCATATGGGTGCTCCCGTTCCGGATGGATGCGGAGCGCCCTTTGCCCTGCGCCTTGGGAAGGTCGCTTCAGAACCAACGATAGGAAACCAGCCATGAAAGTCGTTCTCGCCGAAAAGGTTTCTCCAGCTACGCTTGCTGTCTTTGCCGATGCCGCCGATTGGAAGGTGGTTACCCACGATCAGATCAAGAATGGCCTGCCGGCTGAATTGGCGGATGCCGATGCGTTGGTCGTCCGCTCTGCGGTGCAGGTGGATGCCGCGCTGTTAGAGAAAGCTCCCAAGCTGCGAGTGATTGGACGTGCCGGCGTGGGGGTGGACAACATCGATGCCGAAGCTGCCACGCGCAACGGAATTGTGGTGATGAACACTCCGGGAGCGAATGCAGTTGCGGTGGCAGAGTTGACCCTGGCGCTGATGATCGATCTGGCTCGCATGGTCCCGCGCGCGAATACCACGATGCATGCTGGACGCTGGGAAAAGAAATCGCTGCAGGGCACGGAGTTGCGTGGCAAGACGCTGGGCATTGTCGGGCTGGGGCGGGTCGGATTGGAAGTGGCGCGCCGCGCCCGGGTTTTCGGCATGGAGCTGGTCTGTCACGATCCGTTTGTCTCGGCGAGGCCGAAAGAACGCACCGCGATTGCCCGCGAATACGGCGCCCGACTCACTTCGATTGAAGAAGTTTTGCAGCAGGCCGATTACTTGACGCTGCACACCGGACTGACCCCCGAAACGGAGGGAATGCTGAGCGCGGCGGCGTTTGCCACCATGAAAAAAGGTGTGCGGCTGGTGAACTGTGCTCGCGGTGAGCTAATCGTAGAGGAAGACCTGGTGGCTGCGCTGAAAAGCGGCCAGGTGGCTGGGGCTGCGCTCGATGTTTTCCGCAAGGAGCCGCTGAAGGATTCGCCATTTTTCGGGCTCGACAATGTGATTTTGACGCCACATATCGCCGGCTCAACAGCAGAGGCGCAGGAGGCGGTCGGCATCCAGATCGCGGAACAAGTGCGCGCCTACCTGACTACCGGCGTGGTCCAGAACGCCGTCAATTTCCCGTCGCTCTCTTATGAAGAATACGCAGCGATGGCGCCCTATATCGAATTGGGTGAACGACTGGGGAAATTCGTCAACGCGATTTTTGGGGCGAAGATGGAAAGCATCCACATCGCATACTCCGGCGCGTTGGCGGAGATGCGCACGGAGATGATTCGCAATGCGGCTCTCTGCGGCATTCTCGGGAGTGCCGGACATGCGAACAGGATCAACGCATCCACCGTTGCCAGCGGGCAGGGAATCCACGTCCACGAAGAAACCGCCGAGGGAGTCGCCGGTGGCGCAGGCAGTCTGCTGAAATTGACCCTTCATACCTCAGAGCGCAGCATGACGGTCAGCGGCACAGCTTTGCATGGTCGGTCTCCGCGGCTGCTGTCGTGCGACGGTATCGATATCGAAGCGCCGCTGGAGGGAACGCTGCTGTTTCTGCGCAATCGGGACGTTCCCGGCGTCATCGGCAAAATCGGTACCACGCTGGGCGACAACGATGTGAACATCGCCAACTTCGCGCTGGGTCGCGCCGAAAAGCATGATGGCAATGGCGTGCGGCAAGCGCTGGCTGTGATCCACATGGACATCGAGACCACGCCGGCTAAAATCCAGAAGGCGATGGAAGCTTTGGGCAATTTGAAAGAGATTACAAGTGTTCGGCTGGTCAAGCTGACGTAGGGTGAATCGTTGAAGTAAGAGTCATCTTGCCGCATCGAGCGCGCCTGCAGTAGCATCTCAAATGCAACGCCCGAGCCTGGGACGGACCGGAAGCAGCGTATCGAGAGCGTATTTTGTAGAAGGGTTTTCCTGCATGCCGTTATACGAGTACGAATGTAAACAGTGTCACCAGCGACTGGAAAAGATCCAAAGCTTCAGCGCGCCGCATGAGACCGTTTGCCCGAATTGCGGCGGCGAACTGCAGCGGGTCATTTCCGCGCCTGCGATTCAGTTCAAGGGTGCGGGCTGGTACGTGAACGACTACGCCAAGTCGGGTAGCAAGCCTGCCAAGTCGTCCGATTCCGCGAGTAAGTCCGAGGGCAAAACCGACATCTCGGCCGCCGCCTCCGATGGCAAATCGGACTCGAGCAGCAGCAAGCCTGCGGCATCGACAGCGGATTCTTCATCGTCCTCCCCCAACGGCGCATCGTCCAATTCGTCGTCGAGCGATTCTGGTTCCGGTAAGTCAAGCGCAGGAAGCTCCAGCAGTTCGAAGTCGTCGCAGTAATTTTTCGAAAAGGATCGACGGACTGAGCGGGCTTACGCGGGCGGCGGTATCCGTATCCTTGATTTATGCCGCTGACGTAGATTGACTACAATCAGCGTGTGCTGGATACCTCTCTCCTGATCCCGGCGAACGGCCTGGAAGCGTGGCTGCATGACCTGCCTTCGCGACCCGCAGTCTTCGCGTTGTTCGGTCCGGAGGCGGCAGAAGGCAGTCCGGCGCTGGAACCATACATTTCAAAAACCGCCAATCTGCGTCGCCGCATGCATCGATTGCTGGCTCCGTCGTCTGCGGGTGGCAAACGGCTGCACCTGGGTGGAACCGCGGTGCGGCTCGACTATTCCGAAGTGGGATCGGAATTCGCGACCGCTTTGTTGATGTTGCAGGCGGTGCGGCGATACTGCGGCGAGCGGGTTCGCAAGCATCTGCACTTGCGCTCCCCGTCGTTGCTGCGACTGGCTTGGGAAAACCGCTATCCTCGCGTGTACGTCACAAATCGCGTCACCCAGCGTGCGCTGGCAACAACGTATGGACCATTCCAGTCGCGCGCGGCAGCCGAACGATATCTCGACGATTCGTTGAACTTTTTTGAATTGCGCCGTTGCAGCGAAGAACTCCATCCTGACCCGGCATTTCCAGGCTGTGTCTACTCTGAAATGAAGATGTGCCTGGCGCCCTGTTTCAAGGGCTGCAGCGATGAGCGCTACGCTGCCGAGGCGGAACAGGTCCGCGGATATTTCGCATCGCGAGGTGCATGGACGCTGGCGCGGCTGGAAGAAGAACGGGATGCAGCGTCGGCGGCATTGGATTTCGAAAAGGCTGCTCGCCTGCACCAGCAAATTCAAAAAATGAAGACAGTGGCACAGCAGGCAGCGCCCCTGGTGCATCCTCTGGCAGACCTTGATGCGGTGATCGTGCAACCGGCCGTTGCGCAGGCAATCGTCGTGCAGGGTGGAGGGCCGGAGAAAATGTCCAACCTTGCGCTGCGCACGGAGGCCACACACGTCGCCATCTATCTGGTCCGCAGCGGCAGAATTTTTGGCCCAGGATTCTACTCGGTGGAAGGGATGCGTCATCCGAATGAGCGGGCCGGTTCCACCTCTTTGTTTGCACATCCTACGCTACTGGAACCGACGCCGCTGGAGGCTCCGCCAGTGATCCCAGGCGCAGATTCCGACGTGCCGTCGGCGGGTACGAAGGTGGCGCGAGGTCAACTGGAACAGCGGCTCCAGGTGGTTTTGGAGGAATTGGAATGGCAGGCGCGTGCTGAAAAAGCGTCGCCGGAACAATTGAGCGAGCATCTGTCGTTGCTGGCGCGCTGGTACTATCGGCCAGCTCACCGACGGGTCGGTGAAATCTTCTTTCGCGAGGAAAAGCCTGCCGCGGATGTATCGGCGGAGCGACCATTCCCCTTATCACGGATCTTGCGCGGTATTTCTCGCGTATTTTGCGGACAAAAAGACGCCTCGGAAGTCGCCGTGGATGCCGGCGGATCGTAGTCTACCGGCAACGAGCGCGACTTATGATACGATTTTTTCCACTCTATGAATGGCCTCCGAATTTCTTCTATTGCATCCCTGCGAACGCTTTTACTTCTGGCGTTGGCTGCGATCGCCTGCTCTCCGCTGGCGTGGTCCGCGAGTCCTGTCGACAAGCCGCCGATCACTCTGGACGAGTTTTTTAGCTTCGTCGAGATTCGAGGGCTGGCTCTAGCCCCGGACGGCAATACGGCCGTGATTGGAACCGAGCGGACGGACTGGAAGCAGAACCGCTTCCGCGACGATTTGTGGATGTGGCGAGCGGGAGATCATTCCATCGCTCCGCTGACCACCACTGGGCATGATAGCGACCCGAAATTTTCGCCCGATGGAAGCTACATTGCGTTTCGGTCCAACCGCCCATTGATCGCGGAAGGCGAGGCGGCCAAGGATGCGGTCGAACGCGTATGGGTTTTGCCGGTCGGTGGAGGCGGCGCGTTTCCTCTCTACAAGGAGCCGTTGAGTGTGGATGCCTTCACCTGGTCGGGGGACGGCAAAGCGATTTTTGTTGCGACGCAACAGCCTATCTCTGAAGATGCCAAGACTGCGGAGAAGAAGGCGTGGAAGGATACGGTGCGCTGGCGTGAGCAGCGGCGCGGGGATGACATCCTGCGAATACCGATTGCCGCCGTGATTCCCCAGCCCAAGCTGCTGATGGCTTCTGACAGCGAGCCGAAGCCGGATGCGGACAAGAAACCGCAACTTCCCTCTGACGCGACTGTGGTCGCGCAGAGCCCGCTGGCAATTACGGAACTCGTCGCTGCGCCCGACGGCAGCACGCTGGCCTTCGAGAGTCGCTCGCTTTTGAATCGCCAGGAAAACCCGGCTGACTACGAGATTTTTTCTGTTGCGGCGGATGGGACTGAAGCCACGCCGCGGCAACTAACGCACAACCAAGCGTACGAATCCGGCCTTCACTGGAGCCGCGATAGTAAGACGCTGTACTTTTCTGTGCCTGCGGCAGCGGGCTCGGCGGAGCAGGCGTACCAGGATGTGCAAGGCCGTCTGTATGGGATGGATTCCGCTACAGGTAAAATCACTCGCCTGGGTGGGGATTACACCGGGAGCTGGGAGGGCTACGCGATCCAGTCCGACGGAAGTCTGCTGGGACGGGGCATGACGGGCCTGCAAACGCAAATTTACGGCGTGGATGGCGCGAAGGCAGCCAAGCTGGCAGGAGTCGAAGGGAGCTACGGCAATGTACACACGGCGCTCCATTCGTCGCGACTGCTGTTTACCCATTCGGCGATCGATGAGCCGACGGAAGTGTACCTGGCGGAAGATTCCGCGCATCTTGACCAGGCCAAGCCGATCACGCAGTTCAATCAATTGTTTACGGAGCGCGCCCTGCCGAAGTGGACACCGTATCGTTGGAAGTCACCGGATGGCACGCCGGTGGAAGGAGTGCTGCTCTATCCGCCGGGAAAGTTCGGGCAAAAACATTTGCGCATGTTCACACTGATTCATGGCGGTCCCGCCGATGCAGACGGCGACCGCTTTGGGGCGGACTGGTATGATTGGGCGATTCTCGCCGCCGACAATAACTGGCTGGTGTTTCGGCCGAATTATCGCGGCTCCAGCGGTTACGGCGACAAGTTTCAGCTAGAGATTTCGCCGGTAATCGTGTCGCTGCCTGGAAAAGATATTCTTGCTGGCGTTGATAAATTGGTCGCGGACGGCATTGCTGATCCGGACCACCTGGCGGTTGGCGGATACAGCTATGGCGGCTACATGACCAACTGGCTGATTACCCAAACGACGCGCTTCCGTTCAGCAGTTTCGGGTGCGGGTGCGGTGGAGCACGCCGCCAACTGGGGCAACGACGATATGTCGTTCGACGATGCCTGGATGCTGGGCGGAACGCCGTGGCAGAACCCGGCGCGATATCAAAGTGAGGCGGCTCTGTTTCAGTTCGACAAGGTGAAAACGCCTGTCCATGACGTGATTGGGGGTGCGGATATTCGGGTTGCCGCCGAAGAGGGGTATTTGTTTGAGCGAGCACTTCAAACCGAGAAGATTCCGCATCAGTTTCTGGTGTTTCCCGGGGAGGGGCACGGACTGGCCATTAATCCCTGGCATGGCTATATCAAAGTGCGCGACGAGCTTTTATGGTTAGAAAAGTATGATCACGCCAGCCAATAGCCGTGTCCGAGCGTCGTTGCGGGAAGGCAGCACCGTGTGACCGGACAGCCGTCCCAAAATGCATCATCGAGCCTCGACGCTTTTCCGGAGAAACCCCGGAGGCGTTGGCGTCCGCGGTTTGAAGCGCTGTTTGCCTTGCTGACGCTGATTCCGATCGCGTTATTTCTGGCAGCCAGTCTTGGCCGGCTGGGATCCGCGATTCCACTGGAGCAACTGGAAGGCTCCATGCTGTTGGCGGCCGAGCGCGTGGCGCATGGTCAGCCCATTTATGTCCGGCCGAACTTTACTTTCATTCCGTATATGTATGCGCCCGCCTACTATTACGTCTCCGGCTGGGCGGTACGGTTGCTGGGACCCCGCTTTCTGGCGCTGCGATTGGTTTCTCTGCTGAGTACCTGCGCATCGATGGCGGCGATTTATCTCTTCGTTTTCCTTGACGCGCCAGGCACACGGAACCGCAGGCATCTGGCTGCGCTGGCTGGAGCGGGACTCTACGCGGCGGCGTACCCATGGACCCGCGAATGGTTCGATCTCGGCCGGCTCGACTCCTTCTATATTCTTTTGCTGCTGCTGGCGCTGCTGTCGACTCGCTATCTACATCCGATCTGCGCCGCCGCACTGTGGACGCTAACGTTCCTGGCAAAACAAACCATTTTTCCGGTGGCGCTGATCATGCTTTGCGTGGACTGGAAACGTCCGCGCCGGTTGCTGCTGGGAGCTGGAAGTTTTCTGTTGATGACGGCGGTGTGCAGCCGTCTGCTGGACCACGCCACCGATGGCTGGTTCTGGTTCTATGCATTCACGGTGCCGCATGCCAATGCCGACCTTTGGCTGCGGCCGGCGGTTTTCTATGTGCCGTCGCAGCTGATTGCTCCTTTTGGGGTAGCGCTGCTGATTGTGGCTATGGCATTGGTTTGGACTCGCCCCACGCTGGCGAATTCTGGAACGCGCTTTTACCTGATGGCCGGGGTAGCTTTATTTGGACTGTGCTGGTTTCTACAGGCGCATGCTGGCGCAACCGCCAACACACCCATGCCGGCCTATTCAATTCTGGCAGTGATCTTTGGAATCTCGTTTGCTCGACTGGATGCAGCGTTTGCCTTCGCTTCGCGGGAGACGGCGCGGGTTTTTCTGCTGGCTGCGGTTGCGATTCCGTTGGTCAGCTGGGTTTACAACCCTCACGATTTTATGCCGCATCGCGATCTGGTTGCATCTCAGGAAGACTTGACGGCGTGGCTGCGCGTTTTTCCCGGCGACGTCTACCTTCTTGCCCATCCCTATGAGGGAGTGTTGGCGGGCAAGCCGTGTCATGCGGATAATACTTCGCTGCACGATGCCTTGCGTCCGGAGCTGCCGGAAGTCGACAACGCGGTCAGGGCGAAAATCGCCGAAGAAGTCGATCAAACCAAGTTCGACGCCATTGTGCTGGACGGCCTGCCGGAAGACATTTTGCCAAGCCAACCCTGGCTTCCAGCGGATCTGATCCATCGCTATCCAATCGTGGGTATTGTGCCCGGGAGTGACGTGGGCGACCCGTTTGGTCCGCACCCGAGCTATTTTCTGCTGCCATGCCGGGAGAAGGGGTTGGCGATGGCTCATGGGTGGAAGCTACTCGAAACTGGCGGGCAAGGCACTTGTCCCTCCGGCTAAAGCCAAATTCCTATTCCTATGCCCATCCCGGATTCGAGGACGAGCGCCTCGCCGCAGCGAAGACGACTGGCTTCCGCAAGGCCGATAGGAAATCCGCTCCAGTCTGCCGCCCCGCTGATAGACTAAAGACACCGTGGTTGAACTGGTACCCTCAATCCTTTCCGCAGACTTTGCCCACTTGGCCGAGCAGATTCAGGCTGCGGAGCAAGGTGGCGGAACTGTCATCCATGTGGATGTGATGGATGGCCATTTTGTGCCCAACATTACGATTGGTCCGCCGGTGGTTGCGTCGCTGCGCAAAGCAACAAAGTTGCCGCTCGATTGTCACCTGATGATTGAGAATCCGGACGAGTTTATCCCCGCGCTGGCCGAGGCGGGAGCAAATTGGGTGAGCGTACACTACGAAGCCTGTCGCCACCTGCATCGGTCGCTGGAACTGATTGAGCAGCATGGAATGAAGCCGGCGGTGGTCATTAATCCAGCCACGCGGGTCAATCTGCTGATCGATATTTTGCCGATGGTGCACCATGTCCTGGTGATGAGCGTCAATCCAGGGTTCGGCGGGCAGAAATTTATTCCGTTTTCGTTGGAAAAGATTCGGCATTTGTGCGCGATTCGCGCGGAGCTGGGGCTGGAGTATCGGGTGGAAGTGGATGGCGGTATCGCGGCGGATACTGTGGCGCAAGTAGTAGAAGCCGGAGCGGACCTGCTGGTAGCGGGCAATGCGATCTTCGGCGATGGCCATCCGCAAGAGAATGCGCGGCAGTTGCTGCAGATGGCACGCGCGGCTGCCGGTGAGCGATTGAAGCCGGCTGCGAAACAGGTAGATACTTGAAAGAATGTACGGGGAAATGGCAGACCCGTTCACCGTACGACCAATAAGCGAAAAGTCAGCTGAAAAACGAATAAGCAAAAGGTCTGCGAAGGGGAAGTACAGTTATGAGTCGTTTGATCCGTTGTTCCAGTCATCGAGTTCTGCAACGCTGCGTGGCCATCGGCACGCTGGCGGTTTTGGGCAGCAGCATGGCCCATGCGGGAATTTTCCATCGCAAGCAGAAGCCGCTTTCGCAGAAAGACGATGCGCTGGCAAGCGTGGCCAGCAGCCAGCCGGATAAAGAGCTGTTCGATCGCGCGATGATCGCCATGAAGAAGGGCAAATTCGACATTGCCCGCATGGATCTGCAGACGCTGCTGAATACCTATCCTGACTCGGAATACCAGATGCGCGCCAAGCTTGCCATCGGCGATACCTGGTACAAAGAGGGCGGCACCGCCGCGATGCAACAGGCGGAAGAAGAATATAAGGATTTCATCACCTTCTTTCCGGACAAGCCGGAGGCCGCAGAAGCGCAGATGAAGGTGGCCGACATCTACTACAAGCAGATGGAAAAGCCGGATCGCGACCCGACGAATGCAATTCGTGCCCAGGAAGAATACCGGGCCATGATTCTGCAATACCCAGATTCCAGCCTGATTCCGCAAGCCAAGCAGCGGCTGCGGGAAGTGCAGGAAGTGCTGGGCGACCACGAGTTTGACATTGGGTCGTTCTATCAGACGCGTATGAACTATGCCGCGGCCACGGCGCGCCTACAGTCGGTGATCGATACCTATCCGCTTTACAGTCGCGTGGATGAAGCGCTGCTCGATGTGGGCGATGCATACGCTGCACAGGCCCGCAACATCGCTGCTATGCGCCTGGACCCGGCTGCGAAGGAGCGGCTGGAAAAGCTGTTCAAAAACCGTGCTGCGCAAGCTTACGACCGGGTCGTGGTGGAATATCCAATGGCGCCCCATGCGGATGATGCGCGTGATCGGCTGGAAGCGATGAATATGCCGGTGCCGCAGCCCACGCAGGAGGAGATTGCCAACAGCGCAGCAATTGAGCAGAGTCGCGCGCCGGTGAATTTGAAGTACAAGGCCTTCCTGCTGATCACGGCGCGTCCCTCTACGGTGCAGGCGGCGCGGGTCGGAGAGCCCAGTCTGAGCAATCCGCCGCAAGTTATCGCTCCGGAACTTGTGAAGGCGGAAATGGCAGATGTACGCTGGGCGATCAAGCCCGACGGTAAGCCAGCCCCCTCAGTTGCCGGTACTTCAAACAGCCTGAAGCCGGCAGTTGCTGCAAATGCTGAATCAAACGCCTCTGGCGCGGTCGGAGAGACGCAGCCTGCGTCCAACGCACTGCAGATGAACGACATTTCAGGCGACAACGGCGTGAACGGAAGCGTAGTCAACAATTCCAATCAGAACCAGCCAACGCAACCTTCGCAGCCGAATGCGGTGGAACCGCCGGCTGGCACGCAATCCGCTCCACCAGCGACTGTACCCTCCGTGGGTGGGAACGGTAACCCGGCGGCAAATACCACGGACACCTCCGGGAATCCAGCGCAGTGGCCTTCAGCACGCAAGGACAATGGTGGATTGCCGACCGTTACGCCGCCGAACAGCACGCCGCTACCCCCGGTGCAAAAGGCAGCGCCCGCACCGGCTCAGGTGAACGATGCTACCCACACGGGCCAGCCGATCAATACGGTCGATCAGACGACGGCTACCAATGGCAAGAAAAAGAAGAAGAATCCCAAGCCGCGGTTTGCGGGCAAGGAAGAATCTTCCAGCACCCACAAGAAAAAGAAGGGCCTGCACAAACTGAATCCGTTTTAGTCCAACTGATAGATAGACGGCGGCATCTCGCGCAGGCGGTGCTGCCTGTCGGCCCAAATCGCACTTCTCTGCAACCTGAAAGGGGTATGCGTTGCGGCGTTCGAGATCTTCTGTCTCAATATTCCAGTTGGGTTGGCTTGGCATTCTTTTGCTGGTAATCAGCTTGCCGTTCGGCGCACAGGCCCAGCAACCCACTGAGAACCGGAAACCTCAGCAACTGCCGCAAACTCCCGAAGTTCACGCCGATCATTCAGTCACCTTCTATCTTTACGATCCCGGGGCCAGCCAGGTGAAACTGGACATGGATGGGCATGCCGGTGGGCAGCCCATGACGAAGGACGATCGCGGCGTTTGGAGCCTCACGGTGCCACCTTTGCAGCCGGACTTGTACGACTACATCTTCGTCGCCGATGGCGTGCCCACGCTCGACCCCTCCAATCCGACCGTCAATCCAAATCTGCGAAGCCCGTCGAATGTTTTCGAAGTTCGCGGACCGCAGCCCGAACTATGGGATGTGCAGGACGTGCCGCACGGGATTGTGCACCATCACTTTTACAAATCCGCGATTGTCGGTGACCAACGGGACTACTTTGTCTATACGCCGCCCTCGTACAATCCTCGGGGCCATCAGAAGTACCCGGTATTGTATCTGCTGCATGGCTATACCGATGATGCTCGCGCATGGACCGCGCTGGGTCGTGCCAACGTAATCCTGGACAATTTGATTGCCGAAGGCAAAGCCAAGCCGATGATCGTCGTGATGCCGCTGGGCTATGGCGCCCCGGAGATCGTCATGGGACCGCGGGCGTCGTTTAACGGCGCAGCGTTGCGGAAGAAGAACTTAGACCTGTTCACGCAATCGCTGCTCACCGAAGTGATCCCGCAGGTACAGTCTATGTACAAGGTGTCCACCAAGCGCGACGACCGTGCGATTGCGGGGCTGTCCATGGGGGGCGCAGAAAGCCTGCTGACCGGTTTGAACCACATCGACACCTTCGCGTGGGTCGGCTCGTTCAGCGCGGGCGGACTGGATCCAGACTTCGCCCAGGATTTCCCCACGCTGAATGCAACCAGCGCGGCGCGTGTGCGACTGCTCTGGGTCGCTTGTGGCAAGAATGATCGATATGTCGGAAAAACTCCGCTGATCACCGCGAATCGACAGATGGTCGTGTGGCTGCGCTCGAACAATGTTCCGGTCACGTTCGTTGAAACCCCCGGAATGCATGAGTGGCCGGTTTGGCGCAAAAATCTGATTCAGTATTCTCAGCTGTTGTTTCAGTCAAAGTAAATCCATCTGCACAGTTTTTGGCTGCCGCCGATGCCGCATCGCCGCTGTGCTATCGTGAAAATTGGCCTCCCATGCGGTACACGGCCTTCCTGACACTATGCCTCGCGATCTTCCTAAAGCCTACGACCCGACCGCTATCGAAGATCGATGGGCAGAGTATTGGGTGCGTGAACGCCTCTTTGAGGTTCCCACTCCGGAAAGCCTTGATGGGCTTCCACCCAGATTCACCCTTCTGCTGCCGCCTCCCAATGTAACCGGCCGCCTGCACATGGGCCACATGCTCAACCAGACGGAAATGGACATTCTGATCCGCTGGCACCGCATGCGTGGCGAGCTCTCGTTGTGGGTTCCGGGAACCGACCATGCCGGCATTGCCACGCAAATGATGGTGGAGCGGCAGGTCGTGAAAGAAGGAAAAACGCGGCAGGAGCTGGGCCGCGAGGCTTTTGTCGAGCGGGTTTGGGGGTGGAAGAAGGAATATGGGGGCGCAATCCTCGACCAGATGAAGCGCCTGGGCGCGAGCGTGGATTGGTCTCGCGAATACTTCACCATGGACGAGCGACTCTCCGTTGCAGTGAAGGAGGCGTTTGTCCGCCTCTACGAACAGGGACTCATCTATCGTGGCGCCTACATCGTGAACTGGTGCCCACGCTGCCAGACCGCCATCAGCGACCTGGAGGTGGTGCACGAAGAGCAGCAGGGCAAGCTCTACGAGATACGCTATCCGCTGGTGGATGGTACCGGAAGTGTTACCATTGCGACCACTCGGCCGGAAACCATGCTGGGCGATGTCGCCGTGGTTGTGAACCCGACGGACGGGCGCTATCTCCATCTGCACGGGAAAAAGCTGCGCTTGCCGCTGACGGGGCGCCAAATTCCTATTCTGCCGGACGAGTGGGCGAACCCGGAGTTCGGCACCGGGGCGGTGAAGGTGACGCCGGCGCACGATCCGAATGATTTTGCCATAGCCGAGCGACATAAGCTGCCATCGATCGTTGTGATGGACGAGACTGCGCACATGAACGCCGAAGCGGGCGTTTATGCCGGCCTGGATCGCTATGAAGCGCGCAAGCGAATTCTGGCCGATCTGGAACAGCAGGGCCTGCTGGTCGCGGTGAAGGACTATGTCAATTCCATCGGCAAGTGCGACCGCTGCAAAACGGTAGTTGAGCCTCGGCTGTCGACGCAGTGGTTCATCAAGATTCAGCCGCTGGCGGATAAAGCGATCGAAGCAGTGGAGACGGGCGTCATCCGCTTTACGCCGGAGCAATACAAGAAGACCTATTTCGAATGGATGCGCAATATCCACGACTGGTGCATCTCGCGCCAGCTGTGGTGGGGCCATCGCATTCCTGCGTGGCATTGCGCGGATTGCCGCGAAATTACGGTGGCGCGTGAGGCGCCGGCGGCTTGCTCTTATTGCGGCAATGAAAAGTTGACGCAGGAAACGGACGTGCTGGATACCTGGTTCTCGTCTGGCCTGCTGCCGTTTACCGTATTCGGCTGGCCATCGCAGACCATGGATCTGGCGGCGTTTTATCCCACGCAACTGCTGGTCACGGGTTTTGACATTCTGTTTTTCTGGGTCGCCCGCATGATCATGCTGGGCTGCCATTTCATGCTCGACGTGCCAATGCCCGATGGTTCGAAACGCACTCTGGCCGACGCGGTTCCGTTTCGCGAGGTCTATATCCACGCGCTCGTCCGCGATGCCGATCGCCAGAAAATGTCGAAGACCAAGGGCAACGTCATCGACCCGATCGAAATTATCCATCAGTACGGCACGGACGCGGTGCGATTTACGCTGGCATCCATGGCCTCGCCGGGGACGGACATCGCCTTCAGTGAAGCGCGCACCGAAGGCTATCGTGCCTTCGCCAACAAGATTTGGAACGCGGCGCGGTTCATCTTTATGCAGATGGAGCGGGCGAAGGAAGCTGGAATTTCGGTTGACCTGAAGCGTCTTGGTCAGGCGCTGCGGCCACCGGACGATGCCCCGCTGGAAGAGCGCTGGATTGTTTCGCGATTCAATCAATGTGCAGCGGATGTGAACCGGGCGCTGTCGGATTATCGCTTCGACGATGCGGCGAATCGTATTTACCAATTTTTCTGGGGAGAATTTTGCGATTGGTATTTGGAGGTTGTCAAAATTCGCCTCGATTTTGGAGAGGCTGCAAACAAGACAACCACCACGACGGCTCTCGCTACACTGCTGGGCGTATTTGAGGCATCGCTGCGCTTGCTGTCGCCGTTCATGCCGTTCTTAACGGAAGAAATCTGGACCGCGCTCTACGATGCGGGACCGCCGCTGAAGTCGATTGCGCTGGCGAATTTTCCAACGTTTGCTCCTGAGCAACGAGATCTGATTGCTGAAGGATATATGCATGCGTTACAGCAAATAATCATTTCGATCCGAGCACGACGTAAAGAACTTGAAATCGATGAGAAGATAAATGTTTCCGTGAAGCTTTTAGCAGACAGAAATGTAATCTTGATAGGCGAAATTTATGTCGATGTGAAGATAGACGTTGCTTTTGCTGTCAAATATCACGACATTATTCAGAGACTCGCCCGTGCAACTACAGTTGAAGTTATCAGCCAGACCAATGATGAATTCGATTTCGCGCACAGGACTCATTTTTGGCGCTCAGCCGGTATCACTTCGGTTCATATCGACTACGAAAAAACCGTCGACGTTGCTGCCGAGCGCGAGCGCTTAGCCAAGGATTTGTCAAAATTCGAAAAGGAAATGGAATCGAAACAGAAACAGTTACAAAATGAGACTTTCCTGGCCAAGGCTCCAGCAAAAGTCGTCGATGGCTTGCGCGCGCGGGCGGCTGAGTTGCAAACGTTGATTGAAAAAGCCAACGCGGCCCTGCGGGCATTGGAGTTGCTGGAACCCCGATAGGGCATCGCGAAGAGTCAAACATATGGACTGGAAAACAACACGGGTCACGGCCATTCTGGAGCAGGCGCTCGTCGAAGACCATGCGACGCATGACGCCACGACTGAGTTGACGCTCGATCCCAAGCTATCGGCCTCCGCTGCGATTGTGGCCAAGCAGGATTGCGTATTAGCGGGCTCGGAAGCGATTCCGCGAGTCTTGGAGATCTTTCGCAAACTGGATCAGGCCCCGAGAAGACATTTTGAAGTTGTGCATCATACCGAAATGTTTGACGGCGTGCGTGTGCGCAAAGGACAGGTGATCGCGGTGATTCGCGGCAACGCTCGAACCATTCTGGCCTGCGAACGGGTGACGCTCAACCTGCTGCAGCGGATGTGCGGCATCGCCACCGAAACGCGCAAGTACGTGGATGCGGTTGCGGGCACTGGAGTGGTGATTCTGGATACTCGGAAGACCGCGCCGGGACTTCGCCTGCTGGATAAGTATGCGGTCAGTTGTGGAGGCGGACAAAATCATCGCATGGATCTCGCCGATGGCGTGCTGATCAAGAACAACCACATTTCCCTGGGTGGTGGCGTCGCAAAGGTGCTGGCGTTGGCGATGCAACGGCGGTTGCCAGGGCAGAAAATTCAAATTGAAGTGCGGTCACTGGCGGAACTCGATGAAGCGCTGGCGGGAGGCGCCGACTCTTTGCTGCTCGACAATATGACGCCCGCAGAAGCCACGCACGCCGTCGGCATCGCGCGCAAACAGATACGAGACATTCCCATCGAAGTCTCCGGCGGCATCACGCTGAAAACGGTTCAAGAATACGCGCAGACTGGGGTGACCTACATTTCCGTCGGTGCGCTCACCCATTCTGTTTCGGCGATCGATCTGAGCATGAAGATCACTGCGGAAATCTTCTAGACATCGATCATATGAGGGAGAGTCTCGATCTCGACGTGCTGCAGAAGGCCCTGGCGGGAACAATCTTTGGTGGCCACTTGCACATGCTTTCGTCTATCGAATCGACTAACACGCATGCCATGCAGGAAGCTTCGAAGGGCGCTCCCCATGGATCGGTTTATGTTGCGGAGGAGCAGACTGCAGGCAAAGGACGCGGCGATCATGCGTGGCACTCTGAACCCTACACCGGCATTTACGTCAGTATTTTGCTGCGCCCACAATTGGCGGCTGCCGATGGACTGTGGCTTTCGTTGGCAACCGGGCTGGCCGTGCAGTGCGCCATTGAAAATGTAACCGGATTGGTTACAGATATTCGCTGGCCGAACGATTTGTTATTCCAGGGACGAAAAGTCGGTGGAATTCTGATGGAAATGAATGCCGCGGCATCTCGCATTCGCTACGCCGTCATCGGAATCGGCATCAACGTGAACCAGCGAATGTTCCCAGCGCAACTTCGCAGCGAAGCAACTTCGCTGCGTCTCGAAACCGATCGAGGAATTGTGCGGGAAGATCTGCTGGTTGAGACGTTGCAATGCTTACAGAGCGAAATTGACGCTCTGATCCAGCCGGAGAGTTTTGCCATGGCCTGCGTGGGAATACTGGGGCGCCTGGAAACGAAGTCAACGTGGATTCGGGGAAAACAGGTGTTTGTCGATGAGGCAGGGGGGTACACTGGCGTCACCGCGGGCCTGGATGAAAAGGGATTTCTCCGCGTGCAGACCGAGGATGGCGTTCGCAGGGTTTTGTCCGGAGGAGTTCGGGAGCGATTGGCGAAAGGTTGAAGAACCATGCTTTTAGTACTGAACGTCAACAACACAAATACCGTGATCGCAATCTATCCCGTGATAGGGCAGCGCATCGGCGAATTGCGCGCGACATGGCGGATCAGCACGCGGCAGGGGCAGACCGCAGATGAATACGGCATTTTGATTCGCAATCTGCTGCAAACCGAAGGGGTGGACAGCAAAGAAATCCACGGTATTGTCATCGCGTCGGTGGTCCCTCCCATTGATTGGATTCTGCGCCAATTTTCGGAACGATATTTCAACCACAAACCTCTATTCATCGAGCCTGGAGTCAAAACCGGACTTCCCATTTTGACCGATAATCCGGGCGAAGTGGGCGCCGATCGCGTCGCCAATTGTGTGGGGGCTTTTCAGCAATACGGAGGGCCTTGCATTGTGGTGGATTTTGGGACGGCGACAAATTTCGATGTTGTTTCAAAGCATGGAGAATTCCTTGGCGGTGCTATCGCTCCGGGGGTGAACGTGGCTGCGGAGGCTCTGTTTGCAAGGGCCGCCCGCCTACCGCGAGTGGAGATCAAACGGCCACCAAAGGTAATTGGCACCAACACGGTGGATAATCTGCAGATCGGATTGTTCTACGGCCACATCGGACTGGTGGACGGCATTCTGGAGCGGATGATCGCGGAACTTGGGCCAGAAACGAAATGTGTCGCCACCGGCGGTCTGGCGCGATTGATTGCCGGAGAGTCGCGGTTCATCTCCGAGGTGAACGACACGCTGACGCTGGAAGGATTGCGGATTATTTACGAGCGTAATCTAGTTGCCGGCGCGCGGTTGCGAAAAATCAACAGCAAGCGGAAGGCTTAATCGACGCCCTTGCAGAACTATTTCAACTACTACACGGAGATCGAGGAGCATTTTCAGCGGAGGCGCGGCTCGCTGCTGATGCTGTCGACGTTGGATTGGTCCCTGATTGCGATGTGGCAGGAGGCGGGATTTCCGCTGGAAGCTGTTCTTGCCGGGATTGACGCGACATTTGAGAAGTATGCTGCGCGCCAGGCAAAGGGGCGTGTTCGGCGGATTAACGGGCTTGCCTATTGCGCGCAGGAAGTCCTCCGTGCTGTGGAAGACATGCAAGAAGCTGCGACCGGCGCGCTTCGGAAGCAGCCATCCACACCAAAAGAAAGTGGTTTTGAGGCATCGCGCATTGCGGCGTTTGTGCGGGCGAACGCGGAGGCAATGAGGAAAAGTGCAACTCCTGAAAAAGCCCGAGATATCTACGCGGAGATTGCTCGTCGCCTTGAGGCGATCGCCGCAACGTTGGAGGGCCAAGGGGGAGTTTCGACGGAAACCCTAGAGCAGCAGTTGCTAGTGTTGGAGGACCAGCTGTTCGCTTCACTGCAGGCGTTCACGTCTGCAGAAAATTTGCTAATGCTGCGCGAGCAATCCAGCAGGGAATTGGCGCCGTATCGCAGCCGCCTGCAGACCGTGCAGATTCGGCAGATTGAACAGCAATTTCTTCGGCGCCGTCTATTCGAGCAGAACCATCTTCCCCGCCTAAGCCTTTTCTATATGCGCCACACATGAAGCTGACGATTGAAAAAGTAATTTACGGCGGCCAGGGCCTGGCGCGAATTCCCGCGAAGGATGCGGCGCGCGGCGGACTCAGCGTTTTTGTGCCGTTCACACTGCCGGGAGAAATCGTGGAAGCGGAGATCACTCAGGAGCACCGAGGATATTCCGTAGCCGACGCGCGGCAGATTCAGGACGCATCGGAATTTCGCGTGACGGCCCCGTGCCCGTGGTTCGCGACGTGCGGTGGATGCCAACTGCAACATGGCGCGTATCCTTACCAGGTGGAACTGAAGCGGGAGATGCTGCGGGAGAGTCTCACGCGGGCCGGGGTGCGCGATCTACCTGAAATTTCGCTGCTGGTTGGCGAGCCATTGCGATACCGCAATCGAGTGCGACTCCAGGTGCAGACGCGGCCCGAATTTTCAATTGGCTATCGGCAGTCGAAATCGCATCGAATGACGGCGATTGAGGGTTGCCCCATCGCGGCTCCGCTGCTGGAGCAATGTATCGGTGTTGTCCGGACGCTTGGGGCGGGCGGAGTGGTTCCGGTGGACGCACACGAAATTGAAATGTTCACGAACCATGATCAGTCTGAACTTTTCATCACGATTTGGGCTCGGCCCCGCGCCAACACACGCGAAGAGACCTATCAAGTGTTTTTCGAGAACCTGCAGCGTGAAATGCCACAGCTGGTGGGTGTGCAGATGCTCGCGACGGATCAAGGCGAAGCTCGTTTGTCTAGAGCCGCGCTGCAATGGGGGCGCCAGAACGTGAATTACCACGTGGCCGGTCGCGACTATACGGTAAGCGCAGGATCGTTTTTTCAAGTGAATTCCACGCTGCTGGACAAGTTTCTCGCAGCGGTTACACAGGGCGAGACTGGTGGCCTTGCATGGGATCTCTATGCCGGGGTGGGCCTGTTTTCGGTTGCGTTGGCGGAGCTTTTTCAGAATGTGATCGCGGTGGAGTCGAGCGCAGCCGCTTGCAGGGACCTGCGACACAATTTGCGTGGCAGCCGGGCGGAGTATGTGCAGGCTTCGACGGCGAATTTTCTTCGCCAGGCAATCGCACGCAAACAGAATGCACCCGACCTTATTCTGCTCGATCCTCCGCGTGCCGGCGCGGGCGTCGAGGCTGCGAAAATGCTGGCAGACCTGGGACCGCGGCGGATCGTTTATGTCTCCTGCGATCCGGCGACCTTGGGCCGCGATCTGGCAGCATTGATACAATCCGGCTACCGCCTCATTCGCCTGCAACTGGTCGATATGTTTCCGCAAACGTATCACATGGAAACCATCGCGACGCTTCAGCGCTGAGTTCGCGGGAATCAACATGGCTTCAGGCACAACCCTTCCGGAGACGACGCGGTCCGCACGAAGGTTGAGCGGGTACAAACCTGCGCCTCTGCGCGCCACGCGCTATCGACTTCGACGAGAACGGTTGTCGTTCGGCAGCGCGCCCATGCTGCTGGCCTCCGCAGGATTCTCGCTCGGCATTATTGACGCGCGCTGGGTCTGGCATCCTCCCCTTCTAAGTTTGGTGGGCGCATTATTGGCCACGGGAGTGGCGTTGCTGGCGGGGCGGATCGCGGTGCGTACGCTGTGGCTGTCCTTGCTGCTGTTGTGGTTTTGCGCGGGGCAATTCTGCGCGTTGGTGGCTCCTCTACACCCAACCTCCCCTGTTCTTACTCGCCTGGCGGATGGTCTTGAGCGAAATGTGAGTGGAACCGTGACTGCCATTCACTCGGCGCGATCTGAGACGCGACTCAGCCCTTTCGGAAGACCCGCAGAAACAGAACAGACACAGCAGATTGATCTATCGCTGGATCATGTCGAGGATTTTAACGCGGATCGCGCTTGGCAAGCAGCGGTCGCAGGCGGCCTGCGGCTGAACCTCTATGCCAAACCGGGAGAAAGCCTGCCGCAACTTCGCTGTGGCGAGCGGCTTAATGTAGAGCTGCGCTTTCATCGGCCCGAATATTTTCTTGATCCAGGTGCGTGGAACTATCCCGCCTATCTTGCTCAGCATGGCATCGCGGTTCTGGGGAGTGCGGATGCCAAAGCCGTTCATGCGACGCCTATCTACGGCCGTCCTTCGTTGAGTTGCCTGGCGACAGCCGCGCAGACGTGGGCCGGAGGGCGGCTGGACCGGATTGCGATGATCAGCGCTTCCGACCGCTGGGTGCCGCGATGGATGCGCTTGTCGCCGCAAGACAGCAGCGTACTCAGTGCCATGCTGTTCGGTGATCGAACGCGTCTGCAGCACTCCGTGCGAAGCGCTTTCGAGCGCACGGGATCCTTCCACCTTTTGGTTGTTTCTGGCTTGCATATCACCATTGTGATTGGGTTGATTTTCTGGCTGGCGCGCAAACTGCGGTTGGGCCAAGTACCCGCCACGCTGATGGCAATCTTACTGGCGTTGCCATACGCCTTTCTCACAGGCTTTGCCCCGCCGGTGCAGCGCGCGCTATGGCTAAGTGCGGTGTATCTATTCAGCCGCATCCTGTACCGCGAGCGCGCAGCGCTCAACGCCATCGGCATCGCTTCAATCGGGGTGCTGATGCACGATCCTTCGGCATTATTTGATGCCAGCTTTCAGATGACGTTTCTCGCGGTGCTGGTCATTGCGGGTGTGGCCATGCCGTTGATTGAGGCGACGCTGGCACCCTATCTGCGCGGTGTTCGCCTGCCGCGGCAAATACGGCTGGATCCGCTTCTGCCGCCCAAGGTGGCTCAAATGCGTGTGCTGTTGCGCATGTACGTCGAACGATTGCGGTACATTGTTGGACCTCTCTGGGGTTGGAGGCTGCCGTTCGGATTTGTTCGCTGGTGTCTGCGATTTACAGAGGCAATGATTGTCGCCCTTGTGGTGGAACTGGCAATGGTTTTGCCGATGGCCGTCTATTTCCACCGAATCACCCTGGTGGCGTTGCCGGCGAATCTTTTCGGGCTGCCATTGCTAGCGTTCATGCTGCCGCTGGCGTTGATGACATTCCTGCTGGGCTGTATCCATCCTGCACTTGCAGTGCCGAGCGCAGCCGTGACGGCGTTGTTGCTGCATGCCATCTCGTCGTTGATTCATTTATTCGGGAATTTCGCGGCATCTTCACTGCGAACTCCCGGTCCACCCAAGTGGTCACTTTTGTGCTTTGCCGCCGCATGGATTGGAGCCTTGTGGATGATCCGCCTATCCCGTAGATGGAAAGCGGTTGCGTTGGCGGCGATTTTCGTTGGCTCGCTGCTGGTGCTGTGGCCGGTTCCGGTCACGCGCCATCGTGGAGTGATGGAAGTGACGGCGATCGACGTGGGGCAGGGCGATTCTCTGCTGATTGTTACGCCGGATGGGCACACCTTGCTGGTGGATGCGGGAGGCCCGGTTGGCGGTCCGCGCACGGATGATCCTCAATTCGATATTGGGGAGGAGGTGGTATCGCAATATCTGTGGTCGCGTCATATTCGCAGGCTCGATGCGGTTGCACTGACCCATGCGCACAGCGATCACATGGGCGGCATGCCGGCCATCCTTCGGAATTTTCATCCTAAATTCTTGTGGGTGGGAAACAATCCCCCGATCCTGGATTACGAATCACTGCTGGCGTTGGCCGCGCAAGAGAAAATTCCAGTCGAACGGATGAGTGCGGGGGAGCGCTTTACTTTTGGCGGGGTTCATGTGCGCATTCTTGCGCCGGCGGCCAGCTATCATCCTGTAGCGCGCGCGACGAACGACGATTCCCTGGTGATGCGCATTCGATATGAGAACACGGCTGCGCTATTGGAAGGAGACGCGGAAGCGCCGGTCGAAGAACAGATGGTTGCAACCGAGCCGCTGGCGGCGGGGCTGCTGAAGGTGGGGCATCACGGCAGCAACACTTCGACGATCCCGTCATTTCTGGCGGCGGTTCATCCTCAGTTTGCTGTCATCTCCGTCGGACGCCACAACCCGTTTGGCCATCCGCGCGTTTCGGTGCTGGACGAGTTGGGGGACGCGCATGTGCGCGTGTATCGAACAGACACGTTGGGGCTCAGCAGCTTTCTGTTGAATGGGACTTCCATCGAGCCGGTGCGATAGGCAAGTAGCCAGCGAGCGGTGTTTCCCTGGTCGGGGCTGCAGAGGTGCTAGGGATGATCGATGCGAGTGAGACGCATCGTGATGGTTCCCCAGAACAAGTGAGCGCGAACCTGCACGGGAAGATGGCGTGCGTCATCCGTGTACCAGATCCAGATATTGCCCCTGTTCTTCACCACGCCTGCAGCAGCGGTGGGCTGTACGCGAATCGCGGCAAAGGTTCCGGCGGGAGTGATGACGGATTCCTTGGCCTCCACTTTAACCGTGACGGGGACGACGTGGCCACCGTCAGCGAGAGGGAAGTGGAGATCATGACCGATCTGCAATGGCTGTGATCCAACATAAAAAATGGCGGAAAGGACGTCGGTCACGCAGCCTGGGATCGATGAGGTTTGTTGTTTAGATGTTCCGGAGACCAGATTCTTTTCGCTGATCTTTTGCAGGTGATGGGCGTAATCCAGTTGCATCAGTCCACTGATCCGTCGACGCCCCTCCTGGATTTGCTTGCGGTATTCCAAGGAGCAACCGGATACACGATCGAAGACGCTGTCGTATCGATCGCTGACTGGAAACAAAAGATTGACTGTCCCGATGGTGGCGGCTGTGGCCACCACATGCACATTGTTACCTTGCGCCTGAAGGTGAAATGTGGCCGTGCCAGCGGGAAACACGCGCCAGTCGACGGCATAGGTGAGGGATTCATTCACCGGAATTTGAAATTGAGAATTGGGAGCAGGAAGGCTGGGCGTTTGGGCGAGCGCGACAGGAGACAGGCCAGCGAGAAGCAGCGATCCGGCGACAAAGGCAGCTAAAAAATTTCGCATATTCCTTTTCTTGATTGCATTTGTCTTCGCCGAGGACAGAAAAAATGGAGTTTCCAGCTTTGGCCGTCAGTGCCAAAGAAATATGCGGGCTACCAGAACAAGATACATGGATACGGCGCCTAAAATCGAGTTGTATTCACGATGTTTGCGATAGAGTTGAACAGAAAATTTTCCTTCTCCTTCTTGCAGCGGCCGGCCGAGGCGCGGAATCAGTCGCGGTACGCGGGCGGAATAGGCGTCGTAATCGGGGAACTGCTTGCGTAGAAATTCTTCTTCGTCCAGAATCACCGGCCAATAGATGATGAGGAAAAGCATTAGGAAAACCAGGGCAATCCACAGGCTACGCGCCGCAACGGCAAATCCAAAGGCAATCAGAATCGAGCCAAAATATAGGGGATTGCGCGTGTAGCCGTAAGGACCGGTGGTCGTCAGCGCAACATTTTTTGTGACGTGGCCGGAGGCATAGCTGCGAAGCAGAATTCCGGGCACTACCAGGACGAGGCTCAGCAGCAAAGATCGCCATGTGGGATGCGCGAGCCAGAAATAGAATATGGCGGAAAGAAAACCGAGCGGAACGCGAATGCGCCGCGAAATTTTTTTCCATCGCTGGTTGAATGTGGTGGAGGTCATTGCTGCGCCGCCTGTGACTGGAGGAGCTGTTGCGCCGCCTCCATCACATCCTCCACTGTAATTGTCAACAGGCCGGTTTCAGGCTCGCTCCTTCGGGTATGATCCCGTTTACTGGCAGGATGCCGGAGTATGATCGCGCGGGTTCCATAGGGACCATTGCGTGCCGGGTTGGTGGGTCCATAAATGCCGACGACAGGAATGTTGAGAGCGGCGGCAAGATGCAGCGGGCCGGTATCTCCGCCGATGAACAGACTGGCGCGACGGGTGCATGCGATCAACTGGCCAATACTGCCCGTCATGGGAAAGACGCGCGCGTTCGGATCGGACGAGAAAGCATTCGCCAATTTTGACTCACCGGGCCCGATGTTGACAATGGTCGGCAAACCCACGGCGCGTAATTCGGCGGCAACGGCTGCATAGCGCTCGGCGGGCCAACATTTCGCTCCCCAGCCAGCACCGGGATTCATCAGGACGAATCGATCGATGCCGCGTTCCGACAGCCATGATTCGCACCAGTGTTCGGCATCAGGATCGATGGGTAATTCCGGCGCTTGATAAGGTAGAGCCTGCCTGAAGACGGCATGCACGACTTCATTCGCTTGTTCCACAACATGCATGCCGGTGGTCGCGATGCGTTCTCGGAATAGCCAACGCGCGAGTGGTTCCCGTGGATCGGCCTCTCCAATCATTCGCGGCGCCTTCGCCATTCTTCCGATCCATGCCGATCGGATCGCCCCCTGCAAGTCGATGCAGATGTCGTAGCGTTGGGCACGCAACGTGTCACGAAGTTGTCGAATTTCGCGAAGGGTGGAAATTGCAAGCGGCTTGCGGGCCCATTGCTTTGCGGGTACGGGATGCAATTGATCGACGAGAGGCATCTGCGGGCCACGTTCGCAGTGCTGCCCAGCGGAGCCGGCGCACAGAAGAGGCGCCCACTGCGGCTCGATGGCCCAGCCGATACGGCTGCCGGGATGATTTGTATCGAGCGCTGTCCGCAGGGCTGTCACTGCCGGCAAGGCGTGGAGAATATCGCCCATCGCGCCTAAACGAACGACAAGGATTCGGAGAGATTGAGATTGAATGGGCAACGATTCATCATCGCACGTCGCGCGGGTGGAGTTGAAGACGTTCCTGCAGGAGTGATTCCAACCCGTCGACGCAATGCTTCTCCTGTTGCAGGCGAAGCTCCAGCCCTGCAATCAGAAGAGGGACATGTTTTTCCAATTCCGCCCGAAGCTCGGCGGGAAGCCGCATGCTATCTTTTTCTGTCGTAACAAGGCAATTCGCTCCCGAATTGCTCGCGGCTGCTCTCAGGCGGGCGATATCGCTGGGGGTGTAGACGTGGTGATCGCGAAACGCGAACGTATTCTGCAACGCGAGGCCGGCGTCCCTCAAACCATCGAAAAAACCTGCGGCATCGCCGATGGCGCAAAACGCCACTGCGCTCGGCATGGAGGCTGCATCGGCGGGAAGGGTGGTTCGACGCTCGACATTCCAAACGCGAGCGGGATTGGGGGTTTGGCCATCTTGGCCTATGAGTTGCAGCACGCGTTCGGATAGGTCGGCATCCTCTGCACGCAAAATGCAGATGTCCGCGCGGCGCAATCCGCTCAGCGGCTCTCGCAGTCGCCCGGCCGGAACCAAATGTCCTTGCAAATCGGCACGCTGCAGCAGAACAATATCGACAGTACGAGCGAGCTTGCGATGTTGAAATCCATCATCGAGAATATGCAGCCGCTGCGCGGAAGGCGACGCAGGCTCGGCTTCGTTTTCGGCCAAATGGCCTGGGTCATAGCGGTTCGCTCCGACATACACGGAGAGCCCATGGCGAGCCATCAGGAGTGGCTCGTCGCCAAACTCTTCCGGGGTGCCCGACGGATCGACACGCGCCACCTTCTTACTGCTGCGTCCGTAGCCACGGCTCAGGACATCGACGTTCCAACCGCGTTGCGAGAGCAGATCTGCAAGCAGCAACACTAAGGGAGTTTTTCCGCTGCCGCCGACGGAGAGATTGCCGACGCTGATTACCGGCCAGGATAGTTTTTGTGATTGCAGCCAGCGGCGGTCGTAGGCGCAGTTTTTGAAACGCGCTCCAATTCCGTAGGGCACCGTGAACGGCCATAACAGAATGGATGCGACGCTGCGCTGAGGACTTTCCGTCTGATGGTTCATCGCTGGACAGCTTTTTTTGGCGCAGGTGAAGATTCGGCCAAAACTTTCCGAATGGCGGCGAGACATGTGTCAGAAGCGCCTGCCTGCTCCTCGAAGACGTGTCGAGCGCGGATGCCCATCGACTTTGCTTCCGGAGACGTGAGGAGTTCCTGTAGCGCAGGACACAAACGCTCCGGGGGGGTGACGCGGATAGCCTCCTGTTCCAGCAATGCTGCGACCATGCCGCGAAAGTTCTCAGTATAAGGACCCATCACGATAGGGACTGCGAACTGGGCCGGTTCCAGCGGGTTATGTCCGCCGGCTGGGATCAGGCTTCCGCCAACGAAAGCGACCGAAGCTAGCGAATATACGGACGCCAACTCGCCTACCGTGTTGAGAAGAAATACGCTGCCGGCTGCGATCGGCTCGGGGTGCTGCATCCAGTCAGAACGGCGAATCAGTGGGAGCCCCGCGTCTGTGATGTACTTTCCGACGGAGCGAAAGCGCTCCGGGTGGCGAGGCGCAAGGATCATTGTGAGTTGAGGCATGTCGGGAAGCAATTCGCGAAAGGCGTCAAGCAGCAGCTTTTCCTCACCATCAAGGGTGCTGCCGGCGACGATCACCTTGCCCGACTGCGGGAGATGCGTGTGCAATTCACGCGTGATCGGCAATTCAACCGCAGCGCGCACATCATATTTCAGATTGCTGGCGGAACGCACCTTGTCTGCGGGGACTCCAATGTCCACGAAACGCAGCCGATCTTGTTCGCTCTGTGCGAGGACAAGCGTCAACTTGCGCAGCAGCGGCGTCCAAAGAGGGCGCAGGGCGCGGTATCGAGGCAGCGATCGATTCGAAATGCGCCCATTGACCACAATAACGGGAATGTTGGCACGCTCTGCTTCGACCAGCATGCGCGGCCACAGTTCACTTTCCACCAGGACGAGGACGCGGGGTTTGAGTGCCTTAAGATAGCGACGAACGATCCATGCAAAATCGAGCGGGTAATAGAACACGCGTGTCGAGCGCGGTGCGGAATCATTCGTCTGCTCATGGCTGGTATCGAAGCGGTCCTGCGCCAGTTTCTGCCCGGTCCGTGTGGTTGTCGAAATGACCATGCGCAAATCCGGATCGAGGACCTGCATTCGTTCAATCAGGCGGCTGGCTGCAAGGACTTCGCCGACGGAAACGGCGTGGATCCAAATCGTGGATCGTTCCCCGACAAATCTGCGAAGGCCCGGGGAAATCAGTCCCAGCCGCTGGCCGAGACCGTGGCGATAGCGACCGCTCCAGGCCATGCGGACCAGCCAATACGGCGAAGCGAGAACGATGGCGACCACCAGGGCCAGACTGTAGAGCAGCATCATGGGCGAATAGCGTGTTTAGTTTCTGCGAGTCGGACGGCGCTGTACCGTGAGTTCCTGACAGCGAATCTCTCTACTACCTTACTCTTCGTCGCGGTGGCAGCAGGCGCGCGGCGCCATCTCAAACGGTATCCTGCTGTAGCCGTTACCATAGAGGGAGAAATCTTCCATCGGATGGTAATGAATCTTCCTCGTATTCGTGTTCTTGGCGCTGGATTGGCGGGCCCTGAAGCTGCGCTGCAGGCGGCGCGGCGAGGATGCTACGTCGATTTATATGAGATGCGGCCGGTCCGCTCGACGGAAGCGCACCAGACAGCGGACTTCGCCGAACTGGTCTGCTCAAATTCGCTGAAGTCTGAAAGTGAGAACACCGCGCCATGGCTGCTGAAGCAGGAGATGCGACGCGCGGAGTCCGTGTTGTTGCAGGCCGCCGACGTCTCTGCCGTGCCCGCAGGCCATGCACTGGCGGTGGACCGCGTGGAGTTCTCCCGGCTGGTCGCGCAAGCGATTGCAGGGGAACCGCGTATTACTGTGCATCGGGAAGAAGTGACTACGCTCGATCCCGTGGACGGATGGACTGTGATTGCTTCCGGACCCCTCACTTCGCCCGCACTGTCGAACGCGATTGCTGAATTGACCGGCAGCGGGCACCTTGCGTTCTATGACTCCATCAGCCCGATCGTGGACGCTGAATCGATCGACATGAATCGGGTCTACATGGCGGCACGCTGGCACAAGGGCACCGCCGACTACATCAACTGCCCCATGACGGCGGAGGAGTATGACCGCTTTTACGATGCGCTGGTGGCGGCGGAATCCGTGCAGGAAAAGGAATGGGAGAAGCTGACCTACTTTGAAGGCTGCCTGCCCATTGAAGAGCTTGCGCGACGGGGGCGCGATACGCCGCGCTTTGGCCCCATGAAGCCAGTCGGCTTGCGCGATCCGCGAACCGGCAAGACACCATGGGCGGTGGTGCAGCTGCGTTGCGAGAATCTGCGGGCAGATTCCTACAACCTGGTCGGATTTCAGAATCACTTGAAGTTCAGCGAACAGGCACGTGTGCTGCGGCTGATCCCGGGTCTAGAGAATGCGAAATTCCTTCGCTATGGCCAAATCCATCGCAATACCTACATCAACGCGCCGCGATTGCTGACAGAGACGCTGCAACTCCGCGATCATCCACGGATTCTTTTTGCCGGTCAGATTTCTGGAGTGGAGGGCTACACGGAATCGATTGCGACGGGGATGCTGGCCGGTCTGTACGCGGCCGCGCTAGCGCAAGGACAGCAGCCGGAGCCAGTACCGCGAGCGACGGGCCTGGGATCGCTGGTGTATTACATTACCCACGCGGACCCTGAGCGTTTTCAACCGGCGAATATCACTTTCGACTTGTTGGAGCCGTTGGAAGAGGAACTGCGACGAAGGGTTCGCGACAAGCGCGAGCGACATAGGCTGCAGTGTGAGCGCTCGTTGGCACAATTCGATGCGTGGTGGCAACGGTTTTGCATCGCCAGTCCTGCGAGGTCCAGGGTGGGACTGCCCTCTGTCCTGGGACTTCTTATTCTGGCGATATTTCTTGTGATCGCCGCGCCGCATTCATTCGCATGGGGACGCGATGGACACAAAATCATAAATCGAGTGGCAATGGAGACGCTGCCGCCAGGCATGCCTGCATTCCTGCGCACTCCGCGAGCCCTGGACGAGATCGAATATCTGGGCCCGGAGCCAGACCGTTGGCGTTCCTTGGCGGAGCCGGAGTTGAGTTTTGCCGGCGCTCCGGAACATTTTATCGATCTCGAATTGGCGGATGTGGTTGCACCCGATGCCCTGCCTACAGAGCGATACGATTTCCTCGATGATTTGCATGCTGCTGATCGCCGGCATCCGAATTTGGCCGACCGACTCGCTCCACAGAAGGTGGGCATGCTGCCGTGGCAGGCCGAGGAAGACTTTGAAAGACTCACCGTGGACATGAGCGATTATCGACTATTGAAGCGGGCGCACGCAGACACCGATGGCGCAGAGCAGGCGATTTTGTATGACATCGGATGTCTTGGTCATTTTGTCGGGGACGGGTCGCAACCGCTGCACACAACGATCAATTACAACGGATGGGTCGAGACGCAGAATCCAGAAAAGTTCTCGCGTCAGCGCGGCATCCATAGCCGGTTCGAAACGGAATTTGTGCATGACAATGTTCAGGCGAGGGATGTAGCACAGCTGATTCCTGCGGCGCGCGTTGTCGATGCGCCGTTTCAGGATTTTCTGCTGTATCTGCGGACCAGCCATGCGCAGGTCGCCCAAGTCTACCGATTCGACAGGCAGGGGGCATTCGACGGCCGTGGAACGGCGGCATCGCGCAGTTTTACCGCGGAAAGGCTGGCAGCGGGTGCGACCATGTTGCGCGACATGGTCTACACGGCGTGGCTCGACAGCGCGCGAACAAAATCGGACCCAGGTGGATTGTGAGGGATCATTGTTTCGCAGATGTCTGCACATTTTGCCACTGATCTTCGATGAACTGATCGGTCATACCCGCAATGTAATCCGCGACCACGCGAGGAGCGCCTTCGCTGGCGATCTGGGTTTCGTGGCTGGCAGGCAATTCGAGTGGATTCTGCATCCAGTATTGAAACAATCCTGCGATAATTTCCTCCGCCAGCGCATGATCACGTTCCAGATAGCTGGCGTGATACAACTCCTGCAGCAGGTACTGTTTGGCCTGATGGCGGCGCTGTTCCATCTCGTCAGAAAAGGCGACCAGTCGGTGGCCTGCATGGCGTACGGCAGCAAGTGATTGAATTCCGCCGGTTGTCACGCGACGATGAGTGTTGACCACCAGGTCATTGACCAAGGCGTTCAACATGCGCTTGAGCGCTTCATGGAATAGCAATTTGGGCGCGGCTGTCGAATATCGAAGTTCCATCTTTCGATAAAACTCTTCAAACAGGGAAACATTGCGACGCAGATTTTCGACCGAGAGGATTTCCGCCTCCACGCCGTCGTCCATATCCGCCGTCAGGTATGCGATTTCGTCGGCCAGGTCGATTAATTGCGCTTCCAGAGGAGGCAATTGATCCAGCAGGTATGGCTGCAGTTCAGGATGCTGTGCAAGCGAATAGTCGCGCGAATGTTTAATGATGCCCTCGCGCACTGCCAATGTCAGGTTCAGTCCGCGAAACCCGGCATAGCGCTGCTCAAAATATTCCACGATGCGCAAGGCGTGCAGATTGTGGTCGAAGTGGAGGCCATAGGCTTGCAACTGACGATCGAGCGCCTGCTCGCCAGCATGGCCAAACGGTGGATGCCCAATGTCATGAACCAGCGCAAGGGTTTCGACCAGTTCTTCATTCAGGTCCAGCGCTGCGGCTGCAGTGCGGGCGATCTGGGTCACTTCAATCGTGTGCGTGAGTCGGCTGCGGAAGTGGTCAGAGTCGCGATGGGTAAACACCTGCGTTTTTCCCGCAAGGCGGCGAAAGGCACGCGCGTGGATGACGCGATCACGGTCCCGCTGAAAGGCAGAGCGATAGGCATGAGGGTTTTCCGGGTGCTCGCGCGCAGTCAAGGGATCGGACGCATCGCCGATCACTGCGCAGTTGCTGAGCGAAGTTGCCTGCATGAGAGGGTTGAGAGCTCTAGTGCGCTATCGGAACTGGATGCGACTCTTCTTTCGCCAGTTTGACCTTGGCTTTATCCAGCCGTTTGCGGACCTTGTTCACGTCTGCGGGTTCTGCGTCCGCCGGAGCGGAGTTGGCGTAATTCGCAAGCGAACTCTCCCATTGCGCGACGGCCTGTTGCAAATGCCCCGTGGAGGCGTAGACTTCGCCCAGATGGTCGTGGACCGTTGGATCCTTCGGGATCAAGGTGATGGCTTTCTCGAGCGCCTCTTCGGCCAACTCATATTGGCCGAGCTTGTAACGCACCCAGCCCAGCGAGTCGAGATAAGCGCCATTTTCAGGGTCGAGCTTGACGGCGTGCTCCACCAACTGCAGCGCCTCGGGCAGCTTTCGATCGTGGTCAGCCAGCATGTACCCCAGGTAATTCATCGCCAGTGCGTTGTCAGGATCCAGTGCCAGCGATTGGCGGAATTCTACCTCGGCGGCATCGATGTGCTTTTGTCTTTCCTGCAGTGCGCCGCGCAGGAAGTAGATCAAGCTGTTTTCCGGCTTGGTCGTGCTGAGTTTTTGCGCCTGATCGATGGCCAGTGCGGCGTCCTTCCACTTATGCAGCCGGGTGTACATCTGCGCCAGCGTTAGCCATACGACACGATCCTGCTTGGAGCCGCTCAACTGCGCTTTGGCCAGCGCGACGCCTTCCTTCACCTTCCCGGTATCTGCCAGTTGGCCGGCAAGGGTCAGTTGCAAATCCACGTTCTTCGGCAATGCCTGCACCGCCGCCTGCGCAGCTGCTGTCGCTTGGGGCAGCATTTTGGCATCGCGGTAGGTATCCACTTCGCCTTGATAACCGCGCTCGGCATTGTCGCCGCCCAGGAGAATCATTTCCTTGTAGGCGTCAATGGCCTGTTGCGTTTTGTTCTGGTCGCGGTACACGGTCGCCAAGCGATCGAGAAAGATGGCACGATTATTCTTTTCGTCCGATGTGTATTTTTCGCTGGCATGGTGGGTGCTATCGACCAGTTGCTGCAGCAGTGCCGCTGCCTGATCCAGATGACCCTGGGCTCGCGCGATCAAAGCCTCGTTGTACTGTACCTCAGGCGAATCGGGATTGAGCGACTGGGCGCGATCCAATGCGGCCGCGGCTTTCTTCAGATGGCCCTGGGTACGTTCCAGTTCTGCGATGCGGAGAAAAGAGTGCACATCCTCCGGGTCCTGCGCGGCAATGCCTTGAAAAAGTTTCAGCGCTGCATCGGGTTGATTGTCGGCCAGCAGATCTTCCGCCAGGCCACGCTGTGCATCCAGGTTATCCGGTTGCAGCGTCAGCGCATCCTGATAGGCGGCGATGGCGAGCTTGGTGCTGTTTCCGGATTGGTCGTAGGCGGCTGCCAGGGCCAGATTAATTTTAAAGGTACGGTCATCCGGAGGAACGCTTTGGAGGACGCTGATGGCGGCGGGCAGATTGTTCTGCTCCCCATATAGGCGCGCCAAGTTCAACACCACATCTTCGGAATTCGGGTCGATTCGACGCGCTTCTTCAAACTGCGCCTTCGCGTCCTTGGTGTCATGCTTCAAGGTGTACAGCTGACCTAGCAGCAGACGATCTTCCACCTTGTCAGGTTCGATCGCTACGATCTTTTGAAACTCCTGAATAGCGAGATCCAACATGGGGCCCGGCTGCTGGCCATTCCCCGTGTCGCCCAAAGACCGCAGATACACGCGCCCCAGCAACTTGTGTGCCTGCAGATCATCGGGATGTGTCTTCAGGATTCGCTGCGCCGTTTCAATGGCCTCGCGGATTCGACCGAGCTTGAAATATGTGTCTGCCAGTGTGTTCTGCAGAAATACCGAGTCGGGGTCGTGGGTGATCGCGAGCTTGTATTGCTCAATCGCCTGCACCGCCAGTTCCGGCCGTCCATATTGTTCGGCTGATTCCTCGTACAGATGGCCGAGCGCGAAATGGTAATAGGATTGGGCGCGTTTGCCGGTTTCACCCGTGGGTTGCAGGGAAGCCTGAGTTGAACTTTGCGCTGGGATGCCCACGGGTGCTGCCGCGGGAGCACTGATTCCGGTGGGCGCGCTTTGCGGCATTGTTTGCGTGGTGGAATTGGTTTGGGCGATTGCAGCCGCGGAGCACGCCAACGCTGCGATTAGCGCAGCAGGTTGTTGCCATCTCCACAGAGAAAGGGGATTCCCTTCGGCGACACGATCCTTCGTCATTCGAAACGCTACCTCGCACCTTGTGCCGCAGTGTTCACGCACGGAAATGGAGCAATTCGGCCCCTTTTCCCTGATTGTACGCCGGAATGCCTTGTCAGGGCCCCAATCCGTGGGGAAAATGGCCCCCGGGAATCGATCCGATCTAGTGCCGGAAATGCCTCATTCCAGTGAAAACCATGGCGGTATTCAGTTGATCGGCGGCGGCAATCACGTCTGCGTCGCGCACCGAGCCGCCCGGCTGGATGACTGCAGTAGCGCCTGCTCCGACAACGACTTCCAAGCCATCAGGAAACGGGAAGAAGGCGTCGGAAGCAGCCACGCAACCGTTCAGCGGCAAAACGGCTTTCATCGCGCCAAATCTTGCTGCGTCCACGCGGCTCATCTGTCCGGCGCCAATGCCCAGCGTCTGCCCATCGCGGGCGTAGACGATGGCGTTCGATTTGACGTGTTTGCACACCCGCCAGGCGAACATCAGAGCGGCAATTTCATCCTTGGTCGGTGCGCGCCTGGTAACAACTTTCAATTCGTCGGCTTCGATGTGGCCGCGATCCGCATCCTGCATCAGCATGCCGCCGGAAATGTATTTCATGGTCGGGGCGCTGGTGGCCGGCTTGACCTCTACCAAGCGCAGATTTTTCTTGGCGGAAAGGATCTCTTTTGCCTTGCCGCTGAAGGATGGCGCGACAATCGCTTCAACGAACAATTTGGCGATCTCGGCCGCGGCATCGCCATCCACTTCTCGATTGATTCCGATGACCGCGCCGAAGGCCGAGACTGGGTCGCATGCCAGCGCTTTTTTGTAGGCTTCGACAATTGTTTCGGCGGTGGCGGCTCCGCAGGGATTGGTGTGCTTGATGATGGCGACGGCGGGCTCGCTAAACTCCTGCGCCAATTCCCAGCAGGCATCCAGATCGACCAGGTTGTTGTAGCTCAACTCTTTGCCTTGCAACTGGCGCAGCCCGGCGATCCCGGTGCCGGTGCCGTTGCTGTACAAGGCGGCGCGCTGGTGGGGATTCTCGCCATAGCGCAGCGGCATGGTTTGCGAATAGGCCAGCCGCAAAGTTGCGGGGAGGGGCTCCCCGTCGGACTTGAGGGCGGTCACCGGGGCGGTCGCTTCCGGGGGAACCGCGGGAAGAGTCTCCAGCGCGTTCGCGATTGCCAGATCGTAGGCAGCGGTCAGCGCAAAGGCCTTCTGTGCCAGCCGCCAGCGCGTTGCGCGACTCAGCTTTCCCTGATTTGCCTGCAATTCTTCCGTCAATGCGGCATAGTCCGTGACCGAGGTCACGACCGCGACATCTTCAAAGTTTTTAGCTGCGGAGCGCACCATGGACGGGCCGCCGATATCGATGTTCTCAATGACCTCCGCGAAGTGGACGCCGGGCTTGTGCAGGGTGGCTTCAAAAGCGTAGAGATTCACCACCACCATATCGATGGGTTCGATGCCATGCTCCGCCACTGCTTTTCGATGTTCCGGATTGGCCCGGATGTACAGGATGCCGCCGTGTACCTTCGGGTGCAGGGTCTTGACGCGGCCATCCAGCATCTCCGGAAATCCGGTCAACTCGGAAATATCCAACACCGTCAGACCGGCTTCGCGCAGGGTGCGGGCGGTTCCGCCAGTGGACACCAGTTCTGCACCATATTTGGCCAAAACTCGCGCAAATTCGACGATTCCCGATTTATCAGTGACGCTGAGCAATACCCGCCGAATTGGCTTCATGGGCCTAAAAATCCTCAATGGAGTGGAATGGGAGCAACATTCAGTTTAATCCATCGATTGCGTCGGACTTTTGCACCGGCCGGTTTGGGGAAGGACATCCTCGCCCGCGCCGACTTCTCATCATGTCATTTGTAATCTGGGTAGCTGGTGGGTAGCCTGTAAGCAGTCCAAGCATTTCGTCGCAAAAGGGTTGTTGCCTCCATGGGGAGTTCGATCTGATCAATCACAATGACAGCGGGAGTCGTGGGCCTGAGATTCTGCCGCCTGCGTCGCAGGAGATGGCGCGGGGTCGCGGCGCAACCCAGGACGGTCCATCGGACTACGACCTGCGATCCGGATACTACACGCAGGCAGCGCCGCCCTCGCAGACTCGTTCGCGGATTCTGACAGGCTGGGCCTACGCTCCGGCAACCTACATTCTTATCGGAATCAGCTGCGCCGTCTATCTGGCGATGGTGTTGAGCGGCGTCTCCTGGTGGGACCCGACGGCCGAGCAAATTCTTCACTGGGGAGCCAACAACGGTCTTCTGGAATTGCATGGCGAGTGGTGGCGACTAGTGACGGCGACGTTTCTCCACATTGGCATTATTCATATCGGTACGAACATGTGGTGCCTGTGGAACCTGGGGCTGCTGGGAGAGCCGTTGCTGGGGCCTGCGGGAGTTGTAGCGGTGTATCTGCTGACAGGCGTCGCTGGAAACCTGCTGAGCTCGGCTGTGAATCCGGGTGCCATTGGAGCAGGTGCCTCCGGTGCTGTCTTCGGAATTGCGGGCATTCTGATTCTGCTGTTGAACTCACCGCACTTGCCCTTTCCTCGGGCAGAGTTGCGCCGATTGCGTCGCAGTGTCATTTATTTTGCGGGCATCAATCTTTTGATTGGGGCGTCCACCCTGATGTATTCCGGAGGTATCAAGATCGATAACATGGCACACCTTGGGGGATTTCTCTCGGGCATGGCCATAGGGGTGCCGCTGGCGCCGATTCTGGGTACTGGAAGAGAGCCTTACTTCAAGCGGCAGAAAATTGTCTTTTCTGTGGTGACTCTGATCTTGCTACTGTTCGCGAACTGGTTTGTTCACTTTCGAAGAGTGTGACGCCACCAGCGGGAACATGGTTCGCTGGTCATGCTTTTCCTGTGAACCTTTGGGTTCCGTAAGAGTCTGTGCGCGGCGCGGTGACAAACAACAACATCGAATTAATTCTTTTCCGCGCCGGCAAATTTCTTCACCATAGCCAGTAACAGCCGGCGATCGCTCTCATTCAAATTGGCGGAATAACGCCGAATCTGGGTCAAAAAGCGCAATTCATCCTCGCTGAAGCGCTGTGTCGGCATCTCGTAGCTCAAGGCATTCTCGGCGAAGAAATGAGCCATGGGCACGTCGAGGGCGCTGGCAATCTTGTGCAGCGTGTCGAGCGATGGAACCGTGTGACCGTTCTCCACGCGCGACAAATAACAGCGCAGAAGGCCGGTTCGTTTCTCAATGTCCCCTTGTGACATCCCCTTCTGCAAACGGACGCCGCGAATCGTAGTGCCGATGTTGAGTGCTTCCATGATGGCCTCGCATGTGAACGATTGAGCTGAAACAATCTACCGTGAATAGCCGCACCGCAAGGGCGTGGTCGAGCAACTGAATTGTATTGACTATGTAGTTAACATGGCGCCGACAAATAGGCAAGCAAAATTATGGACGGTATCGCCGGCGGAACGGTTACTGCGGTATCAACCTCTTCGTGCAGTGCTTCTTTGCGGCAGCAGAATCCCGCGCCCAGGGATACATGAGTCGAAAACTCGGTAGTCTATAAATGGAAGCAATTGAAGCCGGCATCTTTGTTGCACGGCGCGGCACAACTTTGGCAACTGCTGTGGTTCGGTCGAATCTAATTAGTTTGATAACGATGAAAATTCCTCGACGACAAAGCTGGCTGGGCGTGTTGGTGACGGCCATTGCATTCACTCCCGTGGCCCAGGCTCAAAACAGCGGTATGGTGCGACCACTAACGCTGAACGTTCCGGCAGATACCGTTTACGGCAGCGTCAGCTCTGGTCCACCGGTCAACACCGTTCTGCCGCTTTCGCTGGATGATGCGATCCGTCGAGGGCTGCGAGCGAATTTGCAGACAACGCTGGCGAAACAGGATCAGCGGATTGTGTCCGGCGAACGCCTGGAGGCGATCAATTACCTGATGCCGAATCTCACCTGGCAGGCGGAACGTCAGCGCCTGCAGATCAATCTTGAGGCGGAAGGGTTCAGTTCGAAGTTGATCCATAGTTTTCCTCCGGGACTGATTCCTCCCGCCGCGCTGGGAAATATTCCCGTAGTGGTGACGGTCAATACCGTGATCGCGCAGGCCGACCTGACGCAATCGCTGTTCGACCTGCAATCGTTTGAGCTATACCGTGCCGCCAGAGAAGAGATCAAAGCGGTCGATTTCAGTTATCAGTCGTCGCGAGGCCAGGTGATCCAAACTGTCGCCGACACCTATCTGCGCGTGCTCGCGACGGCGGCCAACGTTGCCAATGCCAAGGGGCTGTTGGCCACCGATGCGGAAGTGTTGCGTCAGGCGAAGCTGAAGCACGAGGCCGGGGTAGTGGCAAAACTCGACGAGTTGCGCGCCCGGGTGCAATACCAGCAACAGCAGCAAGTGGTCATCGCGCAACAGACCGCGTTTGAGAAGGCCAAGGTCGACTTGAACCGAGAGATTGGGCTTGCTGCCGACCAGCCGATTCAGTTGACCGACAGCACCCCGTACGCGACGCTGGCAACCATCCCGCTGGACGAGGCACTACAGATGGCGTACGCCAACCGGCAGAAATATCTATACCTGAAGGCGAAGTTGCGTTCCGCGCAATACCAGAGCCGCGCCGCCCGCTACGAGCGACTGCCGACGCTGACGTTCAAAGGCAACTACGGAGTTACTGGCACGGTTGGCAGCATTTATCACGGGACGTTCCTGGCAGAGGGAACCCTGAACGTGCCGCTGTTCAAAGAAGCGGAATTCCGCGGCGATCGCGATGTTGCGAACGCGGCTACCCATGATGCCATGGCGCAACTGGCCAACTTCCATCAGCAGATTGAGGCGGAGATTCGCGACAACATGCTCGACGTTGCCGCCGCGCAGCAACTGGTGGACGTGGCTCGCAGCAATGTCGACCTGAGCCATGCCACGGTGAGCGATGCGACAGACCGCTTTCGCAACGGCGTGGATGATGATCTTCCGGTGGTCGAGGCTCAATCCTCTCTGGCTACTGCGGAGGCGCAGCTGGTGAACAGCCTGTATGAATACAATGTCGCGAAAGTCGCGCTGGCACGAAGCCTCGGTGTTGTCGACCGAGAGTATCGAGAGTACCTGAGTGGGCCGGCCACCACGAAGCAATCGTCTGTACGCCAGCCAGACGCTCTCTCGCACAGGGCGGCGATTCGCTGACTCGCAATCGCCTGGACACTGCAAGGATTTCGAAATTCGGACTGCTCTCAAGTTGAAAGGACCTATCTGATGACACAAACTCAATCCGACGCGCTGGTGGTTTTTGGAGTGACGGGCGATCTTGCCCACAAGATGATTTTTCCGGCGCTGTACGCGATGGCGAAGCGAGGGAACCTGAACGTTCCCGTAATTGGCGTCGCATTTCCAAAGTGGAGTCTGGATCGGCTGCACCGGCGCGTGACCGACAGCATTCGCAAGTCCGGCGGCATCGATAATCAGCGCGCCTTGAAGCATCTGCTGTCGCTGATCACTTATGTGAGTGGCGATTACAAGGACCCGGTCACCTTTACCGCGATCAAGCAGGTCATGGGTAAGGCTCGGCACCCTGCGTTCTACCTCGCCATTCCGCCCTCACTGTTTGGAACCGTGATTGAGGGACTGGGCAAGGCCAAGCTGGCGGACCACGGACGCGTGATTGTGGAGAAGCCCTTTGGTCGCGACCTGGCTTCGGCGCGAGAACTGAATCGCGTTGCACGATCGGTATTCCCTGAAGACTCTATCTAGATC